>JALOOQ010000155.1 GCA_025454305.1 Cyanobium sp. Prado107
CTGCCCGATGCCAGCCGCTTCCAGCCGCTGATGACGGCCTACCTCACCGACAGCATCGATCCGGCGGAGGTGGAGCGGGGCTTCGCCGAGCGGGTGTGGACGGCCTGCAAGCTCTACCCGGCAGGCGCCACCACCAACTCCGATTCGGGCGTCACGGCCATCGAGGCGATCGAGCCGGTGCTGGCGGTGATGGAGCGGATCGGCATGCCGCTGCTGATCCACGGCGAGGTCACCGACGCCGAGATCGACATCTTCGACCGCGAGGTGGTGTTCATCGAACGGGTGCTGGCGCCGCTGCTGGAGCGCCATCCCGGCCTGAAGGTGGTGCTGGAGCACATCACCACCGCCGACGCGGTGGACTTCGTGCGCAGTGGCCCGGTCAACCTGGCGGCCACCATCACCCCCCACCATCTGCACATCAACCGCAACGCGATGTTCGCCGGCGGGCTGCGGCCCGACTTCTACTGCCTGCCGGTGGCCAAGCGGGAACTGCACCGCATCGCCCTGCGCGCCGCCGCCACCTCCGGCAGCCCGAAGTTCTTCCTCGGCACCGACACCGCCCCCCACGACCGTGCCGCCAAGGAGTCGGCCTGCGGCTGCGCCGGCATCTTCAACGCCCCCTTCGCGATCGAGAGCTACGCGGCCGTGTTCGCCCAGGAGAACGCCCTCGATCGTCTGGAGGGCTTCGCCAGCGAACACGGCCCGCGCTTCTACGGCCTGCCCCTGAACACCGGCACGATCAGCCTGGTGCGCGAGGCCGTGACGGTGCCCCGGCGGCTGCACCTCAACGACGCCGCCGGTACGGCCGTGGAGCTGGTGCCCTTCCACGCCGGCGAGACCCTGCCCTGGCGCCTGGTCTAGGGGTTACGAGGTATGTCGGGCGGTCGCGCGGTTCCGCCGCCCTGCCCTAGCAACAGCCCAGGCTGCCCCCGGCGATGGGCTTCTTCATCCAGCTCACCGAGGCCATGGCCGATCGCCAGTCGCTGCTGGTGACCGGTCTGGACCCCAACCCCGAGATGCTGCAGAGCTGGGCGGCGCGGCGCGGCATGGCCAACCGCTCCTTCCTCAGCCAGGCGCGGCACTGGATCAAGGCGGTGATCGAGGCCACCGCCCCCCATGTGTGCGCCTACAAACCCAGCCTCGGCTTCTACCAGGCCCTGGGCCCGGTGGGGCTGGAGCTGTTGCTGGAGGTGCGCGAGCTGGTGCCGCCCGATCTGCCGCTGATCATCGACAGCAAGCACGGCGACCTCAACTCCTCCTCGGCCCTGGCCCAGTACCTGTTCAAGGAGCTCGGGGCCGATGCGGTGACCCTCTCCCCCCTGCCCGGCCAGGACATCGCCGCCCCCTTCCTGCTCTACCCGGGCAAGGCGGTGGTGATGACCTGTCACAGCTCCAACCAGACGGCCCGCGTGATCCAGCACTTCCCCAGCGAGGAGGATCCACTGTTTCTGCGCATCGTGCGCGAGACCCTGCTCTGGGGCACCCAGGAGCAGCTGCTCCTGGAAGTGGGCACCAGCGATCCGGCGATCCTGGCGCGGGTGCGGCAGGTGGCGCCCGAGCACTTCCTGATCCTGCGCAGCCTCTGGGGGGAGGAGGAGAAGCTCGAAGCCATGCTCCAGGCCGGCCTCACCGCCTCCGGCGACGGGCTGCTGCTGCCCCTGCCCCAGAACCTGCTGGTGGAGGACGACATGGCCGAACGGGCGGCGGCGCTCAAGGGCCAGATCAACGCCATCCGCGACCGCTGGCTGCAGGAGCGGCCCGGCAGCGGCAGCTGCGAGCTCTGGCAGGCGCCTGCGGCGGCGGATCCGATGGATCAGCTGATCCTCGATCTGTTCGACATCGGCTGCCTGCTGTTCGGCGAGTACGTGCAGGCCTCCGGGGCGGTGTTCAACTACTACATCGACCTGCGCCAGATCATCTCCGACCCCAACCTGTTCCACCGGGTTCTGCATGCCTATGCGGCCTGCATGGGGGAACTGGTGTTCGACCGCATCGCCGGCATTCCCTACGGCTCCCTGCCCACGGCCACCGGTCTGTCGCTGCTGCTGCGCAAGCCGCTGATCTATCCCCGCAAGGAGGTGAAGGCCCACGGCGCCCGGCGGCTGATCGAGGGCGACTTCGAGGAGGGCGATCTGGTGGTGGTGGTGGACGACATCCTGATCACCGGCGGCAGCGTGCTGGAGGGCATCGCCAAGCTGGAGAGCTCCGGTCTGGTGGTGCACGACGTGGTGGTGTTCCTCGACCACGGCGGCGACCACGACCGCCACGCCCGCGAGCGCCTGGCGGCGGCGGGCTACCGCTGCCATGCCGTGCTCGACATCGAGCGCATCACGCGGGTGCTCCACGGCGCGGGGCGTCTCAGCGACGCGCAGGCTGGGACGCTGCGCCCCGGCCTGGCGCTGGGCTAGAACCGCCGCGCGTCGCCACCAGGCCGTGAAGGGCAGACCGCAGGGGTCGATCTCCGACCCGTTCCTGCGCCGGCCGGTGCTCACCGTGGTGGTGGCCCTGCTGATGCTGCTGGCCGGGTTCATCAGCCTGCCCGGGTTGCAGGTGGAGAACCTGCCGGAGATCGCGCCGGGGCGGGTGTCGGTGAGCGCCAGCTATCCCGGCGCCAGCCCGGAGGTGGTCGAGCAGGGGGTCACCTCCCTGCTGGAGAAGCAGCTCAACGGCCTGGAGCGGCTCGAGCAGATCCGCTCCACCAGTTCCGCCGGCAGCAGCAGCATCACGGCGGCTGCCGGGGCCGGTGGCGCGCTTCGGCGTGCGCGTGCGGCGCAGTTCCGACGACCTGCTGATGGTGCTGAGCGTCAGCGCCGAACGCGAGCGCTACGACGACGTGTTTCTGAGCGGCTGGGTGGAGCAGGTGCTGATCGACCGCCTGCAGCGCGTGCCGGGGGTGGGTGAGGCGCGGCTGTTCGGCGGCAGCCCGCTGGCCTTCCGGCTCTGGCTGGATCCCCAGCGCCTGAATCTGGTGAATCTCACGATCGCCGATGTGCGCGACGCGCTTCAGGAGCAGAACGTGCTGGCGGCGCTGGGCCAGGCCGGCGAGCCCCCGGCTCCCGCCGACCAGATGCTCTCGCTGCCGCTGCGCATGGAGGGGCGGCTGCGCACGCTGGCGGAGTTCGAGGAGCTGGTGGTGGCGCGCGGGCCGGGCGGCGGCGTGGTCCGCCTCCGGGATGTGGGGCGGGTGAGCCTGGGCTCGGAGGACTACGGCTCGATCGCCACCAACCTCGACGGCCAGTCCACCGTGGCGATGGGGATCTTCCAGCGCGACGGCAGCAACGCCCTGGAGGTGAGCCGCGGCATCGCCGAGGCCCTCGACGAGCTCAGCGGCCGGATCCCCCCCGGGGTGGATCTGCAGGTGATCATCGACGAGGCCGAGACGGTGCGCCAGAGCATCGACCGCACCGTCGCCGGACTGCGGGACGCGGTGCTGCTGGTGTTCTTCTCCCTGCTGCTGGGGCTGGGCAACAGCCGTCTGGCTCTGATCTCGGCCCTGGCGGTGCCGGTGGCGCTGGTGGGGTCGCTCACCGTGCTGCGCCTCACCGGCAGCTCGATCAACACCCTCACCCTCTTCGGCATGGTGCTGGCCTCCGGCCTGGTGGTGGACGACGCCATCGTGGTGAGCGAGGACATCGGCCGGCGGCTGGAGCGGGGGGATCCGCCCCTGGCCGCGGCCCGTGAGGCGATGGCCGAGCTGGGCGGGGCCGTGATCGCCACCTCCCTGGTGCTGGTGGCGGTGTTCCTGCCGGTGGTCACCCTCTCGGGCAGCACCGGCCGGCTCTACGCGCCGATCGGTCTGACGATCGGCGCCACGATCCTGTTCTCCACCTTCAACGCCCTCACCTTCACGCCGGTGGCCGCCAGCCGCCTGCTGCATGCCGAACAGCGGGAGCCGCGCTGGCTGCAACGCCTGATCGATCCCCCCCGCCGCGCCCTCGAGGCCCTCGAAGGTCCCTACGACCGCTGGCTCACCCAGGCCCTGGCCTGGCGCCGCCGCGTGGTGGCGCTGCTGCTGGTGGGTCTGCTGATCACGGCCTGGGCCTACCAGCAGCGTCCCAAGGCCTTCATCCCCCAGGAGGACGGCAGCCAGCTGCGCGGCGTGGTGGTGCTGCCCGACGGCATGGCCCTGGCCCGCACCCAGGCGGTGATGGAACGGGTGCGGGAGCTGGTGCGGCAGGAGCCGGCGATCGTGTCGGGCAACTTCTACGCCGGCCGTTCGTTCGGCGACAGCGGTCCCAACAAGGGCATCTTCTTCCTGCGGCTGCAGCCGATCGAGGAACGCCCGCCGGGTGAGCAGACTCCCGCCGCGATCGCCGGGCGGCTGAACCGTCAGCTGGCCGGTGCCGTCGGCGACGCCCAGGTGGTGGTGATCGAGTCGCCCACGGTGCGCGGTTTCGGCAGCGAGGGGGGGATCGAGTTCGATCTGCTCGACACCAGCGGCGGGCGGCTCAGCCTGGGCGAGTTCCAGGCCGCCGCCCAGGCCTTCATCGACGCTGCCCAGGCCACGGGTGTCTTCGAGCGGGTGAACACGCGCTTCAGCGCCGACGCGCCGCTGCTGCGGCTGGAGCCCGATCGCCTGCAGCTGGCCTCGCTGGGCGTGGAACTCCAGGATCTCGTGGATGTGCTGGGGGCCAGCTTCGGCAGCGACTATGTGAACGACAGCTTCGAGGGCGACCGCATCCGCCGGGTGATCCTGCAGCTCGAAGGCGGCGACCGCCGCGACACCGCCGATGTGCTGGCGCTGCGGGTGCGCAACCGCGACGGCCGTCTCATCCCCCTCTCGCAGCTGGTGCGCGTGCGCGACGACGTCGGTCCCACCGTGATCAACCGCACCCGGCTGCTGCGCTCGATCTCGATCCGCGCCCAGCCGAAGGCCGACGTGAGCACCGGCCAGGCGATGGCGCGGCTGCGCCAGGTGCGCGCCGACCTCGGCAGCCAGGTCACCGATCTGGAGTGGGCCGGTCTGGCGCGGGAGGAGGCCCGGGCCGGCGGCGCCAACGAGCAGGTGTTCCTGCTGGCGGTGGTGGTGATGGTGCTGCTGCTGGCCGCCCTCTACGAGAACTTCATCGACCCGATGATCATCCTGGTCACGGTGCCGCTGGGGTTGCTGGGGGGCATCGCCGGGCTGGCGCTGCGCGATCTGCCGCTGGATGTGTACGGCCGCATGGGCCTGCTGGTGCTGGTGAGCCTGGCGGCCAAGAACGGCATCCTGATCGTGGAGTTCGCCAACCAGCGCCTGGCGGCCGGGATGGCGCTGGAGCCGGCGATCCACGGTGCTGCGGTGGCCCGTCTGCGGCCGATCCTGCTCACGGCGATCTCCTCCCTGGCCGGGTTCCTGCCGCTGGTGTTCGCCGACGGCGCCGGCGCCGTGAGCCGCCGCAGCATCGGCACCGTGGTGTTCTCCGGCCTGCTGATGGCCACCGTGCTCAGCCTGTTCGTGGTGCCGGTGGTGTACCGGATCGTCAAGGGCTGGGAGCTGCGCTGGCTGGAGCGGCGGCGCAGCCGGACCGGATCCGTTGGCTGAGGAGCTGATCCCTTGGGCAAGCTGAGTGCATGACACCAGCGGCAACCAGGCCACGGCAGACCGACACCGGCGCTTCCGGTGCCCTGGCCCAGCTGCTGCCCGGCCTGGAGCGGCTGCTCCACTACCGCACCGGCTGGCTGCGCAGTGATCTGCTGGCCGGCATCACGGTGGCGGCCTACCTGATTCCCCAGTGCATGGCCTACGGCGAGCTGGCGGGGTTGGAGCCGATCCAGGGCCTCTGGGCGATCCTGCCGCCGCTGCTGCTCTACGCCCTGCTGGGCTCCTCGCCCCAGCTCTCGGTGGGCCCGGAGTCCACCACCGCCGTGATGACGGCGGCGGCGGTGGGGCCCCTGGCCGGGGGCGACGCCGCCAGCTATGCCCTGCTTGCCAGCACCCTGGCGCTGCTGGTGGGCCTGGTGTGCTGCCTGGGTGCCTGGCTGCGCCTGGGATTCCTGGCCGATCTGCTCTCCAAGCCGATCCTGGTGGGCTACATGGCCGGTGTGGCGGTGATCATGATCACCGGCCAGATCAGCAGGATCAGCGGTGTGCCGTTGGCGGCCGAATCCCTCGCCGGCCAGCTGCTGGAACTGGTGCGCCACCAGGGTGAGATCCATCCGCCCACGCTGCTGCTGGCGGCGGGGGTGCTGATGTTCCTGTTCTGGGTGCAGCGCCGGTTTCCGCAGGCACCCGGCCCGCTGCTGGCGGTGCTGCTGGCCAGCTCCGTGGTGGGCGTGTTCCATCTCGACCGGGCCGGGGTGGCGGTCATCGGCCCGATCCCGGCGGGGCTGCCCCCGCTGGCCATCCCGGGCGGCATCACCGCCGGCAATCTCACCTATCTGCTCTCCACCGCAGTGGGGATCGCCCTGGTGGGCTATTCGGACAACGTGCTCACGGCCCGCGCCTTCGCCGCCCGCGGCGGCTACCGCATCGATGCCAACCAGGAGCTGCTGGCGCTGGGCACGGTGAATCTGGGCAGTGGCCTGGTGCAGGGGTTCCCGGTGAGCAGCAGCGGCAGCCGCACGGCGATCGGCGATTCCCTCGGCAGCCGCTCCCAGCTGTTCTCGCTGGTGGCCTTCGCGGTGGTGATCAGCGTGCTGCTGTTCCTCAGGCCCCTGCTGGCGCTGTTTCCCAAGGCAGCCCTGGGGGCGATCGTGATCTACGCGGCGCTGCGCCTGATCGAGGTGCCGGAGTTCCGCAGGCTGCGGCAGTTCAAGCGCAGTGAATTCCACCTGGCCCTGATCACCCTGTTCGGCGTGCTGGCCACCAACCTCCTGATCGGCGTGGGTCTGGCGGTGGCGCTGTCGATGCTGGATCTGCTCGCCCGCCTGATGCGTCCCCACGATGCGGTGCTGGGGTCGGCGCCGAATCTGGCCGGCCTGCACGATGTGAACGACTGGAAGGGCGCCACGACGGTGCCGGGGCTGGTGATCTACCGCTACGACGCGCCGCTGTGCTTCGCCAACGCCGAGAACTTCCGGCGGCGGGCGCTCGAGGCGATCGCCGCGGAGGAGACGCCAGTGGAGTGGTTCGTGCTCAACGCCGAGGCGATCGCGGAGATCGACATCACGGCCGCCGATGCCCTGCGGGACTTCAGCGAGGAGCTCCAGAGACGGGACATCACCTTCGCCATGGCGCGCGTGAAGCAGGATCTCTACGGCCTGCTGGAGCGGGCCGGGATCGTCGAGCGCCTGGGACCGGAGCGGTTCTTCCCGACCCTGCCGAGCGCCCTCGCCGCCTTCAGCGCCCGCAGCCCCGACCGCTCCGCAGCCCTTGCCAATGGCGATCAGTCTTGCTGAGCGCCATCCCCGTGCTGACTCGCAATGGACCTACCAGTGGGGCAGCTCTTGCTCGGAGTGTTAGAGGCGGTGATGGTCTCGGGAACCGTGAAGGGATGGGAGTAGAGCTGGCGCGGGCCTTTCAGCTCCCATGAACCGTGGTGGCTGCTCAACCGTGATGGCTGCGGCAGTTAGGACAAATCCCAGCGGAGCTCCCCCGTGGCGATCTTGGCGAGCACGAGCTCCTGGTAAAGCTGCAATTCCTGCGGCGTGATCTTGCCATCCTTCCAGGCCTGGGTTTT
>JALOOQ010000156.1 GCA_025454305.1 Cyanobium sp. Prado107
GAGGAGGAGATCGCCCCCCTCTCCGACGACGAGCTGCGCACCCTCACCGGCGAGTTCCGCCAGAAGCTCGACAAGGTGCGGGAGGGCGGCGGCGACGCCGAGGCGGTGCGGGCCCGCGAGCGCGCCGTGCTCGATGAGCTGCTGCCCCAGGCCTTCGCCGTGGTGCGCGAGGCCGGCAAGCGCGTGCTGGGCATGCGCCACTTCGACGTGCAGCTGATCGGCGGCATGGTGCTGCACGACGGCCAGATCGCCGAGATGAAGACCGGCGAGGGCAAGACCCTCGTGGCCACCCTGCCCAGCTACCTCAACGCCCTCACCGGCCGCGGCGTGCACGTGGTGACGGTGAACGACTACCTGGCCCGCCGCGACGCCGAGTGGATGGGCCAGATCCACCGCTTCCTGGGCCTCTCGGTGGGGCTGATCCAGCAGGACATGACGCCCCCGGAGCGGCGCTCCAACTACGCCTGCGACATCACCTACGCCACCAACAGCGAGCTGGGCTTCGACTACCTGCGCGACAACATGGCCACCGACATCGCCGAGGTGGTGCAGCGCGACTTCCACTACTGCGTGATCGACGAGGTCGACTCGATCCTGAGAAATACCAGCGGGCCGCCGAGGTGGCCGCCCTGCTGGAGCGGGCCGCGGAGATGGGCAAGGACGGCATCGACCCCGAGGGCGACTACGAGGTGGATGAGAAGCAGCGCAGCTGCACCCTCACCGACGAGGGCTATGCCAAGGCCGAACAGATGCTGGGGGTGAGCGATCTGTTCGACCCCGCCGATCCCTGGGCCCACTACATCAACAACGCCCTCAAGGCCAAGGAGCTGTTCATCCGCGACGTGAACTACATCGTGCGCGGCGAGGATGCCGTGATCGTCGATGAGTTCACCGGCCGGGTGATGCCGGGCCGGCGCTGGAGCGATGGCCAGCACCAGGCGATCGAGGCCAAGGAGGGCCTGCCGATCCAGCCCGAGACGCAGACGCTCGCCTCGATCACCTACCAGAACTTCTTCCTGCTCTACCCCCGCCTGGCGGGCATGACCGGCACCGCCAAGACCGAAGAGGTGGAGTTCGAGAAGACCTACAAGCTCGAGGTCACGATCGTGCCCACCAACCGGCCCCGGGCCCGCGCCGACTGGAGCGATCAGGTGTACAAGACCGAAACCGCCAAGTGGCGCGCCGTGGCCAACGAGACCGCCGAGGTGCACGGGGCCGGCCGGCCGGTGCTGGTGGGCACCACCAGCGTGGAGAAGTCGGAGCTGCTCTCCGCCCTGCTGGCCGAGCAGCAGATCCCCCACAACCTGCTCAATGCCAAGCCCGAGAACGTGGAGCGGGAGGCGGAGATCATCGCCCAGGCCGGCCGCGCCGGTGCCGTGACCATCGCCACCAACATGGCCGGCCGCGGCACCGACATCATCCTGGGCGGCAACGCCGACTACATGGCCCGCCTGAAGCTGCGCGAGGTGCTGCTGCCGGTGCTGGTGCGGCCCGAGGACGGCCACCGGCCACCGATCCCCCAGCAGCGCAGCCAGGCCGCCGGCGGCTTCGGCAACGGCGCCAAGGGCACCGGCGCTGCCGCCCCCAGCGAGGCGCGCGCCATCGGCGCCCTCTTCCCCTGCGCCCTCAGCCCCGACACCGACCAGGCCCTCGGCGCCCTGGCTCGGGATCTGGTGAAAGCCTGGGGCGACCGCCAGCTCACGGTGCTGGAGCTGGAGGACCGCATCGCCCAGGCCGCCGAGAAGGCCCCCACCGACGATCCCCAGATCCAGCGCCTGCGCGAGCTCAGCGGCCGCGTCAAGGCCGAATACGAGGTGGTGACCAAGGCCGAGGAGCAGCAGGTGCGTGAGGCCGGCGGCCTGCACGTGATCGGCACCGAGCGCCACGAATCCCGCCGCGTGGACAACCAGCTGCGCGGCCGCGCCGGCCGCCAGGGCGACCCCGGCTCCACCCGCTTCTTCCTCTCGCTGGAGGACAACCTGCTGCGCATCTTCGGCGGCGACCGCGTCGCCGGCCTGATGAACGCCTTCCGGGTGGAGGAGGACATGCCGATCGAATCCGGCATGCTCACCCGCTCGCTGGAGGGGGCCCAGAAGAAGGTGGAAACCTATTACTACGACATCCGCAAGCAGGTGTTCGAGTACGACGAAGTGATGAACAATCAGCGTCGTGCCGTCTATGCCGAGCGGCGCCGGGTGCTGGAGGGCCGGGAGCTCAAGGCCCAGGTGATCGGCTACGGCGAGCGCACCATCGACGACATCGTGGAGGCCTACGTGAACCCCGATCTGCCGCCCGAGGAGTGGGATCTCGAGCGGCTGGTGGCCAAGGTGAAGGAGTTCATCTATCTGCTCGAGGACCTCACACCCGAGATGGTGCGGGGCCTCTCGATGGAGGAACTCAAGGCCTTCCTGCAGGAGCAGATGCGCAACGCCTACGACATCAAGGAAGGCCAGATCGAGGCCCAGCGGCCGGGGCTGATGCGTGAGGCCGAGCGCTTCTTCATCCTCCAGCAGATCGACACCCTCTGGCGTGAGCACCTGCAGGCCATGGACGCCCTGCGCGAATCGGTGGGCCTGCGCGGGTACGGCCAGAAGGATCCGCTGATCGAATACAAGAACGAGGGCTACGACATGTTCCTCGAGATGATGACCCAGATGCGCCGCAACGTGATCTACTCGATGTTCATGTTCCAGCCCGCCCCGGCGCCCCAGGGCGCCACCGCCTGAGGCGGGTCCTCGGGCTGATCGCCGCCGGTCAGTTCGTCGAGCCGGGGTTGTCGCCCAGGAACTCCAGGATCTCCCGGTCCCTGAGGCTCTGGGCCACGCCGCCGCAGGGTTCCTCCATGGGCCTGCCGGCGGCCAGCTCCCGCAGGCAGGCCTGGGTGCGGGCCAGCTCGCTCTCCAGGGCGTCGATGCGCTCCATCAGGTTGCGGATCACCCGCGCCTCGGTGTCCGGCAGGGCCGAGTGGGCCAGCGGATCCACGCGCACGCCGCTCTGGTGCACCACCCGACCGGGGATGCCCACCACGGTGCAGTCGGGCTCCACGTCGCGCAGCACCACCGAGCCCGCGCCGATGCGGGTGTTGGCGCCCACGGTGATCGCCCCCAGCACCTTGGCGCCCGCTCCCACCACCACGTTGGCCTGGAGGGTGGGATGGCGCTTGCCGTGGGCCTTGCCGGTGCCGCCCAGGGTCACGCCCTGGTAGAGCAGGCACTGATCGCCCACCTCCGCCGTCTCGCCGATCACCACGCCCATGCCGTGGTCGATGAACACCCCATGGCCGATGCGCGCCCCCGGGTGAATCTCGATCCCCGTGAGCAGCCGCCCCACCTGGCTCAGCAGCCGCGGCAGGATCGGCAGCCGCAGCCGCCAGAGGCTGTGGCTGAAGCGGTGCAGCACCAGGGCGTGCAGGCCCGGATAGCAGAGCAGGATCTCCAGTGGCCCGCGCGCGGCGGGATCCCGCTCCTGGATGATCGCCAGATCGGACCGGATGGCCTTGAACATGCAGGCATCCTGGCCGAGCGCCCGGAGGGTTGGCCGGGCCCGGGGGTTTGACCGTGGGGCACGCGGTCGTGCATGATCGATCGGTCGGCGGCTGGAGGCCCCGGCTCCTGCGGATGTAGCTCAGTGGTAGAGCATCTCCTTGCCAAGGAGAGGGTCGAGAGTTCGAATCTCTTCATCCGCTTGTTCTGAACCCGCCGCCAGCTCAGGCGGCCAGCAGGCCGATCTCCTTGCGCAGCTCGTCGATCGTGGCGGTGCCCAGGTAGCTCTGGGCGCAGTGCACCACCGGCAGGCGCATCAGGTCACCCCGGTTCTGGCGCAGGCTCTGCTCCACCAGCGGCAGGCTGGGCCGGTCGCAGAGCACGTGGCTGGCGGCCCGCAGCAGCGCCAGCAGGCGGCTGCCGGTGTCGGGGCTGGCGGTCATCACCAGCAGCTCGTTGCCGCGCAGGCTGTGCAGGATCACCTCCGCCGCCCGCAGGATGCCGGGGCTGATGCTCACCAGCCCCACGCAGCTGCCGGCGCGCAGCTCCTTGAGCAGGTCGAGCTCGTGGCGGAAGTCGTTGAGGTCCACCGGCACCGCGCGCACGCCGTGGCGTTTGGCGATCTCCTCCACCGGCTGCAGGAAGTAGCGGCTGGTCACCACCGTGCCGTTGTTGGACTGCTCCAGCACGCCCTCCAGCTCCTCCATCGGCACCACCTCCACCGGCACCGCCAGGTTGGGGGTGAGTTCCTCGGCGATCAGCAGCGAGGCGCCCATGTCTTCCCGCGGGGTGCTCACCAGCACCCGGGCGCCGCAGCGCAGACGCCAGTCGATCTCCCGGGTCAGCAGGTCACGGGCCTGCTGCAGCGTGCAGCCGGCCTCCAGCAGGCCGTCCACGCTCTGGCGCACCTCCCGGTCGATGTCCGGCAGGTGGCGGCTGCGGGGGCCGGGAGCGGGCCTGATCTGGCGCGGCTTCTGCTGGTCGCGCACGTAGATGCCGGAACCGGCCATGGCCTCCACCACGCCGTCGGTCTCCAGCTGCCGGTACACCTTGCTGATCGTGTTGCGGTGCAGGCCGGTCTGCATCGCCAGCTGACGGGTGCTGGGCAGGCGGTGCCCCGGCGGGTAGTGCCGGGCGGCGATCGCGAAGCAGATCTGGTTGTACAGCTGGGTGGAAGCGGGAATGTCGCTCTCCTGCTGGATGTGGAATCGCACGCCGCTGTGGGCCAGATGGGGTCATCGGCACCATACGGAGCTTCTCGGCTGGGGACAATCCCTGTGTTGGCATACGAGAGTGTGCCGGTTCAGGGCCAGTCCGCGGCTGCCGGCCCCCGCGCCGGGATTCCAGACTGCCCCGGCACCCCCTGTCCGCGCCATGACCTCCGGCCTCCCCAGCGGATCCGCGTCCTCCGGCTGGCGGGAGGTGCCGGGCCCCGACGGGCTCAGCCTGCGCTGCTGGTGGGCCCGGCCGGCGGAGCGGCCGGCGCGGGCCGCCGTGCTGGTGCTGCCGGAGGTGTTCGGCCTCAACGCCTGGGTGCGGGGCGTGGCCGGGCGGCTGGCCGCCGAGGGCTACGCGGCCCTGGCCCTGCCGATTTTCGCGCGCACCGCGCCCGATCTGGACGTGGGCTACGACGAGGCCGGCCTGACCGCGGGCCGGGAGCACCGTGACCGGGTGAGCGCCGGGCCGTTTCTCGCCGATGCCCGCGCCGCGATCGCCTGGCTGCAAGCCCAGCCGGGGCTGGACCGGCAGCTGGGCTGCCTGGGCTTCTGCTTCGGCGGTCATCTGGCCATGCTCGCCGCCACCCTGCCGGAGGTGGCCGCCACCTGCGATGTCTACGGAGCGCGTGTGTCCAGCTTCCGCCCCGGCGGCGGTGAGCCCACCCTGGCGGTGGTGCCGGAGATTCCCGGCCACCTGCTCTGCCTCGCCGGGGACAGCGATCCGCTGATGCCCCCCGCGGAGCTGCGGGCCATCGACGCCGCCCTGGCGGCGGCGGCGGC
>JALOOQ010000031.1 GCA_025454305.1 Cyanobium sp. Prado107
CCTGGAGCGGGTGCGCGAGCGGGTGCAGCCGCTGCCGCAGGAGCAGCGGGCCGCGGCGGCCAGGGCAGAGGCGACGCTGATCGCCGATGAGGACGTGGCGATGTGCGAGGCGATCGGCGAGCACGGCCTGGGCCTGCTGCAGCGCCTGGCCGAGGCGCGTCCGGCCGAGCGCCAGGGGGGGGCCCTCAACGTGCTCACCCACTGCAACGCCGGCTGGATCGCAACGGTGGACTGGGGCACGGCCCTGGCGCCGATCTACAAGGCCCACCGCGCCGGGCTGGCCATCCACGTGTGGGTGGATGAGACGCGGCCGCGCAACCAGGGCGCCAGCCTCACCGCCTGGGAGCTGGGCCGGGAGGGGGTGCCCCACACCGTGATCGCCGACAACGCCGGCGGCCACCTGATGCAGCACGGCCGGGTCGACGCGGTGATCGTGGGCACCGACCGCACCACCCGCAGCGGCGACGTGTGCAACAAGATCGGCACCTATCTCAAGGCCCTGGCCGCCCACGACAACGGCGTCCCCTTCTACGTGGCGCTGCCGGCCTCCACGATCGACTGGAGCATCGGCGACGGCGTGGCTGAGATCCCGATCGAGGCGCGCAGCGCCGCCGAGGTGACGCACATCCAGGGACGGATCGCCGGCACCGAAGGGGCCCCTGCCGCGTTCGTAACGGTGCAGCTGACCCCGGATGGCAGTGCCGCCTTCAATCCCGCCTTCGATGTGACGCCGGCGCGGCTGGTGACCGCCCTGATCACCGAGCGGGGCGTGGCGCCGGCCAGCGAGGCGGGCCTGCGTGGTCTCTACGGGGAGACCGCCTGAAGCGCCTGGGCCTCGCGCAGGGCGCGGATGCGCTCTTCCAGGGGCGGATGGCTGGCGAACAGGCCCAGCAGGGCCGGCGGTGCGGCGATCTTGAGGGTGTCGAAGGCGGGACCATCGCGCCGGTCCGCCAGCTGGATGGCACCGCCGAGGCGCTCCAGGGCAGCCACCATCGCGTCGCCACCCACGAGCGCGGCGGCACCGGCATCGGCCCGGTATTCCCGGTGGCGGGAGAACCAGGCGGTGACCAGCGATCCGGCAAGACCGAGCAGCAGCTCGAAGGGCTGCACCAGCAGCGGGGAGGGAGCGCGCGTGCGGCCCTGCTCGTCGCTGCCGCGGGGCAGGGCCATCCACAGCAGCCGTGCCAGGAACAGCACGAAGGCGTTCACCACCCCCTGCAGCAGGGTCATGGTCACCATGTCGCCATTGCCCACGTGGCTGAGCTCATGGCCGAGCACGGCCTCCAGCTCGGCCGGGGGCATGCCCTCGAGGATGCCGGTGGACACGGCCACCAGAGCGCGATCGGGGGAGGGACCGGTGGCGAAGGCGTTGAACTCCGGCGCTGGGTAGATGCCCACTTCGGGCATCGGCAGACCGGCCTTGCCGGCCAGGGCGGCCACGGTGTTCACCAGCCAGCGGGCTTCCGGGCCGCTGGTCTCGTCCACGAGCTGCACGCCCATGCCGCGGATCGCCGACTCGCGCGACAGCTGCAGCGAGATCCAGGAGCCCACGGCCCCCCAGAAGAAGCTGGCGATCAGCAGGGGGATGACGGGAAGGTCACTGGGCAGCAGACCGGCGGCGGTGGCCAGGCCGAGCAGCACGGCGATGGTGGCGACCACCGCCAGGTTGGTGAGCAGAAACAGGCTGGTGCGCAGGGCCATGGTGCGACGCGCCGCGACTCCCCCTCAGTGTTAGCTCCGGTGCTGCGCTATGGCTGTGGGGAGCGGCTGTCGCAGCCGTCTGCCTGCCCTGGCGTCTGCGGGAGGTGGCGCTGACGGTTTCTGAGCGGACATGCCACCTGGGTGGCTGGATCAGTGACTGGATCCCCGCCCTGCAGGTGTCTAGGGTCTCTCCAGCGGGGACGGCACCATGCCGCTGGCCATCGAGGAGAGCCGGCAGCGGTTGCTGGCCGCGGCCCTGCGACTGGTGGCCCTGGGCCTCAATCAGGGCACGGCCGGCAATCTCTCGCTGCGGCTGTCCGACGGTTTGCTGATCACCCCCAGTTCCCTGCCCTGCGAGCGGATGGAGGCCGCGGATCTGGTGGAGCTTGACCTGGAGGGGCGGGTGCGCCGCGCCGCTGCGGGGCGGCAGCCCTCCTCCGAGTGGCGCCTCCATGCCGACATCCTGCGCAGCCGTCCCGAGGTGCGGGCGGTGGTGCACTGCCACTCGATCCGGGCCACGGCCCTGGCCTGCCACGGCCGGGGCATTCCCGCCTTCCACTACATGGTGGTGCAGGCGGGCGGGGCCGACATCCGCTGCGCCCCCTATGCCACCTTCGGCGGCCAGGCACTCTCCGACGCGGCGCTGGTGGCGCTGCGCGACCGCCGCGCCTGTCTGATGGCGCACCACGGCCAGGTGGCCCTGGGCCGTGATCTCGATCAGGCCCTGGCGTTGGCCGTGGAGGTGGAGACCCTGGCCCATATGTACCTGGAGGCGTTGCGGCTCGGGGAGCCGCCGCTCCTCGATGCCGCCGAGATGGAGAGCGTGGCGGCCCGCATGGCCGACCTCCGCTATGGCGTCCCCGAGCCGTCCCGTGGCTGACGGGCCAGCGCCGGCGCGAAGGCGGAGATCAGCCCGCCGCCCGGGAACGACTCGGACACCAGCTGTTCGAAGGAGAACGCCTTTAGCGCCGGACTGCGGCCGTAGGGGTCGGCCATGGGCAGCAGCAGGCTGAGGGCCACGAAGGCGATCTGCACATCAAACGGGTTTCCGGCGCCAACGGCTGCATGGTGTGCGTCTCAGCTCCCCTGCCTCGCCAGCAGCAGGGCCAGGGTGATCCAGAGAACCGTGAGCCCGAAGCACAGCTCGCACCACAGCGGCAGCCCCCAGCTGTGCACCGCCAGAGGGGCCGCAACCGTCACCACGCCTCCCGCCAGCACCGGCTGCAGCAGCAGCTGCTTGATCGAGAAGGCCGGCAGGGCTTCGCTGCGGTTGTCGGGATCGGCCATTCCCAGCAGCAATAGGCCACTGGCGGCAACTCCGGTGGCCTGGCCGAATTCGATCACGGCCCGCTCGAACCAGTCCACCGGCAGCACCCGGCGTGCCAGCACCAGCACCACCAGCAGATTCCAGCCCAGGCCGGCCAAGGCCAGCACCGTGAGCGGCAGCCAGTTGTGCACCAGCTGGCTCAGGTTCAGCCCCGCCATCGCCGCGGTGATCAGCAGATCGGTGGCGAGCCCGCCCAGGCGGGTCTGCAACTGGGGCGAGGCGAGATCGCTGAGGCCGCTGCGCTCCAGTGCGAGGCGCACCAGCAGGGAGCCCGCCAGGGCCAGGGGGTACACGGGCAGGGCGTCCACCACCGTGCGCCAGGCGCCCTCCAGAGGTGTGGTGGCCCAGTCCAGTCCCGCCTGCATCAGCACGCCGATCCCCACCGCCAGGCCGGCCAGGCCCAGGTTGAGCAGCAGCACCTCCGCCTGTCCCCGTTCCGGGGCGCTGGCCGGAGCGGGCAGGGGGCAACTGGGCTGGTGGGGGTCGGCGGCGGGCTGCGGAGCGACCTGGGGGACCACCGGCTCGAATGCCATCAGCCAGCCGTAGCGCTGGCCGATCACCACCAGCACTCCCCCCAGCACGGTGGAGCTCAGCAGCCCCACGGTGGCCATCGCCAGCCCCAGGTCGGTGCCTTCCCCGAAGCCGAGGCCCGCGTAGATCGGTCCCATCACCGCGGCGCTGCCATGGCCACCCTCGAAGCCCACTTCGATCAGGCAGGCCATCAGCGGATTCACCCCCAGCCAGGGGCCCAGCAGCAGCAGCACCGCCAGGGCTCCCATCAGGAACTGGCCGAACCCCAGCGTCAGCCCGAGCAGGGTCTGGGCCGCGGCGGGACGCCAGAACTGCTGCAGGGCGGGCAGGGGACGGCCCAGCATCAGGGTGCCGAACACCAGGGTGAGCAGGATCATCGGCAGCCGGGCCCAGAGCGCCTCCACCGCCTCGGGCATCACCGGCCAGGGCCCCTGCGGGCCGATCAGCAACCCCAGCAGCCCGGCCACCACCGCCGCCGGCAGGCCCAGCCGCTGCAGGCCGAGGGCGGGCCCGATCGCCCGACCCAGGGCCAGCAGCAGCCCCAGGACCGCGAAGGCCACGGCGATCAGCAGGGCGGCCGGCAGCGTGCTCACGGAGCGGGCAGGCCGAAGTGGCGCCGGAAGAAGGCCTCGGTGGCCTCGAGCACCTGCGTCTGCACCGCCCCGTCGCGGAAGCCATGGCCCTCGCCGGCGAAGCGGTGCACCTCCACGGGGACGCCGTTCGCGCGCAGGGCTGCCGCCATCCGTTCGGTCTGCTCGGGGGGCACCACGGTGTCCTCCAGTCCCTGGAAGAAGATCACCGGGCAGCGGATGCGGTCGGCGTGCTCCAGAGGGGAGCGGGCCCCGTAGGTGGCGGCGGCCTGGGGCCAGGGTCCGATCAGGCCGTCGAGATAGCGCGCCTCGAAGCGGTGGTCATGCGCCGCCAGGGCGGCCGGATCGCAGACCGGATAGCGGCAGGCGGCGGCCCCGAACACATCGCTGAAGCAGAGCGCCGCCAGGGCGGTGAAGCCACCGGCGCTGCCCCCCTCGATGGCGATGCGGGAGGCGCTGGCCCTGCCGGCCGCCACCAGGGAGCGGGCGGCGGCGGCACAGTCGGCCACATCGGCCACGCCCCACAGGCCGTCGAGCCGCTCCCGGTAGGCCCGCCCGAAGCCCGTGGAGCCGCCGTAGTTCACATCCACCACCCCCCAGCCCCGGGAGGTCCAGAACTGGATCGCCAGGCTCAGCCCCCGCCGGGCCATGCCGGTGGGACCGCTGTGGCCCTTCACCAGCAGGGGCGAGTCGGGCATGGCACCGCCGATCGGTGGATAGAACCAGGCGTGGGTGCGGGCCCCGCCGTGGCCGGCGAACCACCAGGCCTGGGGCCGGCTGATCGCCTCCGCTGCCAGCGGACAGGGAGCGACGGGGCTGTGCTGCCAGCGGCCCGTGGCCAACTCCAGCTCCAGCAGCCCCTGGGGTGTTGTGGGGGAACTGGCCACCGCCACCAGCCGTCCGTCCGCGGCGCTGAGGCCGGCCAGATCGTCGAAGGGGACGGCCAGGGGCTGCCAGGCCGCGGGGCTGCCGACGAGTTCCGCGTCCAGGGCCACCCGGCCGAGCTGCCAGACGCCCTCACGGCAGGCCGCGGCGATCAGCTGCCGGCCGTCCCAGGTGCTGGTGCGCATGCCGTAGACCCACTGGGGCATGGCGAACTCGGCCGCCATCGGCAGCAGGCCCTCCCAGGTGCCGGAGGTGGTGTGCAGCCGCTGCAGGTTCCACCAGCCGCCGACGTCGCTGGCCGCCACCAGCTCGCCGGCGCCGATCCAGAGGGGCTGGAACACCGAGACGGCTCGTGGGTCCTTGGCTCTGGATCCGGCCACCGGTCGAGGGGCTTCCAGATCCCCGTCCGCGTTCACCTCGGCCAGCCACAGCTGGCTGCGCTCCCAGGGCATGTGGGGCTGCTGCCACTCCACCCAGGCCAGCCGGGCCCCGTCGGGGCTGAGGCAGGCGTAGCCGCAGAAGTCGGCGGGCCGATGCAGCACGGCGGGCTCGCCGCCCTCCAGGGCCACCTCCACCAGCCAGTCGCGTCCGCCGGCTTCCATCACGCCGATCCAGCGCCGCCGGGTGGTGTCGATCAGTCCGTCGGCGAAGGCCCGCTCGGCGGGGGTGGTGAGGGCCTCGGGCGGCCCCTGCGGCCGGCCGCAGGCCGGGTCCAGCCGGAGGCGCCACAGGCAGCGGTCGCCGTCGTGCACGAACACCACGGTGCCATCGGCGTAGCAGTAGCTGCCCCCGCCATAGGCATGCACGCGGCTGCGCAGGTTCCACGGCGCCGGGGTGAGTTCCACCGGCTCGGCGCCGGGCTCGGCGGCCGGCCGTGCCAGCAGGGTGGTGCGGCCCCCCTCCCGGGGCCGCTGCTCCAGCCAGAACAGGAGCCCATCGCACAGCAGCGGTTCGCGCAGGCTCGGGTCGCGGCCCACCACCAGCGCGGCCGGAAGGGGACTCTCCGCGGGTGGCGGCGGCCCTGCGTTGGCGATCTGCGACTGCCCCATGGGTGTGGGCGCCCCGACCCGGATGTCCGTTCAGCCGCCTTAAGCTGACACAAGCAAGGGAGATCGGTTCTTGGCACGCAGCTTCGCCCAGATGGCCCGCACGGCGGAGCAGCCAGGCCGCAGCGTCCAGGTGCCCAAGGAGCCCCTCGACGAGGCCCCCCTGCCCATCCATATCCTCGGCGACTTGGTGCTGCGCACCCCCGCCAGGCGGATCGGCAAGGTGGACGACTGCGTCCGTGATCTGGCCCGGGACATGCTGCGCAGCATGTACTCCGCCAAGGGGATCGGCCTGGCCGCACCCCAGGTCGGTGTGCACAAGCAACTGCTGGTCATCGACCTGGATCCCGACAACGCCGCCACTCCGCCACTGGTGCTGATCAACCCCGAGATCCGCTCCTTCGGCTCCGGTCTCGACTCCTACGAGGAGGGCTGCCTGAGCATTCCCGGCGTGTACCTCGACGTGGTGCGTCCCTCCACGGTGGAGGTGAACTACCGCGATGAAATGGGCCGCCCCCGGCGCCTGAAGGCCGACGGGCTGCTGGGTCGCTGCATCCAGCACGAGATGGACCACCTCAACGGCGTGCTGTTCGTGGACCGCGTGACCGACGAGCTCAGCCTCAACGCCGAACTGCAGGAGCACGGCTTCAAGCGCGACGACGTGCAGTCGATCCGCTGACCCCTGCCATGCCGATGAAACCTCTGGCCGGGCTGTTCCTGGCCCTGGCCTGCGTTCTGGGCATTGCGGCCACCGGGTCGGTGTTCGAACTCGCCTATGGCGATCCCGATCTCGGTCTGGGCGCCACCCGCTGGATCCTGGGGCTGAGCCTGCCCGGCACCCTCATCACGCTGCTGCTGGCCATCCGCATCAACCGGCCGGCCTGAACGCCCGGGCCACTGGCTCCCCACCCCTGGTGCCTCAGGGATGCTCTGCATACCATGGCCATCTGCCTGGTTTCTCTTGCCATGCCCTTCCCCGCGCCGCTCCGCCGCAGCCCCCTGGCCGGTGTCGTGCTGGCCCTGGGCGCCTCCGCCCTGGCGCCCCTCCCGGCCCTGCCGCCGGCCCGCGCCGCGGCGCTGTTCCAGACCGCGGAGCTGAACCCCGCGAATTTCGTGCTGGTGGCAGCGCCGATCGGTGATGGCACCCGTGCCCAGCTGAACATCTACGAGCAGCTCAACGACCGACGCCCCTGCTTCGCTGTGGCCGAGGGACAGCCGGCGCGGGTGGAGCCCCTGCTGGCCACCTTCGATTTCACCGGCATCTGCGGTCGCTACCTCGACGCCAACGGATACTCCGTGCGCATCGGTGGCAGTGATCTGGCTCCCGCCTACCGGTTGAGCGTGGTGCGCGTCAACGACGACAACCTCCTGCTGGCGCTGCCCACCCGCTCCGGCGTGGGCCCGGAAATGGTGGTGGCTCGCACTCTGGGCCCCGGCACCGACTATCTGCGCCTGGTGCTCGAACCCGGCTGGCAGCTCATGCGCCGGGCCTACAACGGGCGCAACCTGGGCCACGTGTACTTCTATCGAGACAACTGGCCTGGAGCCGTTGCCGACGTGGCCGGGAGCACCGAGGTGAAGGGGACGGAGACCACTCCCGCTCCAGGCACGGCCAGCGAGGCAGGCCCTGTGCAGTTGGAGGTGCAGCTGGGCAGCGATGCCCTGCTCATGGGACCCGGCGGCCAGGGTTTGTGAGGCCGCAGGCCGCCTTGCTAGTTTCGGAAACTCCGTGAGATGAAACCAGCTTCATGACCCAGGTCACCGTCGGCGAGAACGAAGGCATCGAATCGGCCCTGCGCCGGTTCAAGCGCCAGGTGTCCAGGGCTGGCATCTTTGCCGACCTGAAGCGGCTCCGGCACCACGAGACCCCCACCGAGAAGTACAAGCGCAAGGCCCAGCAGCGCCGCCGCCGCCGCTGAGACCGTTTCCTGCGGCTGAGTCCGGCTCAGCACGGCTGAGCGGAGTTTCTACCGATTGCCGGCGTTCCCGGACCGCTCCAGCCTTGGGAGAGCAAGCGTGTTCTCCCATGGCCAGGCCACTGTTGTCCCAATCCGGCACCGCCAGCCCTCAGGCGCTGATGGGCCCGCTCCTTGCAGGAGCAGCCGAGGCACTCTCGGATCTCGCCTCCTGGTTCGGGGTGGCCCTGGCCCACGCCATGGGCAGGGCCGCCGGACCTGAGCCAGTGGCTCCACCCCTGCTTGGGGTCCAGCCCTACCGGGACATCCCCAGGCGCCACCGGCGCTGAACTGAGCGCGCCACGATCGCGGTGCCGGGATCACGTCCCCGCCAGCCCGTCGAAGCTGCGGTAGGTGAGGGCTTCCGCCACCGCGCCTGCATTCACGCCCGGTTGCTGGTGGAGATCGCTGATCGTGCGCGCCACCCGCAGCAGCCGCTCGCCGGCGCGGGCCGTGAGCCGCCTCTGGTGCAGAGCCTGTACCCACAGCTCCAGGGCCGACGGCTCGAGGGCCAGCACCTGCTGCAGCGCCCCGCCGGCGAGGCGGGCATTGCACAGGCCGCCGGGATTGCGCCGTGCCATGCGCCGGTGTGCTTCCGCGACCCGCTCTGCGACCGGCGCCGTGGCTTCGGCCGCCGCATCGCCGCCCTGTGGGTGTCGATAGGGGGCCGCCAGGGCTGACGCCTGCGGCCGACGCATCACCACCTGCAGGTCGATGCGATCCAGGAGGGGGCCCGAGAGCCGCCCCCAGTAGCGCCGCCGTTCCCCCTCGCTGCAGCGGCAGTCCCGTTCCGGATCGCCATACCAGCCGCAGGCACAGGGATTGGAGGCTCCCACCAGCGTGATCGCGCAGGGGAAGCGGCTTCGCTGCCGGGAGCGGTGGATCCAGATCTCCCCCTCCTCCAGGGGTTGCCGCAGCAGATCGAGCACGCCGCTGCGGAATTCCGTGAGTTCATCCAGGAAGAGCACACCGTGGTGGGCCAGCACCAGTTCCCCGGGCCTGGGAATGGAGCCACCACCGATGAGCGCGGCCCCCGAGCAGCTGTGGTGAGGGGCCCGGAAAGGCCGTTCCGCCAGAAGCCCGGCCCCCGGCCCCAGCAGCCCGGCCACCGAGTGGATGCGGGTGAGCTCCAGGGCCTGCTGCCGATTCAGGGGCGGCAGCAGCCCGGCCAGCCGCCGGGCCAGCATCGTCTTGCCGCTGCCGGGCGGCCCCACCAGCAGCAGGTGATGGCCGCCGGCCGCGGCGATCTCCAGAGCCCGGCGGCCATGGGGCTGGCCATGGACGTCCGCCAGATCGGCATGCCCGCTGTGCGGCCGGCTGCAGCCGGCGTCAGGGCGTTGCAGGGGTGCGGCCGACCCCGGTTCCCGCAGCTGCCGCACCGCGGCGGCCAGATCACCCACCCCCCAGATCGAGAGGCCTTCCACCAGATTGGCCTCGGCGGCATTGGCCTCCGGCACCAGCAGGGCGCGCGCCCCCTCGGCCCGGGCCCGCAGTGCCACCGCCAGCACGCCCCGAACGGGCCGCAGCTGACCGTCGAGAGAGAGCTCGCCGCTGCTCCACACCCCGGCGAGGGCCGCGGGGGGCAGCTGGCCGCTGGCCATCAGCAGACCCAGCGCCACCGGCAGGTCGAACCCCGGCCCTTCCTTGCGCAGGTCGGCCGGAGCCAGATTCACCACCACGCGGCCGAGGGGAACCCGGAAGCCGCTGTGACGCAGGGCGGAGCGCACCCGCTCCCGGGCTTCCTGCACCGAGGTGCCCGCCAGCCCCACCATCTGCAGGGCCGGCAGCCCGGGCCCGAGGTCCACCTCCACGGTGACCGTGAGGGCCTCCAGCCCCTGCAGCGCCGCACTGCAGCATCGTGCCAACATCGCCTTCGGGTCGCTGCTCCACCAGTGCCACCCGCGTCACTTCAGAGCGTTTGCCGCACCGGCGCCATGGCCACCCCCGAACCGCCCGCCGTCCCTGACGCCCCCTCCGCTTCAGATCCCGCTGCCAACGACACGATCTTCGGCCGCATCCTGCGCGGCGAGATCCCCTGCGATCAGGTGTACGCCGACGAGCGCTGCCTGGCGTTCCGCGACGTGGCCCCCCAGGCGCCGGTGCATGTGCTGGTGATTCCCCGTGCTCCGATCGTGCGCCTGGATCAGGCCGGAGAGGAGCATGCCGGGCTGCTCGGCCATCTGCTCCTGGTGGCGGCCCGGGTGGCGCGTCAGGAGGGCCTGACGGGCTTCCGCACCGTGATCAACTCCGGCGCCGAGGCGGGTCAGAGCGTGTTTCACCTGCACCTGCACGTGATCGGCGGACGCCCCCTGGCCTGGCCGCCGGGCTGAGTGGTCGGCCGCCCGGCGCGCCGGGATGGGGATGGTGGTGAGAATGGGCGGCAACAGAGCCCAGACATGAACGCCTTCAAGGCCCTCCGCACCCAGCTGAGCAAGCTGCAGCGTCTGGCCCAGCCCTACTTCCTGCCGGTCGAGGACAGCCGGTCGTGGCAGTTTCCCCTGCTGGTGGCGGCTTTGGTGGCGGTGGTGGTGGGCATCACGCTCCTGCTGCTCACCGCTGTGGTGGCCCTCAGCCGGGCGTTGATCCCCGAGCTGAGCGGCCGGTTCCTGCCCGGGGTTCCGGAGCAGGTGGCCGCTATCTGGCAGGGACCCTGGGGTGCCGGGGTGATGGTGCTGCTGGCCGCGGGCCTGGCCACGTTCGCGGCCCTGCGCACCAAGCTGCGTCAGGGTCGCTGGGTGCCCTGGACCATCCTGGGGGTGATCGTGCTGCTGATCCTCGTGATCAACGGCATCAATGTGGGCATCAGTTTCATTGCCCGCAATGTTGACAATTCGCTGGTTGCCTTTGACCAGGATGGCTTCTGGAAGATCGTCGCGATCTATGCCTTCTGCCTGGTCCTGGCGCTGCCGATCCGCGCCCTGCAGAGTTACCTCATTCCCAAGCTCGGTCTGCTCTGGCGGGAATGGTTGAGTGGCCGTCTGCTCGGCCGCTATCTCAGCAACCGCGCCTACTACGAGCTCAACCCCAACGACGAAACGAGCGAGGAGATCGACAACCCCGATCAACGGATCTCCCAGGACACGGCCAGCTTCACCAATACGAGTCTGAGCGTGACGGTGGAGGTTCTGTCGGCCCTGCTCACCTTCTTCAGCTTCATCATCGTGCTGTGGAGCATCAGCGACCGGCTGGCGCTGCTGTTGCTGGCGTATTCCGTTGGCGGTACGGCCCTGATCGTCTTTGCGAGCCGCAAGCTGGTGAAGCTCAACTATCAGCAGCTCAAGCTCGAGGCCGATTTCCGTTATGGCCTCGTCCACATTCGTGACAATGCCGAGTCGATTGCCTTCTACCGCGGTGAGCAGCAGGAATCACGTGAAGCGGTGCGTCGCCTCGATGGTGCCATCCAGAACTACAACCGTCTGATCATCTGGGAGGCACTGATCAGCGTGATTCAGCGGTCTTACGACTACTTCTCCCGCTTCCTGCCCTGGCTGGTGATCGCGCCCATCTATTTCGCCAGAGAGGTTGATTTCGGTGTTTTCGGTCAGGCCAGCATCGCCTTTTCCCAGGTGCTGTTCTCGGTCAGCTACATCGTCAACAACATCGACCGCCTGGCCGCCTTCTCCGCCGCCATCAGTCGCCTGGAGGGATTCCAGGGCAAGGTGGACGAGATCAGCACAGCCGCCCATGTCCCTGGACGCAACGGCGGTCGACCAGGGCAGCGGTCCGACTCCATCCAGCTCAGCCACGTGGATCTGGTGCCGCCCCGCAGTGACCGCCTGCTGATCCGCGATCTCAGCCTGGAGGTGGACCGGCGGCAGCGGCTGCTGGTGGTGGGACCCTCGGGCTGCGGCAAGACGTCCTTCCTGCGCCTCGTGAGCGGCCTCTGGCCGCCGGCCGCCGGCCAGGTGGAGCGTCCGCGGGAAGGGGAACTGCTGTTCATCCCCCAGAAGCCCTACATGCTGCTGGGCAGCCTGCGCGAGCAGCTCTGCTATCCGCTGCAGCCGGAACGGTTCAGCGATGAGCAGCTGCGTCATGTGCTGGGAGAGGTGCGCCTGCCGGATCTGGCACACCGCTATCCCGACCTCGACATCAAGCAGGACTGGCCCCGTGTGCTCTCCCTCGGCGAGCAGCAGCGCCTGGCCTTCGCCCGGCTGCTGCTGAACGCGCCTCGGATCGTGGTGCTCGATGAGGCCACCAGTGCCCTGGACGTGGACACCGAGCGCCATCTCTACCGGCTCCTCCAGGAGCGGGACATCGCCTTCGTGAGCGTGGGCCATCGACCCACGCTCACCGCGTTCCACGACACGGTGCTCGAGCTGGACGGAACAGGAGACTGGCGGCTGATGCCGGCGGCCAGCTATGTATTCGGGGGTCAGGCCTGAGCCCATGCCCTCCACTGCCGATCCCGCCGCTGCCGAGGTGCCGGCCACCAGTGCCACCACCAGCGATGTGCCGGCCTTCGGCTGGAGCGCCTACGCGGAGCGCGTGAACGGTCGCTTCGCCATGGTGGGCTTCGTGGCCGTGCTGGTGATCGAAGCCGTGAGCGGCGAAACCTTCCTGCGCTGGGCCGGCCTGGTGCCCTGATCCGATCGTCAGGCCTCCTGGGCCGGCTTTCTGAGGGTCAGGGCAGTGAGATCAGGTCGATCTGCCAGAGGCCGTTGCGGCTCACCTCCACGGCCAGCTGGCGCCCATCGGCGCGCAGGTGCACCCGCCGCGGCACTCCGGCGGGGGTGATCGGCAGCAGCCGCACACTGCCGAGGGAGCGCTGGTAGAGCACCAGCTCGGTGCGTCCCTGCAGCTGGCGCACCACGGCCAGCCGCTCTCCGGCCACGTCCACCGACACGCTCAGCGGCTGGGCGTCGGGGCGGTTCAGGCCCGGCAGGGGCAGCTGCACGCCTCGGTCCACATCCACCAACTGCACCCGCTCCCGTCCCTGGCGCGCGCTGATCACCGCCAGCCAGCGGCCTGCCAGCGACGGCTCGCGGCTGCTGTCGTCCTGCTCCAGCGCCCGGTTCAGAGCCACCAGGGGCACCGGCTGGCCGGCGCCGCAGCCTCCTGCCAGCAGGACCAGAGCCGCCATGGGCAGCAGCGGCGCCAGCATGCGGCAGGCAGCAGCGGCCGGACTCATGGCGGGCCGCCGCCGCGCACCGCAGTGCCGGCCGGCAGGTCGCGCTCCAGCAGGCCGCTGAGATCGAACACCTGCACCCGCCACTGGCCCTGCCGAAGCATCTGCACGGCCAGGCGTGAGCCATCCGGGGCCAGGCTGAGCCGCTCAGGCCCGCTTCCGGGCGGCAGGGGCAGCCGCAGCAGCCTGCCGCGCAGACGATCCTCGATCACAGCCCGGCGCTGCTCTCCGTCCTGCACCAGCACGGCCACGTAACGCCCGCTCCAGCTCAGGGCCGGCGACTGGTGGGGCTCCCGGCCGCGCAGTCGCAGCGGACGCAGGTTGCCGGTCGGCTGGTCCTGAAGGATCAGCCGTGCTCGGCCATCGCGCTCCAGCACCGTGGCCAGCAGGCGACCATCGCCGCTGAGTGCCGGATCGACGCGGTTGCCGCTCCCCGGGCCCGCGCTCGGGGCCTGGCGCAGCCGACCCAGGGAGCAGCCGCTGGACATGAGAGCCAGCAGGGACACCATCACCAGGGAGGACCAGCGAGGCCCGAACGCAAGCCCGGCTGCCATCAGGCGGGGGATGGCGGATCAGTCGTCGAAGCGGGAGGAATTGTCCCTCGCTCCACCGGGCCCTGGGGTGCCGCCGGCAGGGCGGCGGACCGTCGGGGTGGGGTCAGCCGGGCTGAAGTCGGCGTCGCTGATGCTGTCCTCGCTGGCGCTGCGGTCGCGGATGGGAGACCCCTGGGGGATGCCCGGCCGGCCCGGAACGCCCCCGGGGGCAGGCGCTCCAGGCGCCGCCTGGCCGCGTCGGCTGGAGCGGGGCATGCTGTCCGAGGCCATCGAGGGCCTGGTGCCCCGCCGAGGTTCGGGCTGGTTGTCGCGGTCACGGCGGCGGGCGCCGAACTCGGCGCCGGAACTGGGCCGGCTGGCGCTGTAGCGGCTGGCTGGTGCGGGAGGCGTGTTGTCGCGGGACTCGTCGTCCCAGCCGGCTGCTGTCGCACGCCCGGATTCGCTGCCCCGCCGGCTGGCGGCACGTTCGGGGATGGCGGCCCGGCTGGTGCGGCGTGGACGGTAGAAGTCGTCTTCCTCGCCCTCCCCGCCCCGGGTGGGGATGCGGCGGCGCAGGGGCTGGGGTTCATCGAAGCGGTCGGGTTCGCCGCCCTCATCCCAGGGGCGGCCTCCCATGCGCGGGCGGTAGGGCGGGGCTGCCGGTGCCGGCTCCTCGTCGTCGAAGAAGGCCGAGCGCCGCGCCTGCTCGGTGGTGACGCCGCGCAGGCGCACGCTCTCGTAGGCGAAGAACACCGTGGTGCCCGCCAGCAGGAACTGTCCGAACTGCAGGATAGGGTCCAGGCGCCAGCCCTGGAAGAAGAGGATGCCGCCGCAGAGCAGGCCCACGGCGGCGAAGAACACGTCGTAGTCGCGGGCCAGGGCCGGCTTGAAGTTGCGCATGAAGTAGAGCATCGCTCCACCCACGGCCAGCACGATTCCGACGATGCTGGCCCAGTTCAGGCTGGCGTTGACCACGGCCGATCCCTCTCGGAGCGTGGTCCCACTGTAGGGAGAGCCTGAGCCGTTGGCCCCGGGCCGGTTGCCCGATGGATCAGAGGCGGCGGTCGACCTGGTCGGTCTGGCTGATCAGGACGAGGGCCACGGAGATGGGCACCACCACGATCACAGCGCCCCACACGAGGCTGCTGAGGAAGTTGGCGAGGGAAGGGGTCATGGGGAGGTCGCCGGGGACACTCGGTTGAGGCGCGATCCTAGGCAGTGACGCCGGCTTCCTACGCTGTGCCGCCCACTGCTTAGAGGTTTGTGACGGCCCTGCCCGCCTCCCCCCTGGCCTGGACCCATCTGCTGCTGGGTCTGCTGCTGGCGCTGTGGACGCTGCTGTTCCTGTTCCGGATCGTGCTCACCTGGTATCCCCAGGTCGATCTGCAGCGCGGCGCGATGCGACTGATCGCCCTGCCCACCGAGCCGCTGCTGGCGCCCACCCG
>JALOOQ010000032.1 GCA_025454305.1 Cyanobium sp. Prado107
GCCGAGCAGCTGCCCCTGCGCTACTGCGCCTACACCCCCTGCTTCCGCCGCGAGGCCGGCTCCTACGGCCGCGACACCCGCGGCCTGATCCGCCTGCACCAGTTCAACAAGGTGGAGCTCTACTGGTTCACCCGCCCCGAGGAGTCGGCCGACGCCCACGAGCAGCTCACCCGCCACGCCGAAGCCATCCTCGAAACCCTTGAGCTCCCCTACCGCCGCATCGAGCTCTGCACCGGCGACCTCGGCTTCTCCGCCGCCCGCACCTTCGACCTCGAGGTGTGGCTCCCCGGCGCAGGCGCCTACCGCGAGATCTCCAGCTGCTCCACCTGCGGCGACTTCCAGGCCCGCCGCGCCTCGATCCGCTTCAAGGACCCCGACACCAAGGGCACCCAGCTCGTGCACACCCTCAACGGCAGCGGCCTGGCCGTGGGCCGCACCATGGCCGCCCTGCTCGAGAACGGCCAGCAGCCCGACGGCTCCGTGAAACTCCCCGCGGCACTGGTGCCCTACTTCGGGGGGGAGCGGATCGGCTGAAGCACAGTGACCAACCGCCTGGAATCAGGACGATGGATCAACCCCAGCACCTGAGCGCGCAGCTGGAAGGCATGGAGCGCGTGCTCGATGCCGACACCGCAGCGATTCCGTTTCGCCACCCCACCCTCAGGGGCATCCCCGATCTGGTGCTGGAGGGGGATGGCTACACCCTGGAGTTCATCGGCCCCACCTTGCTCTGCATTGACATCTGCAATCCCGCGGCGGTGGCAAGGCTGCTGGTCGAGCCGTTCTGGGCGCAGCTTCCCGTGGCGGTGTAGGCACCGATCAACATTCCGCAGCAATTCCTGCCAACGCTCCGCACCAGGCCCTGCGACCTGAGGGGGGGGGCCTGGGTGATCAAGACAACCACCAGGATTCCCGATGGAGTTCTCCGCCGAACGGTGGAAGGCTCCACTGCCTGTGCATCAGCCGCAAGGGTCGTGCCGTGCTGAGGCGGGAAGACAACCGCTTGCGCTTGCAGAGCCGCCACACCGATCACGATTCGGCCGACCACTGAAAAGCCGGCCTTACCACCTCCGCTAGCGTGATTTCACCTGCTGCACGGGCCCGTTGACCCCCTGGGCGAGAACGGCTCCCGCCAGCAGCCCGTTCGATCCCTTGCCGCCACTGCGGCTTTCCGAGGATCTGCGTCTCGCGCCGGAGCAGTTCGAGCGGATGATCGCCATGCCCCTCACTGCCAGCGAGACCGGCGCTCGCAACAATGAGCCGCTGTTCAAGCTCACGCCGTTGTCCAAGACCACGGGAACCTGGAACGTATTCAACAGCGCCAGTGGCTTCCTGCTCCCGGACGGCACCGTTCCCAGCCCCGACGCCTCCCTGGTGAGCCTGGAGCGCTGACCCGCCCCCACGCCATGAGAACGAAACCAGCCACCACCTGGTATCAGCGCCAGCAGCGGCGCCGGCGCTCGCCCTTCTTTCGCGTTCTCGACCGCTCCTTCAGGTTCCGGATGCTGATCGCCGCGGCCTCCTCCTTCGCGCTGCTGTCGTTGGTGAACCGTTTCCAGAACTGCCACGACTCCCAGCTCGCGCAGGACTGCCTCACCAGCAATTACCTCGACATCATCAACATCGGCAACGTCGAGTCGTTCAGCATCGTGACCGCCGCCTTCGTGTACATCTTCGAGGCCGGCAAGCGCAAGGAGAGGGAGCATCACGAGATGCTGGATCTGCTGCTCGCCCAGCGCCAGGCCGGCACCACCAACAGCCTCAGCCGCATCAGGGCCATCGAGGATCTCTCCGCCGCTGGGCTCTGGCAGGACGGCTTCGATCTGCAGCGCGCCAACCTCGAGGGCCTGCGCATTCCCTTCAGCCGCTGGCGCGGCGCCAACTTCTCCGGCACGGTGCTGCGCCATGCCGACCTGCACGGCGTGGATCTGCAGGGCGCCGATTTCAGCGATGCCGATCTCACCGGCGCCGATCTCTCCGCGGCCGATCTCACCGGCGCCCGCTTCGCCCGGGCCCGCCTCAGCCAGGCCGATCTGCGCGGCGCCCGCCTCGACGGCGCCGACTTCCAGAACGCCGACCTCAGCGGCACCCTCGCCGACCGGCCGCTGCCGCTCGGCGGTACCGCCGCCAGCGGTGCAACGGCCAGCGGCCCCACAATGGACGTCCAACGCGACGCAACCTGAATGGGTGTTCTGGCGGCCCTGGCGATCCTCGCGGGCCTGATCGTGGTGCATGAGGCCGGCCACTTCCTCGCCGCCACCTGGCAGGGCATCCGCGTCAGCGGCTTCTCGATCGGCTTCGGGCCGGTGCTGCTGCAGCGCCGGCGCCGTGGCGTGCAGTTCGCCCTGCGGGCCATCCCCCTCGGCGGCTTCGTCTCCTTCCCCGACGACGACACCCACAGCTCGATCCCCAAGGACGACCCCGACCTGCTCACCAACCGACCCCTGCCCCAGCGCGCCCTGGTGATCGCCGCCGGCGTGCTCGCCAACCTGCTGCTCGCCTGGCTGGTGCTGGTGGCCCAGAGCACCTTCGTGGGCATCCCCGCCGGCTTCAGCGCCAACCCCGGAGTGCTGGTGAGCGGGGTGCAGGCCGGCCAGCCCGCCGCCCTCGCCGGCCTTCAGCCCGGCGACCGCATCGTGAGCCTCGGCGGCGAAACCCTGGCCGGCGGCCAGCAGGCCGTGGCCGAGCTGGTGCAGCGCATCCAGGCCTCCCCCGGCCAGTCGCTGGAGCTTGTGGCCGAGCGCAGCGGCGGCCCGGTGCAGCTTCGGCTCACCCCCGCCGATCAGGGCGGCACCGGCCGCGTGGGCGCCCAGCTGCAGCCCTTCGGCAACGAGGCCTACCGGCCCGCCCGCGGTCCCCTGGAGCCGTTCCGCCAGGCCACCAGCGACTTCACCACCCTGCTGGGCCGCACCGCCGGCGGCTTCCTCACCCTGCTCACCCACTTCGGCGAGACCGCCGGCCAGGTGAGCGGTCCGGTGAAGATCGTGGAGATGGGCGCCTCCCTTGCCCAGCAGGGTGGCGGCAGCCTGTTCCTGTTCACCGCCCTGATCTCGATCAACCTGGCGGTACTCAACGCCCTGCCCCTGCCCCTCCTCGACGGCGGCCAGTTCGTGCTGCTGCTGCTCGAGGGCCTGCGCGGCCGGCCCCTGCCCGAGCGCTTCCAGATGGCCTTCCTGCAGTCGGGCTTCGTGTTCCTGGTGGGCCTCAGCCTGGTGCTGATCGTGAAGGACACCTCCCAGCTGCCGGCGGTGCAGCAGCTCCTCGCCCGCTGACCCCAGCCCGAGAGTCCGCCACGCCGCCTGCCCCATGCCGCGCTTCCCCGGCGCCCGCACCCGCGCCCCGCAGATCCTCGAGCGCCTCGGTGCCCTCTACCCCCACGCCACCTGCTCGCTCGACTGGCGCGATCCCTACGAGCTGCTGATCGCCACCATGCTTTCGGCCCAGTGCACCGACGAGCGCGTGAACCGGATCACGCCGGCCCTGTTCGAGCGCTTCCCCGATGCCGCCGCCGCCGCCGCCGTGGAGCCCGCCGAGGTGGAGCCCTACGTGAAGTCGGCCGGCTTCTTCCGCAACAAGGCGAAGAACATCGTGGGCGCCTCAAGGCTGCTGATGGAACGCCACGGCGGTGTGGTGCCGCAGACGATGGAAGAGCTGCTGCAGCTGCCCGGCGTGGCCCGCAAGACGGCCTCGGTGGTGCTGGCCTGGGCCTACGGCATCAACGCCGGCGTCACCGTGGACACCCACGTGAGCCGCCTGGCCCAGCGCCTGCGCCTCAGCCGCCACAGCGAACCGGGCCGGATCGAACCCGATCTGATGAAGCTGGTGCCCCGGGAGCACTGGCAGAACCTCTCGATCCGCCTGATCTTCCACGGCCGCGCCGTGTGCACCGCCCGCAAGCCGCAGTGCCCCGACTGCCCCATCGCCGACCTCTGCCCCAGCCACCCCTAGCGGTATGGTGGATGGCTCTGCTCCCCCAGGTTCCCCAGCCCGCATGGCGAAGAAGTCGATGATTGCGCGCGACGAGAAGCGCAAGAAGCTGGTGCAGCGCTTCGCCGCCAAGCGCGCCGCCCTGCAGGCCGCCTTCGCGGCCGCCGCCGATCCCATGGAGCGGCTGGAGATCCACCGCAAGATCCAGAACCTGCCCCGCAACAGCGCCCCCAGCCGCGTGCGCAACCGCTGCTGGGCCACCGGCAAGCCCCGCGGCGTCTACCGCGACTTCGGCCTCTGCCGCAACCAGCTGCGCGAGCGGGCCCACAAGGGCGAGCTCCCCGGGGTTGTCAAGTCGTCCTGGTGACCCCGGGTGCGAGAATCTCTCCCGACAAAGAGAGATAACGCCCAGTGCAAGGACAGACTCAGTCGATCTCCTTCGATGGTCGGGAGATCCGACTGACCACAGGCCGCTTCGCGCCCCAGGCCGGCGGCTCTGTGATGATCGAATGCGGCGATACGGCGGTGCTGGTCACCGCCACCCGCTCCGGAGGCCGTGAAGGCATCGACTTCCTGCCCCTGATCTGCGACTACGAGGAGCGGCTGTACGCCGCCGGTCGCATCCCCGGCAGCTTCATCCGCCGCGAATCCCGCCCCCCCGAGCGCGCCACGCTCACCGCCCGTCTGATCGACCGGCCCATGCGGCCCCTGTTCCCGGGCTGGATGCGCGACGACCTGCAGATCGTGGCCACCTGCCTGTCGCTCGATGAGCGCGTGCCGCCCGATGTGCTCGCCGTCACCGGCGCCTCGCTGGCCACCCTGCTGGCGAAGATCCCCTTCAACGGCCCCATGGCCGCCGTGCGCGTGGGTCTGCTGGGCGACGATTTCATCCTCAACCCCAGCTACCGCGAGATCGAACGCTCCGAGCTCGATCTGGTGGTGGCCGGCACGCCCGAGGGCGTGATCATGGTGGAGGCCGGCGCCAACCAGCTGCCCGAGCTGGACGTGATCGAGGCCATCGACTTCGGCTACGAGGCGGTGTGCGAGCTGATCAAGGCGCAGCAGACGCTGCTCAAGGATCTGGGCATCGAACAGGTGATCCCCGAGCCCCGGCCCGAAGACCCCACCCTGCCCGCCTATCTGGAGAAGGAGTGCTCGGCGGCCATCGGTGAGGTGCTCAAGCACTTCGAGCTCAGCAAGGAGGAGCGCGACGCCCGCCTCGACGCCATCAAGGCCCAGGTGAGCGACACCATCGCCGGCCTGGCCGAGGACGACCCGGTGCGCGTGGCCGCCGCCGGCAAGGCCCTGGGCAATTCCTTCAAGGCCCTCACCAAGCAGCTGATGCGCGGCCAGATCCTCAACGAGGGCAAGCGCGTGGACGGCCGGGCCCTCGATGAGGTGCGCCCGATCAGCGCCGCCGCCGGCGTGCTGCCCAAGCGCGTGCACGGCTCCGCCCTGTTCCAGCGCGGCCTCACCCAGGTGCTCTCCTGCGCCACCCTCGGCACCCCCTCCGATGCCCAGGAGCTGGACGACCTCAACCCGTCCACCGAGAAGACCTACCTGCACCACTACAACTTCCCGCCCTACTCCACCGGCGAGACCAAGCCGATGCGGAGTCCCGGCCGGCGCGAGATCGGCCACGGCGCCCTGGCCGAGCGCGCCCTGGTGCCGGTGCTGCCGCCCAAGGAATCCTTCCCCTACGTGCTGCGCGTGGTGTCGGAGTGCCTCAGCTCCAACGGCTCCACCTCCATGGGCTCGGTGTGCGGCAGCACCCTGGCGCTGATGGACGCCGGCGTGCCCCTCAAGGCGCCGGTGAGCGGCGCCGCCATGGGCCTGATCAAGGAGGGCGACGAGGTGCGCATCCTCACCGACATCCAGGGCATCGAGGACTTCCTCGGTGACATGGACTTCAAGGTGGCCGGCACCGAGAAGGGCATCACCGCCCTGCAGATGGACATGAAGATCACCGGCCTGGCGGTGAAGACCGTGGCCGAGGCGGTGAACCAGGCCCGGCCCGCCCGCCTGCACATCCTCGAGAAGATGCTGACGGCGATCGACAAGCCCCGCGACACCCTCAGCCCCCACGCCCCGCGCCTGCTCAGCTTCCGCATCGATCCGGAGCTGATCGGCACCGTGATCGGCCCCGGCGGCCGCACGATCAAGGGCATCACCGAGCGCACCAACACCAAGATCGACATCGAGGACGGCGGCGTGGTGACCATCGCCAGCCACGATGGCGCAGCCGCCGAGGAGGCCCAGCGGATCATCGAAGGCCTCACCCGCCGGGTGTCGGAGGGCGAGGTGTTCACCGGCGGCGTCACCCGCGTGATCCCCATCGGCGCCTTCGTGGAGATCCTCCCCGGCAAGGAGGGCATGATCCACATCTCCCAGCTCTCCGAAGACCGGGTGGAGAAGGTGGAGGACGTGGTGAACGTGGGCGATCAGGTCACCGTGCGCGTGCGCGAGATCGACAATCGCGGTCGCATCAACCTCACCCTCCGCGGCGTCCCCCAGCCCGACGCGCCGCTGCCGGTGTGAGGGCAGGCCCTCGGGCCGTCAGAAGAACAGCAGGCAGGCGTTGCGGCCCTGCATCACCAGGGGGGAGGGGCCGAACCCAACCCCCTCCGGCATGATCACCGACACGCTGATCAGCAACACACCGATCAGAGCCAGCAACCGGTAGGTCACAGCCGGGAACGCAAACCCGTCCAGCCACCCCGGCTGACGAGGCGAGTCGGATTCATCTGCCGTCAACAGCCCGGGCAGCACAACCAGCAGCACCGCCAGGGCCAGTGGCCGCAGCCAGATGTCGTCCACGAGCTGATACACGAACAATGCCCCCAGCAACGGTGCGGCAAGCGGCAAAGCCGCTAGCTCGCGCCAGCCGCGCGGCACGAAAGCTCTCGCGAGCAGCAGCGCGCAACCGGTGCCCAGAACGCCGCTCCAATGCAGCAGACCCACCCAGAGGTTGTGGGGGCTGCACATCGCGCCCTCCACCGGCGGCATGGCCCTGATGCCTCGCCCCCACACCGGGGCCACGAGCGCCGCCCGCAGGTTCTGGATCCAGAGGGTCAGACGCATGCCCTCGGTATCGCTGCCCTGCTGGATTTCGCGCACGTTCCTCTCCACCAGGCCGCCCACGAAGCGGCTGCCGTCCAGCGCCCAGGCCGCCATCGCAGCAAGGAGGGTGGCGGCCAGAATCGCCGCTGCCGCCGTCCACCACAGCCGCCGCTGCTCACCTGCGCAGCGCAGCCCCAGCAGCAGCATCAAGGCCGTGGCCACAGCCACCGCCGCGAAGGCGCCATCGCCGTTGCTGAGCACGATCTGAGCCATGCCCATCAGCGGGATCGCCGCGCACATCCCCCACCAGAAGGGCCTCAACCGCCGGATCTCCCAGCTCTGCAACTGCTGCAACAGCGGCACGAAGCTCCAGATCAGCAGCACCGGTAGCTGGTTCGCCCAGCGGGCATTCAGATGTAGATAAGGCACGTGCCAGGTGCTGCCATCGGCCATCACACCGAACCGCAAGGCATAGGGAACCTGGCCGTTGGCCTTCACCACAAGCCACAGCCCCACATCCATCCCCAGCACGGCGAGGCTGAACAGGGCCAGGATCCGCAGGGTGTCGGGCCCGTGCCGCTGCCAGGCTGGCCGCAGCAGCGGCAGCAGCGCGAAGATCAGCAGCGCAAGCCCGAGGAAGCCCACCGAGATCCAGGGAACCGGCCCCAGGAAGCCCCCCACCAGGGCCGTGAGGGCAAAACCCACCAGCCCAAGCCCATACCAGCCACTGATCGCCGACTCCCGGAAGAAGTCCGGAGGCTGGGGGCGATAGCACCAGGCCAGCAACCCCAGAGCCGGCAGAAGTTCGGTGAGGCGGTGGATCTGAAACTTCTGAAGCACCCCCCCCTGCAGGATGCTCAGGGCGATTCCCAGCAACACCGCCGCCAGATACCAGCGCAGCGGGTTGCCGAGGTTCCTGCGATCGATCACGGCCGGGGCCCGGTTGCGCGGACCCTACCCGGCCCGGACCCGGCTGCCCAGTGCCGTTGGGGGCTTCGGTTAAAGCTCGAACCCCGGATCGATCGTGGCCATCGCCGCCGCCGTCCGCTCGCACAGCTCGGCGTGGGCCGGGCCGTGGCTGGCGATCAGGCAGCCGGCCTGGCGCACGTCGCCGGTGTTGTAGGTGAGCGGCCGGCCGTCGGCGTGGGTGAAGGCGCCGCCGGCGGCCTCCAGCACCGCATGGGGGGCGGCCATGTCCCAGTCCTTCGGCGCGCTCCGGCCCGAAAGCGACACGTACAGATCCGTCTCGCCGCGCAGGATCGTGGCCACCTTGCCGCCCACGCTGCCGATCGCCTTGGTGTCGCCGAGCTGCAGCGCCGCCAGCAGCTGCTCCAGACGCTCGTCGCGGTGGTTGCGGCTGGCCACCAGCACCAGCTCGCCCAGCTGCCGCCGCTCGCTGAAGCGCACCTGCGTGCGCTCGCCGGCGCGGTTCTCGCACCAGGCCTGCCCCGGCTCGCCGGCCAGCGCCTCGGTGATCCCCAGCCACAGCTGCTCCATCTCCGGCAGCAGCACCACCCCCAGCACCGGCACGCCGCGATGGGCCAGGGCCAGGTGCACGGCGTACTCGCCGGTGCCCTGCAGGAAGTCCTTGGTGCCGTCGAGGGGATCGAGGATCCACAGCCACTCCGCCGCCAGCGGCTCACCGGCGGTGAGCTGCTCCCGGGCCGTCTCCTCGCTCAGCAGCGTCCAGTCGGCGCCGGGGAAGGTCTGGCCCAGGCCGTCGAGCAGCCAGCGGTTCACCGCCAGATCCGCCGCGCTCACCGGTCCCTCGCCGCCCTCGTCCACGCTCAGGGCGCGGGGGAAGCCGTAAGGGGGCTGCTCGCCGCGGCCATAGGCGCACAGGATGTCAGCCGCGCCCCAGCTCAGCCGGCGCAGCTCCGCCAGCAACGCGTCGAGGCTGATGCCGGAGGGCAGCGCCAGAGCGGCGGCGGACGACGCTGGGGGCGACGCTGAGGTGGGGCTGGCCATCGGCAGCAGACTGGGCCCTGCATTGTGCAGGAGCCCGGTGCCCAGCGTGCCCGATGGAGCACCGCCATCCGCGGCCGGAGCCGAACCCGCGCCGGGGGTGCTGTATCTGGTGGGCACGCCGATCGGCAACCTGGGCGATCTCAGCCCCCGGGCCCGTCAGGTGCTGGCCGGCGTGCACCGCCTCGCCTGCGAGGACACCCGCCGCAGCGGCCTGCTGCTGCACCAGCTCGGCCTGCGCGACCGGGAGCAGGGGCGTGGCCCCCGGCTCCTGAGCTTCCACCAGCACAACCAGGCCAGCCGCATCCCCGAACTGCTCGACGCCCTGCGGGCCGGTGAGGCGGTGGCGGTGATCAGCGACGCCGGCCTGCCGGGCATCTCCGACCCCGGCGAGGCGCTGGTGGTGGCCGCCCGCGACGCCGGCCTGCCGGTGATCTGCGTGCCCGGCCCCAGCGCCGTCACCACCGCCCTGGTGAGCAGCGGCCTGCCCAGCGGCCGCTTCTGCTTCGAGGGGTTCCTGCCCGCCAGGGCCAGCCAGCGGCGGGAGCGGCTGCGGGAGCTGGCGGCGGAGCCGCGCACCCTGGTGCTGTTCGAGGCGCCGCACCGGCTGCTGGAGCTGCTCGAGGATCTGCTGGAGCTGCTGGGCGACCGGCCCCTGCAGGTGGCGCGTGAGCTCACCAAGCGCCACGAGCAGCAGGTGGGTCCCACGGTGAGCGCCGCGCTGGAGCACTTCCGCCGCACGCCGCCCCAGGGGGAATGCACCCTGGTGCTGGGCGGCGCACCACCTGCCCCGCCGCCCGCCTGGGACGAGACGGCCCTGCGTACCGAGCTGCGGCAGCTGATGGCCGGCGGGCTCAGCGGCCGCGACGCCGCCCGGGAGCTGGCCGGACGCAGCGGCCACAGCCGCCGGGCGCTCTATGCCCTGCTGCACGGGGGTGAGGAGCGGGGTGGCGGGGAGCAGGCCGGCGACCCTGAGGCCCTGTCTGGCGACTGAATCGAAGCGGGTGACTCCGAGCGGCTGAAGCCGAGCAGCTGCAAGCCGGGGCGGCAGACTCGAGTGGCTCCCGCCTCCCCCCGGGCCATGCTGCTCCGCCTTCGACTCCTGATGGCCAGCGTCGGCGGCGGGCTGCTGCTGCTGCTGATCCTCTGCCTCGGCGCCCAGAACCTGGAGGACAGGCCCCGCCTCTGGCTCGGCGCCGGCAGCACCGCGCCGCTGCCATCCGGGTTTCTGGTGGGGCTGGCCCTGGTGGTGGGCGTGGTGAGCGGCGGCTGCAGTGTGGCCCTGCTGGCGGGCCAACCGGATCAGCTGCCGGGCAGGGAGTAGACCCCGCCCTCGATCACCACCCGGCTGATGCCCTGGGCCAGCAGGTAGGGAGCGGTGCGCTCCAGGAGGCTCACATCGGGCAGCTTGATCACCCGCTGGCTGCGGCCGCAGTGGCGCTTGGCCTGGCGCGGGTTCACGAACAGCATCAGCGCCCTTCGCTCGGCCTCCTGCTGCGGCAGCGGGCCCAGTTCCGGGCACTCGCTCAGGGCCATGGGCTGCAGTTCCACGGTGCGGTCCACCAGCAGGTAAGCCGAGGCCGGCAGGCGGGCGTCGCTGAGGGCGCGGCACTGCACCAGCTCCTCCACCGCCGTGCCCAGATGCACCGGCACGGTGACGAACGCGTCGGCCTCATCCCCGTCGTCGCTGTCGTCGTCGCCGTCCAGAACCTGATCGGCCTCGTCCCCGTCCTCGCCGAAGTCGTCGGCGTCATCGATCGCCAGCACACAGGGGCCGTCCTCGTCGTCGTCATCGAGGTCGGTCGTGTCGTGGAGATCGGTCGTGGGCGGCTGGGGGTCCGCCGAGTCGCCCTGACCCGCTGCGCCGAGCTCATGAGGCGGATCGGGATCGTGCGGCTGATCGGCTTGTTCGGGGGCTTCGGCGACGGTGGCAACGGCGGCGAAGGCATCGGCGTCGAGGGCATCGCCGACGGCGGCGGCGGGCTCCTCGGACAAGGACACCGGTCGCAGGCCCCGGCTGCGCTGCCGTTTGAGCTGCTCGTATTCGACAGGATCCAGGGCCGCCTTCACCAGCCGGGTCACCGTGTTGGCGCTGCAGTCGTAGGCCGCGGCCAGCTCGGTGCTGCTCAGGCCCTGGCGGTACCGCGCCACAACCTCCTGTTTCTGGGCTTCGCTGAGCCGGGTGACCGCCATCGGCGTTGCGTGCGCGCAGCCTGCCACTCTAGGGGTGTCGGGCCGTTGACCCTGTGGCCGGCGACCGGGCCCTTGCCAGAATGCCGCGCTGGAGCTCCCTTAGCTCAGCTGGATAGAGCAGCCGCCTTCTAAGCGGCCGGTCGTTGGTTCGAGTCCAACAGGGGGCGTTGCAGACAGAGCCGGTGTTTTCAGCCGAAAACCCTTGCTGGCACTGGCTTCTGAGGTGGCCGTCCGTTCTCGGGCATGCACGGTCGTGCCAGGCTCTGAAGCAAACCTTCTCACGTGCTGAGCGGCCCGGGATGGGAGGCGCTGCTGCGTGGAGCGGTGTCTCACGCGCTCCAGCTGCGCGGCTGCCGGAGGGGATGGACGCTCAGCGGCTTCCGTGGGCAGACACGCCTGAACATCACCGCCCGGGCCGGCGACGGAGAGCGCCACCAGCTGCTGTTGCCCTACCCCTGGGAGTCGCAGCACCTTGAGGAGATCCGGGAGGCGGTCATCCAGCTCTACGAGGCTTTCCTGGACGGAGTGCCCCTGCGCGAGAGCCTGGCGATGCTGGAGGAGCAGGCCAGGACGGGCCAGCACAAGCCCGCACCGGCCTCTGGTGCCGGGCCCACCCCGTTCGCCCCAGCCCTTCGCTCCTGCAAAGCCCACCCAGGCCGCGACCGTGGACTGGGCGGCACTGGTTCAGCGCTACAAAGCCCACAAGCTGACCAGCGGAGAGGTCAAGGAATCCACGTGGGAGCGGCACTACACCCCGCGGATGCAGCTCCTGCGCCAGGCCTTCGTGGGGGCGGCCCAGCCCGGGGATGCGGTCCAGCTCCTCGAGTTGCAGGCCGCTCACTGGCGCGACAGGCCCGGCTGCCGCTCCCGTCGCCTCCAGGTGCAAACCAGCGCGGCGTTTCTGCGCTGGGCCGTCAGCCAGCGGCTGCTGGGCGGGGAGTGGACACCACCGCCGCAGCTGAGTTCCTAGGAGTCTGTCGCGCATAGGCCAGTACCCAGTCTCTCCACAGACGCCCTGAATCTGCCCAGATCCTAGTGACTGCAATGGATCTTGGCGACAAGGTTGGGCATGCAGAAGCGCAAGACCTTTCGCCCCTGGCAGCCGGAGCAGGCCACCCTGCTGCCGCCGTCACCGCGTGAGTGGCTCTCAGACGACCACCAGGTGTATGTCCTGCTCGACCTGGTGGATGAGCTGGATCTCTCCGAGATCCTGATCCGCGCTCAGGCCAAGGATCCCCGCGGCGAGAAGGGCTTCGACCCACGCATGATGACGATGCTGCTGCTTTACACCTACTGCGTCGGCATCGTCTCCTCCAGGAAGATCGAGCGGGCTTGCTACGAGGATCTGGCCTTTCGGGTATTGACCGGCAACCAGCAGCCGGACCACAGCCGCATCAGCGAGTTCCGCCGCCGCAACCTTGATGCCCTCAAGGGCCTGTTCATTCAGATCCTGCGCTTGTGCCAGAAGGCGGGGATGGTGAGCCTGGGCCATGTGGCACTGGACGGCACCAAGGTGCGGGCCAATGTCTCCAAGCACAAGGCCATGAGCCACGAGCGGATGCTCAGGGCGGAGAAGGAGCTGGAGAAGGAGATCAACGCCTTGATCCGCAAGGCCGAAATCCTCGATGCCCAGGAGGACCGGCGCTGCGGCAAAGGAAACCTGGGCAGTGAACTGCCCGATGAGCTGCGCCACAAGCAGGGCCGCCTTGCAACAATCCGTCAGGCCCGCAAGGAGATGGAGGCGGAAACCGCTGCTGCTGCAGCGCGGCAGCGGCAGGAGGAAGCCGAGAAGGCCAGGGCCAAAGCGGAGGCGACGCAGCAGGCGAATGCACCGGCCACTGAGCAGGCCGAGCTGAACAGGAACGCTGAGGCGGCAGCCGCCAAGGCCAAAGCTGCCAGGGAGAAAGCGATCGAGGCGGCCGAGCACGCCGGCCTGGAGCCACCGGATCTGGAGCCGCTCGCCTCTGACGCGATGCCCAGGCGAGGTCTGGCTCGGAAAGCCGACGGCACACCAAAGGCCAAGACCCAGCGCAGCTTCACCGACCCCGACAGCCACCTCATGCTGTCCGGCGGCACCTATCTGCAGGGCTACAACTGCCAGCTGGCCACAGGCAGCGACCATCAGGTGATCGTGGCGGTGGGCGTGAGCAACCAGCCGCCGGATGCTGAGCACCTGGAGCCCATGCTGGAGCGGATCGTGGCCAGCGCTGGTGCACTGCCCACGGTGATGACGCTGGATGCGGGCTACTGGAGCGAGGACAACGCCACGGCCTGCGGTGATCAAGGCATTGATGCGTACATCGCCACCGGCCGTCTGCCGCATGGGAAGCCGCCACCGCCACAGCGAGGACCGCTGCCCAGAGATGCCGACGCCAGAACCCGCATGGCGCGCAAGGTCAGAAGCAAGAAGGGATCCAGGATCTACGCCCAGCGCAAGGCGATCGTGGAGCCGGTGAACGGTCAGATCAAGGAAGGGCGAGGCCTGCGGCGCTTTCTGTTGCGCGGCCTGGAGAAGGTGAACGGCGAGTGGCACCTGATCGCCGACACGCACAACCTGCTCAAGCTGTTCAGGTTCAGGCAATCCCAGCAGCAGGCGCTGGCAGTAGCGACGGGATGAGGGCAAACAGCCTTGCCGGCATCGGCGCGGGCTGCATGCGCACCACATGGATGGGGCTCAGGACGAGAACGGCCAGGGCAGCCGAGATCAGCGCAGCCGGATTGCGCTGCAAGTGCTGGTCTGGAGCCCTATTGGCAACAAACTCCTAGTGGCGCTTGGCCGTCCGATGCCGCCGCTGGTTCTCAGCGACGACGAGGTTCAGCAACTCCAGGCTCTCGCCAGCTCCCGTTCACTGCCTCACTCCATCGTTCGGCGTGCCCAGATCGTGCTGGCGTGCGGTGCTGGTGAAACCAACACCGTCATCGCCAAGCGCATGGGCCTTACGGGGATGACCGTCGGCAAGTGGCGCAAGCGCTACCGGGAACTGGGCTTGGAAGGTCCGCACGACGAGCTCCGCCCCGGCCGGCCGCGTACCTATGAGGACCACACGGTGGCGGAGGTGATCAACCGGGCGCTGCAGACCAGGCCGGACCATGGCCGTAACGCGGTGAATTCGCGGCTCAGATCCCGCTTGCTTGTAAATTTTGATAAACATTCGACCGGCTCGCCGTGGGCTGACAAGGGGAGTCGGCCAAAATTAAAGTAGTATTCGTAATTTAATATCTACATCTACAAGCTAGAAAATAATAAAGACTTGCGTTGTTTTAGATTTTTTCCTCATTTTAGTTTATAGTTTATATTTAGAATGTGGGGCATAAAGCTAATCTAGATTCTTTACACAGCTTGATTTGCTAAGGCGCAATCAAGCCACATTATTAGACTGTCAAGTCAACCGAATTTCGGAGGTCTAACGTGGACAGCAATCGCTTCACGCCAATTCGTCTAGACAACAAGCCGCCTCGTCCGCTTTCGGGCACTGGAGATATAGCTATGCAATTTGGCCCTGCCGGACAGGAAGTAGTGCTTAAATGGGAAGATGGCTTGCTCAAGGATGTATTCCTGCCAGAAGGTTCCAGCAATATTGTGATGTTTGCAGCGTCTTTTGAGGAAATGCTCCCCGATGGGTCGACGACTGGTATTGTTCTGTGCAGAAAGTGCGCCAAAGATACCACCACGGGCCAGGAAGTTTGTTGGGATGTGCCCTGTTAGGGGTTGATTGCAACTTTGCAATTGCAACTTTGCAGTGGCCTGTCACGGCGCGTTACCCACTCAGCTTATTAACTCTTGCTGCGGTGAGCTTTCGTGTTTAAAGCAGGCTGAGTAGGCTGTGTGTAGCTGTGATTTTTTGCGAATCTGACTCCCCTATGGGGAGGGAGATCGCCTGTATTGCCTGGGGAAACCCTGGAAAACTCAGCCAGGCCACGAGCCAATGGTGCTGTGATCAGAGGCTGGGACTGGTTTGATGGGCGGCAAGCAGCTGGGGTTCGGCGAT
>JALOOQ010000033.1 GCA_025454305.1 Cyanobium sp. Prado107
CAGCTGCCGGCCGGGCTGCTCCTTGGCGCGCAGCAGGTAGCGGATGTTGGGCCGGTCGAAGCTGGCCAGGAACACCTGGCCCTGCTCCAGCCGCAGCCGCTCGATGATCTCGGCGCGGGTGCGCGGATCGGCCGTGGCCGTGAGCGCCAGGCGCGGCACCGTTGGAAAGCGTTCCGCCAGCACCGCCAGCTGGATGTACTCGGGGCGGAAGTCGTGCCCCCACTGCGACACGCAGTGGGCCTCGTCGATGGCGAACAGGGCCAGCGGCTGCGGCCCCGGCAGCGCCGCCAGCTGGCTCAGCAGATCACCGCCCAGCAGCCGCTCCGGCGACACGTAGAGCAGATCCAGCCCTCCGCCCTGCAGCGCTCGCCACACGCCCTCGGCCTCCTCCCGCTCCAGGCCGGAGTGCAGGGCGGCGGCGGCCACCCCCAGCTGGCGCAGGGCTTCCACCTGATCCTGCATCAGTGCGATCAGGGGCGACACCACCACCGCCAGCCCCGGCCGGCAGAGGGCCGGCACCTGGTAGCAGAGCGACTTGCCGCCGCCGGTGGGCATCAGCACCAGCCCCGAGCCGCCGCCGATCACGTGGCGCACGATCGCCTCCTGGGGACCGCGGAAGGCCGGGTAGCCCCACACCCGCCGCAGCACCTCCAGCGGATCGTTCACGGGTCGGCAGGCCGGCGGGGATCTCCCACAATGCCCCCATCCGGCGCACCGCGATGTCCGCTTCCTCGCCACGCACCGCAACCGCCTGGGGCTTCCTCACCCCGGCGCTGGTGCTGATCGGCCTCTCGGTGCTGATTCCGGCGGCGATGGCTCTGGTGATGAGCTTCAGCCAGGCCGGCCTGGACGTGAGCGAGCCGCTGCGCTTCGTGGGCCTGGCGAACTACCGGCGGCTGCTGGCCGACCCGATGTTCGCCCGGGTGAGCCTCACCACCTTTGTCTATCTGGTGGGGGTGGTGCCGCCGATCGTGCTCGGTGCCCTGGCCCTGGCGGTGCTGGTGAACCGCTCGCTGCCCGGCATCCACTGGTTCCGCGGCGCCTTCTACACGCCCGTGCTGGTGTCGATCGTGGTGGCCGCCATCGCCTTCCGCTGGCTCTATGCCGAGAACGGCCTGATCAACGGCTGGCTGGGTGCCCTGCTCGGCGACCGCTTCAGCCCCATCGGCTTTCTCACCTCGCCGCTGCTGGCCCTGCCGGCGGTGATGCTCGTCACCCTCTGGAAGGGCCTCGGCTACTACATGGTGATCTTCCTGGCCGGCCTGCAGGGGATCTCCCCGGATCTCTACGAGGCCGCCGCCCTGGACGGCAGCGAGGGCTGGCGCAAGCACCTGGACATCACCCTGCCCCTGCTGCGGCCCTACCTCACCCTGGTGGGGGTGATCTCCGCCATCGCCGCCACCAAGGTGTTCGAGGAGGTGTTCCTGATGACCCAGGGCGGCCCCGCCGACGCCACCCGCACGATCGTCTACTACGTGTACGACCAGGCCTTCACCGAGCTGGAGATCAGCTACGCCTGCACCGTGGGCCTGGCCCTGTTCATGGCGGTGCTGCTGCTCAGCCTGGTGCGCTACGCCTTCGCCGGTGACCGCGGCCTCACCTGAGCCGCCGCAGCCCGGCGTGGCCCCTGCAGGCCACTAGCCTCGGGCCATGTCCCAGTCCACCGCACCAGCAGCGTCCACCGCCCCCCTGCCCCCGATCGGGGTGGTGGGCGGCGGCCAGCTGGCCTGGATGCTGGCCGCCGCGGCGCGGGAGCTGAAGGTGCCCCTGCTGGTGCAGACCCCCGACCCCGACGATCCGGCCACACGCCTGGCCAGCGCCGTGATCTCCGCCGGCGTGCGCGACGCGGAGGGCACCCGGCGGCTCGCCGAACGCTGCAGCGCCATCACCTTCGAGAACGAGTGGGTCGACCTGGCCGGCCTGGCGCCCATGGCGCAGCAGGGGGTCACCTTCCTGCCCAGCCTCACCGCCCTGGAACCGCTGGTGTCCAAGCGTGGCCAGCGGGAGCTGCTGCGCCACCTCAACCTCCCCACCCCTCCCTGGCTGCCCCTCAGCGAGCTGCTGGTGCCCGAGCACTCGCTGCACCCGCACCGGCGCCGCGACGACCACCCTTCTGAGCACGGCACTGAGCACGGCACGGCCGCGCCTGCCGCCACCGCCGCCCAGACCCTCCACCAGGGCACCGCGGAGGGTCCGCTGGAGCTGCATCCCGGCTGGTGCTTTCCGCTGATGGCCAAGGCCGCCACCGGTGGGTACGACGGCAAGGGCACGGCCCTGCTGCGCGATCGCACCGATCTCGACACCCTCCTGGCCCGTGTGGATCCGCACGAGTGGATCGTGGAGACCGTGGTGGCCTTCGACCAGGAACTCTCCCAGCTCGCCTGCCGCGACCGCGACGGCAAGGTGCTCTGCTATCCCCTCGTGCAGACCCGGCAGCACCGGCGGGTGTGCGACTGGGTGCTGGCCCCGGCCCATGTGCCCCATTCAGTGGAGGCCTTCGCCCGCAACATCGCCGTCTCCCTGCTCACCGCCCTCGACTACGTGGGCGTGCTCTCGATCGAGTTCTTCTACGGTCCGGCCGGGCTGCAGGTGAACGAGATCGCCCCCCGCACCCACAACTCCGGCCACGTCACCATCGAGGCGGCCCGCACCAGCCAGTTCGCCCAGCAGGTGCGGATCGTGGCCGGCCTGCCCATGGGACCGGTGGATCTCAGGGTGCCCGGGGCGCTGATGGTGAACCTGCTGGGCTTCGAGCACAGCGAGGCCGGCGGCGAGGACGCCTACCGGCCCGAACGCCGCGCCCTCGCGGCCCTGCCCGGCGCCACCGTGCACTGGTACGGCAAGCGGGGCTCGAGCCCCGGCCGCAAGCTGGGCCACGTCACCCTGCTGCTGGATGGCCAGCACCCCGCGGAGCTGCAGGCCCAGGCGCGGCAGCGGCTGGAGGCGGTGCGCTCCATCTGGCCCCTGCCGCCCCCTTAGGATTCACACGGACTGCCGTGTTGGTGACTGCCTTCTACAGTTTTCTGATCTGACTCCTTCTTCGACGTGGGGGTCTGCAGCGGAAAGCAACGTAGGCCGGCCTTGCAGCCGGAAACGGCGCCCCGTCCTTGACCCCCTTCTGGTTCCACCAGGTCGAACACTGGGGCAGAACGGCACGGCGGTCCACCCCCTTCCCCGCCGCCCGCGGTCGACGCCTGGTGCCTTCAGACAACCCTTTCGCCACGGCCATCGAGCCGCAGCCGCTCCCCGATCCCCTGCGCGAGGCGCTGGACGCGCTGCTCGGCAAGGCCCCCGCCCACCTCTTTCCCCGCGCCCGTCAGCTCTACTTCAACAAGTACCCCCTCGAGGGTCCGCCCGAGGATCTCGACGAGTCCCCCTCACAGCGCTTCCGCACCTTCGTGCTGCGCGACACCACCTGCCTTCCCGCCGAGGGCGAGGAGGCGATCACCCGCCTCAACGAGCTGGCGGTGGTGCACTGGCAGGCACCCCAGACCAATGCGGAGGACTACGCCGCCTACGTCCTCGAGCGCTGGCAGCTGCCGGCGGAACGGGTGCAGGTGAGCCTGGAGCTGATCGAGGAGTCCTGGTTCCGCGAGGGTGGCGCCTACGCGCGTCTCATCGTGCTGACGCCACCAGCCGGTCCAGCTCCCGCTGCAGCTGCTCCCGACTCCACGCCGTGATCACGAACACCTCCTGGGCGCTGCCGCCCCGGCGTGCCACCAGCTTGTGGCCGCCGGTGATGGGGGTGGACACGCGCAGCCTCAGGCCGGCGGCCCTGCCCCGCACCCGGCTGATCACCGCGGGGGTCACGGTGCCCACCCCCGGCTGGGCCGCCAGCTGCTGCAGCAGCGGAATCAGCCCCTCCAGGTAGGTGCTGTGGGTCACCACCACACGCCCCATCAGGCCGGCTCCAGGGGCGCCATGGTGAGCCCCTCGGCCGCCAGCTGCTGGTGATGCAGCTCCGCCTGCTCCTGGGGGCCGCACCACACCACGGCCGATCCCTCGCCATCGATGCGGTGCGCCAGGTCCCAGGCCCGCTCCGGGCCCATGCCGGGGATGAAGCGCACCAGACAGTCCACCACGTGCTGGAAGGTGTTCACGTCGTCGTCCAGCACCACCACCTTGAAGTTGGGGTAGGTCTGGCGGGTGCGCTGCCGCTCGCGCACGGCGGCGGGTGCTGCGGTCGCCGCCACGGTCGCTGCCAGGGCGGCGGTGGCGTTGTCGCTGCTGGGCCGATGCATGGAAAGCCCTCGTCCGTGATGGATTGAGCCTAGGTACAGTGCACCTGCCGCCACCACCTGCCTCCATGCTGATCACCCTGGGCTGGGCCTCTCTCGCCGCTCTGTTCAGCTTCTCGATCGCCATGGTGGTGTGGGGCCGCCACGGCGACGGCAGCGTCAACTTCTGATCACCGCGGGCCTGCCCCTCCTGTGACCGAGCTCCCCATCGGCGGTGAGGCCCTCACCGCGTCCGGGCTTCTGGCGGCCACGGCCGCCGCGCTTCTGGTGTTCGTGAGCCTGGGTGTGATCTATCTCTCCGCGGTGGACTGGCGCGACCGGCGCCGGCGCAAGGCCGACGAGAAGGCCGTCAAGGCATCCGGCCGTTCCACCGGCCGTTCCGGCAACGGGTCCAACAGCCGCTCCACCGGTCAATCCACCGGCCGCTCCCCCACCGCGTTCGGCCGCCGCCCGTGATCGCCCCTCCGGTGGCAGCGGCGCTGGCCCCCTGGGCCCTGCGCCAGGCCGAGAGGCTGCTGGTGCTTCCGCCGGATCCAGCCGCGGCCGCGCCCTACCGGCAGCTTCCGGCCCACGACCTCCTCCACGCCGTCGCCTGCCACGCCACCTCCTGCGACGCTGACTGCGCTGGTTCGCTGCCGCCCCCGCCCGGGCTGGTGCGGGAGCTGCTGTGCCGCCCCTGGCGGGACGAGGCCCTGGAGCTGCTGCGCAGCCAGGCCGACGCCCTGCGCCGCCGGCTGGTGGGCGACACGGTGACCTACGTGGTCAACCGCAACCTCAACGTCTCCAACCACTGCGTTCAGCACTGCTCCTTCTGCGCCTTCCGCCGTGATCCCGGCGAGGCCGGGGCCTACTGGCTGGAGCTGGAGGAGCTGCAGGAGCGGGCCCGCCAGGCCGCCCGCGCCGGCGCCACCGAGCTCTGTCTGCAGGGCGGCCTCAACCCCGCCGCCCATCTGGATGGCAGCCACCTCGCCTTCGCCGAGCGGCTGCTGCGGGCCCTCCACGAGGCCGCGCCTGGAGTCCATCTCCATGCCTTCTCCCCCCAGGAGCTGGTGTTCTTCGCCGAGCGCGACGGCGTCAGCCTGGATGTGGTGCTCGAGCGCCTGCGGGCCGCCGGTCTGGGGTCGGTGCCCGGCACCGCCGCCGAGGTGCTCTCCGAGCGGGTGCGGCGGGTGCTCTGTCCCGAGAAGCTCACGGCCCGCGAGTGGGTTGCGGCGGTGCTCCAGATTCACCGCTTCGGCCTGCCCTCCACCAGCACCCTGATGGCCGGGCACATCGAGACCCCCGCCGATCTGGCGGCCCATCTCCTCACCCTCGTGGCCCTCCAGGGCGCGGCCCGGGAGCGTTCGCTGCCGGGCTTCAGCGAGTTCGTGCTGCTGCCCTTCGTGGGCCAGGCGGCCCCGGCCCCGCTGCGCTCCCGCGTGGGCCGTGATCAGCCCGATCTCCAGGCCATGCTGTGCCTCACCGCCCAGGCCCGGCTGGTGCTGGGCGGCTGGATCCCGGCCCACCAGCCGAGCTGGGTGAAGCTCACCCTCGCGGGCGCCACCGAGGCCCTGCGCTGGGGCTGCAACGACCTGGGCGGCACCCTGATGGAGGAGCACATCACCACGATGGCGGGCGCCCGTGGCGGCACGGCCCAGACGCCCGCCGCCCTGGCTGCCGCCGCAGGCGGTCTGGGGCGCCCGGTGCGGCAGCGCACCACCCTCTACGCCCTGCTGCCATGACCTGGCCCCCCTTCGTCCGCTGGCCCTCCTCCATTGCCTGGCCCGCTGCCCTGCGTCCGGAGCGGCTCCACCGCCGGCAGCTCCGCCTGCCGCCCCTGCGGGTCACGGCCCTGGCGACCGCCCTGCTGCTGCTCGTTCCCGCCCTGGTGCTGCTGCGCATGCCCCGCCCCCGCGCCGAGGGTCTGGGACGCCTGCTGCCCCATGCCGACCTGCTGCAGAGCTTCCCCGGGGCTCCCGAGCGTGAGCCGCCGCCGCTGTGGCGGCAGCGGCTGGACGCCCCCACGGCCCAGCTGCTCTGGCGCCAGCAGCGCCAGATCTGGTGGCAGTTCTGGAGTGAGGACCAGGCCGGCGGCCCCTACCTGGTGATGCCGCTGCCGCGTCCCATCCGCGTCGGGGCCCTGCCCGCTCCCCCCCACAGCCTCCAGGTGGACGGCCTGCTGGTGGTGGCCTCCGGACCGCTCTCACGCCGCGCCCTCGAGGAGCAGCTGGTGCAGGCCAGCCGGCGCCAGCAGGGGCTGGAGCAACGCTGCCTGGAGATGCTGGAACGGGAGCCCGGTGCCTACTGGAGCCGATCGGGCCTCGAGGCCATGGCCGGTCCCCTGGCACCCCTGTTGCAGCCCGTGCAGCAGGGGTGCCTGGCGCTGGAGCTGGCCCCCGGTGAGCTGCTGCTCAGCGGTGAGGCCGGGGGCCCCCAGGCCTTCGCCACGGCGGATGGGACGGACGCTCCGGCCGCTGAACTCCCCGGCCCCCTGGGCGAGGGACTGCTGCTGCGCCTGGAGGGCCGTTCCCTGGAGCTGCTGCTGCTGGGTCTGCTGGAGCGGCAGGAGGTGCGCCAGGCGGTGGGTTCGGTGTACGGCCTCGGTGATCCCGAACTGGCCCTGGTCAGGGACAGTCCCTTCGAGCTGCGGCTGCGGCCCCAGCCCTTCGGTCCCTTCCAGGCCGGGTTGGAACTGGTGCTGCCGGTGAGCGGCGATCCGGCTGCCTGGACGGCGATCCTGGCCCAGCTCTCGGAGCGGCTGTCCGCCCGAGGCCTCCAGCCCGACGCCGCCCAGGAGTCCGCTGAGCCGGCGGCCTCGGATCCGCTGTCCGCCACCTGGCGCGACGAGCAGGGGCGGGTGGTGGGTGGCTGGCGCTGGCTGGGCAAGGCCGGCCAGTCGCAGCAGCTGCTGCTCTTCCTCGGCCCCGAACCCACCGTCGCCGGCACACCGGCCGGCAGCGATGCTGCCTGGCAGACACTGCCGCTGCTGCGCCTGCAGGCCCGCCCGCAGGCGCTGGCCGCCCTGAACCTGCTGCCCGGGCAGCTGCCCCTGCCGCTGCTGCAGGCCCGCCAGCTGAGCGTGCTGGCCGATCAAGCCCCAGGGCCTGAGGCGTCGAAGGAGCCTGCCCGGGAGAAGGGGGTCAGTCGGCTGCAGGGGCGTCTGCAGCTGGGGGAGGCGCAGCCGATCCGCCCCCCGGTTCCGCCGCCGCCGGCTGGGAATCCTCCGGTGCTGCCGCAGCCGACGGACTGACCCCCGGGTTCTGGCGTTCCCGCTTGCGCCGCTCGGCCGCCACGGTTTCCTCCATCAGCTCCACCGCCTGGGCCAGCTTTTCCAGGTTGGTGGCATAGAGACTGAGATCCTTGTCCACCCGGTCACGCATCAGTCCCATGGCCTCGCCCAGTTCATGGGCGGACTGGCGCAGGGCGGCCGGGTCCATCGCGTCGGCGCCGCGGGCCTTCTCGAGCAGGCTCAGCAGCCCCACGGCCACCAGCCGCGAGTAGTGGAAATCCGGACGGCGCACATTGGCCAGGGCGCTGGCCACGGGCTCGGGGGCGCCGCTGCCCTGGGCGGCGATCCACTGCTTCACCTCCTCCACGCTGTGCTCCCCCATGGCGGCCATGGCGGTGTCGCGCTGGCGGCGCAGCTCGCCGGCGTCGAAGCCGGAGGCGCTGCAGAGGGCCTCCAGCAGCGGTTCGCGGTGCTCGGCCGGCCGGTAGCCACGTGAGAAGCCGTCGAACACCTGGATCAGGCCGCAGGCGAACAGGGCGTCGCTCTGGAATCCCCGCTGGCGGCTGAGCAGATGCAGCTCCACCAGCAGTTCATCCACCATGCGCCGGTGGATCGGCGCGATCACGTGGGGGAAGGCGCGGTGGAAGGCGCGCTTGCTGTCGGAGACGGTGAGGGCTGCGCTCACGCTGCTGGGCGGTGGGTGAAGCGACCCTAGCCGCCTGGGCTCAGTAGGATCGGCCCTGCGATCTCCATTGGCCTGTGACGACGATTCCCATCGTGATCGAGGAGTCGGGCCGGGGTGAGCGGGCGTTCGACATCTACTCCAGGCTGCTGCGCGAGCGCATCGTCTTCCTCGGGGAGCAGGTGACCGCGGAGTCCGCCAACCGCATCGTGGCCCAGCTGCTCTTCCTCGAGGCGGAGGACCCCGACAAGGACATCTACCTCTACATCAACTCCCCCGGAGGCTCCGTCTACGACGGTCTCGGGATCTTCGACACCATGCAGCACATCAAGCCCGATGTGCACACCGTGTGCCTGGGACTGGCCGCCTCCATGGGCGCCTTCCTGCTCTGCGCCGGCACCAGGGGCAAGCGCAGCAGCCTCACCCACTCCCGGATCATGATCCACCAGCCCCTCGGTGGTGCCCGGGGCCAGGCCAGCGACATCCGCATCCAGGCCGACGAGATCCTCTATCTCAAGAAGAAGCTGAATCAGGAGCTGGCCGACCGCACCGGCCAGCCCCTCGGCCGCATCGAGGAGGACACCGACCGCGACTTCTTCATGTCCCCGGCCGAAGCCGTGGACTACGGTCTGATCGACAAGGTGATCGAGAAGCGCCCGGTGCGTCCCGTCTGATCCGGGCCTCCCGCGTCCCATCCACCCGTCCCCCATGACAAGAAAGCCCGCCGACCGGCGGGCTTTCTTCTGACTGAATCAGCTGGCCGAAGTCAGTGCAGCGGCCTCAGCTCTGGCTGCGCAGGGGCACCGCTTCCGGTTCAGGGCTCGCGATCTCGCCAGCGCCGGTGGTGGCCGGCAGCAGGGGTGAGAAGCGCTCCTTCTCGGGGATGGAGGTGAACTCCGAGACGATCGCCCGGAATTCATCGCCGTCGAGGCTCTCCTTCTCGATCAGCAGCTCCACCACCCGGTCCATGCACTCCCGGTGCTCGGCCACCAGCTTCACCGTGTCGGTGTAGCAGCTGAGCACGATCTGGCGGACGGCCTCGTCGATGCGGCTGGCCATCCGGTCGGAGGCGTCGCTGCGGGTCATCAGGTCGCGGCCGAGGAACACCTCCTGGTTGCCGGCCTCCAGCGAGAACTGGCCGATCTCGCTCATGCCGAAGCGGGTGACCATCTGGCGGGCGATGGACGCCACCTGCTGGATGTCGCCGCCGGCACCGGTGGTGACCTCCTCGCGGCCGAACACCACGTCCTCGGCGGCGCGGCCACCCAGGGCCCCCATGATCCGGGCGCGCAGCTGGGCGCGGCTCACCAGCATCTGCTCCTCATCCGGCGAGAACCAGGTGAGGCCCTGGGCCTGCCCCCGGGGAATCAGGGTCACCTTCTGCACCGGGTCGTGGGCCTTCACCAGGGTTCCCACCAGGGCGTGGCCCACCTCGTGGTAGGCGATCAGCCGCTTGCTGCGGCCGTCGGTGAGGGGCTTGCCCTCCATGCCGGCGATCACTCGGTCCACGGCGTCGTCGATCTCCGCCAGGGAGGTGGCCTCCTTGCGGCGACGGGCCGTGAGGATCGCCGCCTCGTTGAGCAGGTTGGCCAGATCAGCGCCGGAGAAGCCGGGGGTACGGCGGGCGATGGTCTCAAGGCTCACGTCCTCGGCGAGCTTCTTGTTGCGGCTGTGCACCTTGAGGATCTCGAGCCGCCCTTTGATGTCGGGCACGTCCACCATCACCTGGCGGTCGAAGCGGCCCGGGCGCAGGAGGGCCGAATCGAGCACATCGGCGCGGTTGGTGGCGGCGATGATGATGATGCCGGTGTTGCCCTCGAAGCCGTCCATCTCGGTGAGCAGCTGGTTGAGGGTCTGCTCCCGCTCGTCGTTGCCGCCACCCAGGCCGGCACCGCGCTGGCGGCCCACCGCGTCGATCTCGTCGATGAAGATCAGACAGGGGCTGTTCTCCTTGGCCCGCTTGAACAGGTCGCGCACCCGGCTGGCGCCCACGCCCACGAACATCTCCACGAACTCCGAGCCCGAGAGCGAGAAGAAGGGCACGCCGGCCTCACCGGCGATGGCCTTGGCCAGCAGGGTCTTGCCGGTGCCCGGAGGACCCACGAGCAGCACACCCTTGGGGATGCGGGCACCCACGGAGGTGAAGCGCTCGGGGGTCTTCAGGAAGGTCACCACCTCCTGCAGGTCCTGCTTGGCCTCCTCCACCCCGGCCACGTCGTCGAACTTCACGCCGGTCTCCGCTTCCATGGCGAAGCGGGCCTTGGTCTTGCCGAACTGCATGGCCTGGCCGGGACCGCCGGGCATGCCGCTGGAGCGGCGGGCCAGGAAGATCAGCGAGCCGATCAACAGCAGGGGGAACAGCAGGTTGCCCAGGATCCCCAGCACCGGCGGGGACTGGCGGGGCGGATGGATGTCGAAGCTGACACCCTGCTCCTTGAGCTGGTTCAGGAGTTCAGGGGCCACGCCGGGAAGATCCACCCGCAGGCGCTGCACCCGGTTGTCGAGCTCGGGGTCGACGGCCTCGATCACGGCGCTGCGGCCGCCGTCATAGATGTCCACGGCGGTCACCCGGCCGGCGTCCACGTAGTCGAGGAAGCGTCCGTAGCTCATGCGGGCCACGGCCGTGTTGCGCCCGGCGTTGGTGGGTGCGTTGGCACCGAGGTTGCCGCTGCTGAGCACCTGCCAGCCGAGGAAGGCAACCACGGCCACGGGCAGAAGCCACAGAGCGATCAGACGCCAGCGCTGGTTCATAGCTGAGACACTTTCTAACTAAGTGTAACGGCGCTGCCCTAGCCCGCGGCCGCCCACGTCTCCAGCAGATCCATCTGGCCGTAGCCGCCGGCCGTCACCACGGCGCCCTGCTGGTCGCCGTCGTCCAGGGTGAGCTGGTTCACGGGGATCGATTCCAGCAGCTCCGGTCCGCCCAGCCCGTGGGTCCAGACCTCCAGCTCGGTGTCGGCTGGACACTCGAAGCTCAGCAGTTCGAAGGGGAACACCACCCGCTCCAGGAAGAACGATTCGGGCCCCACGCATCGGGTGATCACCATGCGATCGGTGCCGTTGCGGTAACCGCAGGTCAGCAGGTCCAAGAACACGCCGGAAACACGTCTGCACCACTTAGCCATCCGGGCGGCCAGTCGATTGGTCGCGGTAGCCACTGTTTGCGCTCCCCGCTGCACGCCTTAAAGCTTTCTTTGGATTTGTCCACACATGTCACCCGAGGCTCTCCCCAACCGGCTCCCGGGCAGCGCCTAGAGGCTGCGCAGGGCCACGATCGGGTCCAGCCGGGCGGCCCGCCGTGCCGGCACCACGCCGAAGAACAGGCCGATCGATCCCGACAGGCCCACCGTGAGCGCCACCATCGAGGGCCCGATGGTCGCAGGCAGCGGTGTCACCAGCGCCACCAGGCCCACCGTTCCCAGTCCCACCAGGGTGCCGATGGCGCCGCCGATGCTGGCCAGCACCAGCGACTCCACCAGAAACTGCAGCAGCACGTCGCCGCTGCGGGCGCCGAGGGCCTTGCGCAGGCCGATCTCGGCGGTGCGCTCGCTCACCGACACCAGCATGATGTTCATGATGCCGATGCCGCCCACCAGCAGCGACACGGCGCCGATCGCCCCCAGCATCAGGGTGAGGCCGCCCGTGATCGTGCTCACGATCGTCAGCGCGTCCTGCTGGGAGCGCACGGCGAAGTCGTCCTCGCGGATGATGCGGTGCCGCTGGCGCAGCAGGTTGGTGATCTGGAAGGCGGCGGCGTTGATGCTGTCCGCGTCGCGCGCCTCCACGCTGATGAAGTTCAGGCTCACCCCGTAGGTGGGGTCACGCCCTGACAGCCTGTTCACCATCGTGGTGAGGGGCACGTAGGCGCTCTCGTCCTGGTTCTGGCCGAACACCGCACCCTTCGGTTCGAGCACCCCGATCACCTCGAAGGGCTGGTTGCGGATCCTCAGCACCTGTCCGAGGGGCAGGCTGCCCGGAAACATCTTGCTGGCCAGATCCGGTCCGATCACGGCCACGCTGCGCACGCCGCTGAGGTCGGCGGCGGAGAAGAAACGGCCCTGGGCCACCTCGAACTGCCGGATCGGCAGGAACTCCGGGGTCACGCCGTTGATCGAGGCGGTGCTGCTCAGCCCGCCGGCCTGCACCACCTCGCTGAGCGTGATCTGGGGTGCCACCCGGCTCACGCTGGGCACCTGTTCGGCGATCGCCTGGGCGTCCTCCAGCACCAGCGTGCGGGGAAAGTCGATGCCCTGGCGGCGGGTGTCGTTGTTTCCCGGCACCACGAACAGCACGTTGGCTCCCAGGTTGCTCAGCTGCCCCTCGGCCAGGTTCTGGGCCCCTCGGCCCACGCCCACCAGGGTGATCACCGAGGCGTTGCCGATCACGATCCCCAGCATCGTGAGCAGGCTGCGCAGCCGGTTGGCGCGCAGCGTGTCGAAGGCCATGCCGAGGGTTTCCGGCAGGGGCAACCGCGAAGCCATGGCAGATCAGCCGCTGCCTACACGATGCCGCCCTGTTCCTCAGGTGTGTGGCTGCGGGCGACGCGGTGCACCTCGCCGCGCTGCAGGTCGAGGGTCACGATCTCCCCCTGCTCCAGTTCGGCCAGGGCGTTCGCCACACCCACGATCGCCGGGATGCCCACGCTGCGGGCCATCAGGGCCGCATGGCTGTCGTCTCCGCCCACCTCGGCGATCACCGCCTTCGCCTTGCGGATGGCTTCCACGTAGACGGAGCTGGTCTCCCTCACCACCAGGATTTCGCCGGTCTGGATCTGGGAGGCCGCCTCAGGGGCCTTCACCAGCCGCACCCGTCCGCTGATCGAACCGCTGCCGATCGCCAGACCCCGGGTCAGCGCCGCCGACACCAGCCCAACCTTGATGAAGTCGGTGGCACCGCTGACGCCGGCAAGGGTGCCCGCGGTCTGCACCACCAGGTCGCCGTCCTGCAGATAGCCGAGCTCCCGGGCCATCCCCATGGCCATGCTGAAGGTGCCGGTGGAGGAGTTCTGGTCCTGCACCAGCAGCGGGTTGACACCCCAGCTGAGCTGCAGCTGGCGGGCCACCCGCGGTTCGCTGGTGATCGCCAGGATCGGCGTGCTGGGCCGGAACTTGCTGACGTTGCGGGCGGTCGATCCGCTCTTGGTGAGCGGCAGGATGGCCGCCGCGTTGAGGTTGCGGGCGATGGTGCTCACCGCCTGGCAGATGGCGTTGGGGATGGTGCTGGCCATGCGGCTGTCGATCACCCGCTGGGGGTAATCGCGCTCGATCCGCTTGGCGATGGTGGCCATGGTGGCCACGGCCTCCACGGGGAAATCGCCCACGGCACTCTCATTGGAGAGCATCACCGCATCGGTGCCGTCGAGGATGGCGTTGGCCACATCGCTCACCTCGGCCCGGGTGGGGCGGGGACAGCTCACCATCGAGTCGAGCATCTGGGTGGCGGTGATCACCGGAATGCCGAGGCTGTTGGCCTTGCGGATCAGCTCCTTCTGCAGCAGAGGCACCTCCTCGGCCGGCATCTCCACTCCGAGATCGCCGCGGGCCACCATCACCCCGTCGCAGAGCAGCAGGATGTCGTCGATCTGATCGATGGCCTCGAACTTCTCGATCTTGGCCACCACGGGTGTGCTGTGGCCGTGGCTGGCGATCAGATCCTTGATCTCGCGCAGATCGGAGGGGTTGCGCACGAAGCTGAGGGCCACCCAGTCCACCCCCTGCCCCAGCCCGAAGGCCAGATCGACACGGTCCTTGTCGGTGAGGGCCCGGATCGACAGCTGCACGTCGGGGAAATTCACCCCCTTGTTGTTGGACAGCACCCCGCCCACACTCACCCGGCAGTGCAGGGTCCGCTGGGGGCGGTCCACCTGCTCCACCACCATCTCCACCCGTCCGTCATCGAGCAGGATGCGGCTTCCGACCGGCACCTCCTCAGCGAGGGTGTCGTAGGTGACGGTGGCGATCGTGTGGTCACAGGCCACCTCCCGGGAGGTGAGCTGGAAGCTGTCGCCGCAGGCGAGGGTGATCGGCCCGTCGGCGAAGCGGCCGAGGCGGATCTTCGGTCCCTGCAGATCCTGCAGAATGCCCACCTGCACGCCGAGCTCCTCGGACACGTCGCGGATGGTGGCGATGCGCGCCGCGTGTTCGCTGTGGTCGCCGTGGGAGAAGTTGAGCCGGAAGGTGCTGGCCCCGGCGGCGATCAGCTCCCGCAGCCGCTCCGGTGATTCGGTGGCGGGGCCAATCGTGGCCACGATCTTGGTGCGACGCATGAGATCGTGGTGATTCATCGGCGCGTCAATGACCCGGCCGAAACTACCATCGGCCCCTTGCCGGCCTGCTCCTGCGTGGATCTGCACACCTACCAGCGCCGGTCCCGCGCCACCGCCCGCTACCCCGGGGCCGGCAGCAACCCCATCTATCCCACCCTGGGCCTCTGCGGTGAGGCCGGGGAGGTGGCCGACAAGGTGAAGAAGGTGATCCGCGACCGCGGCGGGGACTTCTCCCCCGAGGTGAAGCAGGCGCTGGAGCTGGAACTCGGCGATGTGCTCTGGTATGTGGCCCAGCTGGCCACTGAGCTGGGCCTCGAGCTGGAGCAGGTGGCCCGCACCAACCTCGACAAGCTGGCCAGCCGTGCCGCCCGGGGTGTGATCGGCGGTGAAGGAGACGACCGTTGAGCCGCCACCGTCCGAGCCCGCCAACGCCGAGCCGTTCACGTCTGCCCCGTGCACCTCTGAGCCGCCTGGGCCCGCTCCTGGCCCTCGCGGTCCTGCTGCTGTCGCTGGCGCTGAGGCCCCTGCCAGCCTGGGCGGCCGAACTGAGCGTCAGCGAGGTGACTCTGGAGCCCTGCCCAGCCGCCGATGTGGCGTCCCAGCCCGATCTGCCGCGCGCCACCGGCGCCCGTTGCTACGCCCTGCGCGGGATGGTGGACAACCCTGGCCGCCGACCGGTCTTCGACACCGATGTGTACGCCCGCATCCTCGATGCCAGTGGCGAGCCCAGCTTCGCCCTGCGCCTGGCGGTGCCGGCGGGCACCCCCGGGCCCCTCAGCTTCCGCAGCGTGCGGGCCCGGGGCTTCAACGCCCCGGTGCGAACCCGGGCCGGGGAGGGCGAGGAACTGCTGCCTCTGGAGCAGGCCCTGGCGGCTCAGTAGAGCCCGGCCGTCACGCTCATGCTGATGCTGCCGAGGATCTGCTGGCCGAAGCTCAGGGCCAGGAACGCCAGGATCGCCGAGAGATCCAGGCCGCCGATCGGCGGGATCAGCCCCCGGAACGCGTTCAGGTAGGGATCGGTGATCGAGCTCACCGTGCTCAGCACCGGATTGCTCCAGTCGAGGTTGGGAAACCAGCTGAGCAGCACCCGCACCAGCAGGATCAGCGAATAGATCTGCAGCGTGTTGCTGAACACGAGCAGCAGCTGGGCGAGGACTTCCATTGGTTGGGGGTGGTTGGGGGTTCCGCTGGACGGTTGGATGCCGCGACTCTATGCAGCCTGGGCCGGCGAGGCCTGCAGCGCCGGTTCGCCGCTTTCCTCTGTGCGGATCGCGAAGGTGCGATGGAACTTCTCGCTGAGGCT
>JALOOQ010000034.1 GCA_025454305.1 Cyanobium sp. Prado107
CGCCGAACCCCAGCTGCTTGCCGCCCATCAAACCAGTCCCAGCCTCTGATCACAGCACCATTGGCTCGTGGCCTGGCTGAGTTTTCCAGGGTTTCCCTAGCCGAGAGGGGTACCTCCTGTGGCTCAGGCCTTGCACGCCAAGTAAAACTTGGTTTTTACTTGCGCGATTCTCGATACTACCCCTTAACACGCAAAAAGATAATGACTTGAGAGTGGAAAGAGAGAGTTTTGACCTAAAGTTTGTTATCTTGGCGACATGTCCAGAGCTTCAGTTCTCTACGAAGCTAAAGGGCGGGCAGCTTAGAGTCGTTCCATCGACAGACGAGCGGCGCGTAAACACCGCAACTCTTTTCCTAGTTCTGGCCCAGGAGGAATTCCCTGATTGATGAGCTGACGAGCGCTGATCGGAGCCTTGACTGAGCGCCAACGCAGCAGTCAGCGTAACAGGGGCCTGCGATTAGATTTTCCGGCCAACAGAGCGAGGGCAACTGCATCTCTGGAAGATCCAGGACGTTCCAGCAGTTCGCACCAGTCAGTTACATCAAGTCTTGAAGACTCATCGGGAAGGTGATCTCGCAAAGCTAACCACTCTGCTATCAGGCGGTGTTGGCGGTGAGGCAGCTGCAGACGCTCGGCCAAGGTTAGGGGATCTGGTGACGGGGTGAGAAGAGCCACCATGAGAGGTATCTGGAGACGGTGCGCCCGTCGCAGGCGCAACAACCAAGTGTAGTCATTCTGAAGTGCTTGATCGAGCACTTGAAGTCCTCTCCAGGCTTGCAGGACGGCCAGACCCTTGGGCCAAACTTCCTGATGGAGGAGAAGCTCTAGTTCCCTGCGAAGGCGAGTTCCGAGTGCTGGGGGAGCCTGCCCAGGAGGATCCCCGACGTTCCACCTCCATGGCCAGGCCTCCAGAGTCCGACGCACCTGGTTGAGACTTTGCTGCTCAAGTTCCAGGGACAGACGTGCGGCATAGCGGGCACCACGCACCAGGCGTGTGGGGGGTCATCCTGAAGACTGTAATCATGAAGAAGCCGAAGTCGTCGCTCCCGTAGATCCTCCTGGCCGCCATAGGGATCAAGCACTTCCCCGTTGGTCAAGTCCAGTGTCATTGCAGCGATACTGAAGTCGCGGCGAGCGAGGTCATCCTCAATCGATCCTGGACGCACGATGGGGTTCTCGCCTGGCTCGTGGTATGTCTCTTGACGAGCTGAAGCCACGTCTAGGAAAACTTCCTGACCGTCCAACACAACATCCAGCTCGACCGTGCCGTAGGCGACATGCTCCCTAAGACTTCTAACGCTTTGCGGGGGCAAAAAAGCTTGCACTCTTTTGACAAACTCCAAGGCGGAGCCTTCCACGACTAGATCCACGTCTGGAACAGCGAGCCAGGGATGGTTGTGCACACGATGCAGGAGTAAATCTCTGACTGCACCACCCACCATCGCCACTCTGGCGCCGGAAACACATTCGCGGATGAGTGGGACTACGGAAGAGGGGAGGCCTGGAAGCTGAATAGGCGGCGCCAGCCGCACACCAAAACCACACTTGTTCAAGGTTAGCTTAATTTATTGACCAGTGCATCAAGTTTTCAACTTGAATAGATCAACTCCAAAGCCGGAATGCCTCATCCCTTGCGGCAAACCATTCGGCTGCCAGCACGCCACCACCCAGGCGGTACTCACGGAACCAGGGGCCTCCTAGGGTCCAATGAACCAATGCGGGTCCTCCCTGCTCGACAGGAACATCAGGTGCTGATTGAACATCGATCAAATGATTCCAACGGTCTTTAGGCAGGTCGCCAATCTCGTCTTCGGAGAGCCATTCGAAACGATGCAACTGCAAACCCGTTGCTGTGTTGACGTAGTCCGGCGTGAGAGCGCGGCAACGTGCGCAGTTGTAAAGCATCAGCGAACTCCAGTTCTTTTTCTCATAGCGTGTTTGCACCGCGCCAAGGAACTTGACTTGCTCGACTGGTTCATGACAGTGTTTTACACACATCAAAGCGTATTTATCGTTTCGAAGCCTCCACAGATCGGCAATGTCACCCCTGCACAACATGTCACAATCCATAAAGATTGCCCAGCCGTCATACCCCATTAAATATGGAACAAGAAAGCGCGTGAAGGAGAACTCTGTGCTTTGGTTGGGATTGCGCTCTCTTTTAAACACTTCCTTTAGCTGCCCCATCACAATGGGGGTGAGCGCTAGCGGCATACTGCTGTGCTGATAAAGGCTGTCCATCAACACATTGACAGCGACGCGCTCGTGGGGGTCGTAGCCCACAAAAACCGGGATTGGGGGCGCCATAGTGAAGGCAGTATAGGCTGCGAATCGATGATATCATGCGTCAACGATATCATTTCTTCCTTGCTCGCCGGCAAGGCTGTCCCCGCATGGCTCTGACGCCAGTCTACGGGCGATGTCTAAATGGGCTTCGGTATCAACCGAGAGGGATTCATTCTCGACATGAAAAGTGTCGATTTTGATGCCGGCTTCAATAAGCCGAAGTTGTTCCAACATCTCAATATTTTCTAGAGGCGAATCTGGCAGGCCTGACCATCCAGAGAGCACCCTTGCATGATAGCCATAAATACCAACATGACCCCAATAGGGGGCATGGAAATACCACTGCTCTAGAGGCACTCCTCTCACATGAGGAATCGCGGAGCGGGAAAAATAAAGTGCTCTCCCGTCTTGAGACAACAGTGTTTTGACGACGTCTGGATCGTGGATGCGTTCGGGGGCCATTCGATAAACGGGCGTCATGACTTCGGACTTCGGGCTTCGAGCGAAGAATTCTTCAGCCATTCTATCCACTACCATAGGATCAATGAATGGCTGGTCGCCTTGAACATTGATCACTAAGGTGTCATCAAGAACTCCGCCGCCAAGGCTGACAAGTTGATCGACTACCGAAGCAATTCGCTCGCTGCCAGATTTACAGTCAGGGCTGGTCATCAAAACGTCGAATCCCCAATCTTCGGCACGCAGGCGCAATTCATCGCTATCAGTGCACAGGACTACCGCATCGGGGGTTGATGCAGACCCACAGCGTTCAAGAACGTGCTGCAGCATTGGCTTCCCAGCGATGTCTGCCAGAACTTTTCCGGGAAAACGGGAGGATTCCAGGCGAGCGGGAACAGCAACGACAACCTTCATGGGAACCGGCGCGCTTCAGTGTCAGCCTATCCCCAAGGCTTTGCACGGTGCCCTTAGAGGGGCTCGATCGGCGCGAGGCGGGGATCCAGGATCTTCGGGCCCATGCCCTCGAACTTCACGGCGATGGAGGTCTTCTCGCCGCTGCCGAACAGATGGGTCACGTAGCCCTCGCCGAAGGCGGCATGGCGCAGGCGATCGCCCACCGCCCAGTCCTTGCCGGGCACCACCGCGGCCGTGCGCCGGCGCACGGCGTTGGCCGGAGCCCCTGCGCCGCCGCCGGCGGCCACCCGCCGGCTCTCCTCCCGGTCGACGCGGGTGAGGCGGTCGAGCCGCTGCTCCCGCCGGATCGCGGCGCCGCCGCTGCGGGGCACGTCACCCTGCACGTGCTCCTCGGGCAGCTCGGCGAGGAACACCGAGGGCACGGCCGGCTCGCGCATGCCGCCCCACAGGCGCCGCTCACTGGCATGGGAGAGGAACAGGCGCTCCTTGGCGCGGGTGATGCCCACGTAGCAGAGCCGCCGCTCCTCCTCCAGCGACGCCGGGTCGTCGAGGGAGCGGTAGCTGGGGAACAGGCCCTGCTCCATCCCCACCAGGAACACCACGGGAAACTCCAGTCCCTTGCTGGCATGGAGGGTCATCAGGGTGACCCGGTCCTGTTCCGTGTCCTTGGAATCGGCGTCGCTGGCCAGGGCGGCAGAGGCCAGGAAATCCTCCAGCGAACCCTCCTCGTTCTCCTCCTGGTACTGCAGGGCGGCGTTCACGAGCTCGTTGAGGTTGCGGCGCCGGTCTTCGGCCTCGTCGGTGCCGGCGGCGATCAGCTCGGCCAGATAGCCGCTCTGCTCCATCACCTTCTGCACCAGCTCCGAAGGCGGCGCGTCCTGGGCCGAGCGCTGAAGGTCGTTGATGAGCTCGCAGAACTGCAGCAGCCCTTTCGCCGAGCGCCCTCCCAGGGAGCGCACCGCCTCGGCATCGCTCACCACATCCCAGAGGGGAATGCCCAGCTGGTTGGCTGCATCGGTGAGCCGCTCGATCGTCGTCTTGCCGATGCCGCGGCGGGGCACGTTCAGCACCCGCAGCAGGCTCACCGTGTCGGCCGGGTTCACCAGCAGCTTGAGGTAGGCGAGCACGTCCTTGATCTCGCGCCGGTCGTAGAAGCGCAGGCCCCCCACCACGATGTAGGGAATGCCCCAGCGCACCAGCGACTCCTCCATCGCCCGCGACTGGGCGTTGGTGCGGTAGAGCACGGCCATGTCGCCCCAGCGCAGCTCGTCGTGGGCGGCATCGAGCATGCGCATGCGCTGCACCACCGCCTCGGCCTCGGCGATCTCGTCGTCGCAGCGGGTGAGGGTGATCGGCTCGCCTTCGCCGCGGGTGGGCCTGAGCACCTTGTCGATCCGCTCGCTGTTGTGGGCGATCAGGGCGTTGGCCGCCTCCAGGATCGTGGCGGTGGAGCGGTAGTTCTCCTCCAGCTTCACCATCGTGCGGGTGGCCTCATCGGGCGCACCGTCGCCGAAGTCGTCCTGGAAGCCCATCAGGATCGTGAAGTCGGCCGCCCGGAAGCTGTAGATGCTCTGGTCGGCATCGCCCACCACGAACACCGAGCGGCCACTCCAGTCGTCGAAGGCCCCGGGATCGCGGCCGTCGGTGACCAGCAGCTTGATCAGGTCGTACTGGGTGCGGTTGGTGTCCTGGTACTCGTCCACCAGCACGTGTCGGAAGCGCCGGTGCCAGTAATTGCGGATCTGCTCGTTCTGGCGCAGCAGCTGCACCGGCAGCAGCAGCAGGTCGTCGAAGTCGAGGGCGTTGTTGGCCGCCAGCGCTCGCCGGTAGCGGCGATACGTCTCGGCCATCAGCTTGCCCCGCTGGCCGCCGGCATCGGCCTCCAGCTGCTCGGGCATCCAGCCCTGGTTCTTGGCGTTGCTGATCGCCCAGCGCACCTTCTTGGGCTCGAAGCGCTTGGGGTCGAGGCCCAGCTCCTGGGTCACGATCTCCTTCACCAGGCTCTGGGTGTCGCCCTCGTCGTAGATCGAGAACTGGCGCGTCCAGCTCAGGCCCTCGGGATCGCGGTACTTGTCGATGTCGAAGCGCAGCAGCCTCGCGAACAGGGCGTGGAAGGTGCCGATCCAGAGGTCCTTGATCACCTCGCGGTAGATGCGGCTGCGCAGCTGGCGCTGCTCCACCGGCGGCAGGGTGCTCCAGGGCTGGCCGAACTGGCTCTGGGCCAGCTTCTGGGCCAGCAGCAGCTCCAGCCGCTCCTTCATCTCGCGGGCGGCCTTGTTGGTGAAGGTGACGGCCAGCAGCTCGGCCGGATCCACGCCGTGGTGGCCCACCAGGTGGGCGATGCGGTGGGTGAGGGCGCGGGTCTTGCCGCTGCCGGCCCCGGCCACCACCAGCAGCGGACCGGTGTGGTGGTCCACCGCCCGGCGCTGGGCGTCGTTCAGGCCGCTGAGAAAGGCGCTCATCACTGCAACCCTAGGCACCGCGCCGCGTGGGGCCAGAGGGCAGCAACCGGCCGAGGCGATCGCGCCAGCGGCGCCAGCGCAGGGCCGCCATGGCCGGGGCCCGCAGCGGCGGCTCGCCGGCCTCGAGCCGGTCGAGGTGGGCGTTGATCGCCTCCAGGGCGAAGCGCCAGCGCTGCAGCAGCCGCGGTTCGCTGAGGTCGTCGAGCAGCTCCTCCAGGCGGCGGGCGGGCGGCAGCCAGGCCGCCGGATCGGCCACCGCCGCGGCGATCCGCTCCACATCCGCGCCGAGGGTGCCGGCGCCGATCTGGTGGGCCATGCCGCCGGGATCGAGGCTGTCGGCCAGGGCGTGGTTGAAACTGCTGAACACCACGCAGCCGCAGGCCAGCGCCTCGATCGGCGGCAACCCGAAACCCTCGCTCACGCCGCTGACGCGCCAGTGGTCGGCCGAGTCGTAGAGCACCACCGTGGCGCTGTTGAACAGGGTCACCAGATCGTCCACCCAGCCGTCCTGCACCGTCACCGCCAGGCCGCGGGCGCGCAAGGCCGGCACCAGGCGCTCCAGCACGTAGGCGCTGCTCTTGCGCCGCTGCACCAGCACATCGATCGAGCGGCCAGCGGTGGCCGGCTCGGCGGAGAGAGTGCCGGGACGGTCGCCGCGCTGGTGCCACACCGGCTCGAGGGCATTGGGCACCAGGAAGAGGGGATTGCGGCTGGCCCACTGGCCCCAGTAGCCGAGGGTGTTGCGGCTCACCGCCAGCACCGGCACGCCGGGGGGCAGGTGGAAGCCGTAGCCGCTGCTGTGGGCGTGGTACGCCACCGGCCTGCCGCGCAGGGCGCGCAGCTGGCGCGGCACGTCGAAGCCCCAGCTCACGATCCACAGCACCCGCCGGGCCGCCGGGCTGGTGAGCGGCTCGGCCCGCAGGAGGTCCGCCAGGAAGGGCCGGCCCGTCTCCCGCTGCCGGTAGGTGACCACCTCGGTGGGCAGCAGCTGCTGGAGCAGCCGGGTCGTCTGCAGCTCCACCAGCAGCCCGCCGCCGCGCAGACGGCCGCTGGTGCCGGGCACCAGGAAGCGGAGGGAACGCAAGGGCGGAGCGGCCGGGCGGGCCGACTCTGCCGCAGCCCGACTCAGGCGCGGGCGGCGACGGCCTCGGTGCTGCCGGCGCGCTGGCGGCGGGTGAGGAAGCCGAACAGCACCTTGCCGATGGCGGCGATCAGGTTGCCCTCCAGCTCCTGGAACATCTTCATGTTCAGGTGGAAGGCCTGGTTGGCTTCGGCCACGATGCGGTCGGCGGTGGCCTGATCGATCGGCAGGCTGTCGAGCACGCTGCGGTAGTTGGTCTTGAACGCCTTCTCGTCGGCGATGGCGTCGAACTCGTAGAAGCGCAGCCCGTCGTGCTCACCCAGGTTCATGGCCTTCTGGGCGATGGCCTTGAGGATCTGGCCGCCGGAGAGATCGCCGATGTAGCGGGTGTAGTGGTGGCCCACCAGCAGTTCGGGCGCCTCGGCGGCCACCTGATGGATGCGGGCCACGTACTCCTGCGCCGCGGGGGTGGCCTGCACGCTGCCGCGCCAGTCAGCGCCGAAGTAATAGGCCAGATCCCGCTCCAGGGACTCACGGCGGTTGAGCTCGGGGAAACCCACCGGCGCCACCACGGGATGGCCCTGCTCGCGCAGCCGGCCGATCTCCTCTTCCATCGCCGAGTACACGAAGTAGAGGTCGGCCACCAGGGTGCGGTAGCTGGCCTTGTCCACCACGCCCTTGAGGAAGCAGCTCACGAAGCCGGTGTTCTCGGCCATGGTGTGGGCTTTCTTGGTGCCTTCACGCAGCTGGGAGGCAAGGGCAACGGCCATGGGAGAGGGGCTCGACGCTGGCGAGCCAACAAATTAGGGGCGCGCTCCGGTGCGGGGCCTGTTCAGGTTGCGAAGGGTTACGCCACCGCGGCGTCAGCGTCGGACTCGGCGCCGCCGAACAGCTCGAACAGGTCGCGGCACACCTGCTGCAGCTTGCTCACCACCGCCGGCTGGGGGAGGTGGCTGCCCGAGGGCTGCCACTCCCCCATGGTGGCCAGCCGCCAGCGCTCGGATTCATAGGTGAGGCCGCGGATCAGCACGCCGATCAGCCGCGGCCGGGAGCCACCCTGGGGCGGGCGTTCGAGGCGCAGCTGCATGAGCATCGAGCGGCACTGGTTGCGTGGATTCCAGCCGGGGAAGTGAAAGGAGAGGTCGAGGCTCTCCTGCTCGGCCCAGGCGCGGGTGAGGGGATCGTCCCGCCAGGGGGTGAGGTTGGCGCGGGCGTCGGGAAAGTGGCGCCGGAAGAGGGCCGCCACCGAGGCGATCGCCTGGGCCAGTTCCAGATTGCGGGCCTGGTCGGCGGCGTTCATGCCGGATGCATGCGTGAGCGGATGCGTGCGTGAGACCTTCAGCACAACCGGTTGGTGCTGAGCAGAACCGGCCGGTCCTGAAACCTAATGTCGCCACTGCGTCAGTGCCGCACGAATGGCTACCGGCTCCGCCAGCGCCTCGGTTCAGTACGAGAAGCTCACGCCCCCCAGCGCGGGCACGGCGATCCGCTTCGAGAACGGTCAGCCGATCGTGCCCGACGATCCGATCATCCCCTTCATCCGCGGCGACGGCACCGGCGTGGACATCTGGCCCGCCACCCAGCGGGTGCTGGACGCGGCGGTGGCCAGGGCCTACGGCGGGCAGCGGCGGATCGAGTGGTTCAAGGTGTACGCCGGCGACGAGGCCTGCGACCTCTACGGCACCTACCAGTACCTGCCGGAGGACACCCTCACCGCCATCCGCACCTACGGGGTGGCGATCAAGGGCCCGCTCACCACGCCGATCGGCGGCGGCATCCGCTCCCTGAACGTGGCCCTGCGCCAGATCTTCGATCTGTACTGCTGCGTGCGGCCCTGCCGTTACTACGAGGGCACCCCCAGCCCCCACAAGCGGCCCCAGGACCTGGACGTGATCGTCTACCGGGAGAACACCGAGGACATCTACATGGGGATCGAGTGGGAGGCCACCGACCCGGTGTGCGTGGAGCTGATCCGGCATCTCAACGAGACGGTGATCCCGGCCAACGGCAAGCTCGGCAACCGCCGCATCCCCGAGGGCGCCGGCATCGGCATCAAGCCGGTGAGCAAGTTCGGCAGCCAGCGCCACATCCGCAAGGCGATCCAGCACGCCCTGAAGCTGGAGGGCGCCAAGCGCCACGTGACCCTGGTGCACAAGGGCAACATCATGAAGTTCACGGAAGGCGCCTTCCGCGACTGGGGCTACGAACTGGCCACCAGCGAGTTCCGTGACGTGTGCATCACCGAACGGGAAAGCTGGATCCTGGGCAACCTGGAGCGCAACCATGGCCTCAGCATCGAGGACAACGCCCGCCTGATCGAGCCCGGCTACGACAGCCTCACCCCCGAGAAAAAGGAGGCCGTCCATGCGGAGGTGAAGGGGGTGATCGATGCCATCGGCGAGAGCCACGGCTACGGCAAGTGGAAGGCGATGGTGCTCGTCGACGACCGCATCGCCGACAGCATCTTCCAGCAGATCCAGACCCGGCCCCAGGAATACTCGGTGCTGGCCACCCTCAACCTCAACGGCGACTACGTGAGCGACGCCGCGGCGGCGGTGGTGGGCGGCCTGGGCATGGCCCCCGGCGCCAACATCGGCGACAGCGCGGCGATCTTCGAGGCCACCCACGGCACCGCCCCCAAGCACGCGGGTCTGGATCGGATCAACCCCGGCTCGGTGATCCTCAGCGGCGTGATGATGCTGGAGTACATGGGCTGGCAGGAGGCGGCCGACCTGATCACCCAGGGGCTGAGCGCCGCGATCGCCAACAAGGAGGTCACCTACGACCTGGCACGGCTGATGGAGCCCAGGGTGGAGCCGGTGAGCTGCAGCGGCTTCGCCGAGGCGGTGGTGCGCCACTTCGGGGGGTGAGCCGGCATCCGGGCGCCAGACTGCCCCCATGAACGCGTCCAGTTCCCAAGCCCCTCCCAGTCTCGACGCCACCGCCGCCGGGTCGGCCACCGATCCCTGCGTGCACTGCGGCTTCTGCCTGCCCAGCTGCGCCAGCTACCGGGTGCTGGGCACGGAGATGGACTCGCCGCGGGGCCGGATCCATGCCCTGAAGGCGATCGAGGCGGGCGAACTGCAGCTCGATGCCACCCTGGCCGGCCATTTCGACAGCTGCCTGGGCTGTCTGGCCTGCGTCAGCGCCTGCCCGTCGGGGGTGCGCTACGACCAGCTGATCGAGGCAACCCGCCCGAAGCTCAACGCCCCGGAGCTGCGCACACCGGCCCAGCGGGCCTTCCGCAGGCTGCTGTTCGCGCTGCTGCCCTACCCCCAGCGGCTGCGGGCCGTGCTCACCCCACTGCGGGCCTACGCCGGCACACCGCTGCAGCGCCTGGCGCGGCGCAGCGGGCTCACCCGGCTGTTCGGGCCCCAGCTGGAGGCGATGGAGCGGCTGCTGCCGCCGCTGGCGCCGGAGGCCTTCCGCGACGAGTTCCCCGCGGTGGTGCCGGCCCGGGGCGAGCGGCGGGCGCGGGTGGGGCTGGTGCTGGGTTGCGTGCAGCGGCTGTTCGATCCGGCGGTGAACCGGGCGGCGGTGGAGGTGCTGAGCGCCAACGGCATCGAGGTGGTGATCCCCGGGGAACAGGGCTGCTGCGGGGCGGCCAGCCACCACCAGGGCGAGCTCGGGCAGACCCGGGAGCTGGCGGGCGCCCTGGTGGAAAGCTTCGCGGCGGTGGGGCCGCTGGATGCGGTGCTGGTGGCGGCCTCGGGCTGCGGCCACACGCTCAAGCACTACGGCTCGATCCTGGCGGAGGAGCCGGGCGGGGCCGTGCGCGGGGAGGAGTTCGCGGCCCAGGTGCAGGACGCCCACGAGTTCCTGGCACGGCTGGGGCTGAGCGAGGCGTTCCGCTCCCGGCTGGCGCCCCTTGCCCACGCCGACGGCACCCCGGCGAGCGCCGAGCGGCCCCTGGCGGTGGCCTACCACGACGCCTGCCACATGCTCCACGGCCAGGGCATCCGCGAACAGCCACGCCGGCTGCTGCGCCAGATCCCTCACCTGCGCGTGAAGGAGGCGGTGGAGGCGGGCGTGTGTTGCGGCAGCGCAGGCATCTACAACCTGGTGCAGCCGGCGGAGGCAGCGGAACTGGGCCGGATCAAGGCGTCCGACCTGGCCGGCACCGGCGCCGAGCTGGCGGTGAGCGCCAACATCGGCTGCACGCTGCAGATCCGCCAGCACATGGCCGATCAGGACCAGCCACTGCCGGTGCTGCACCCGCTGGAGCTGCTGCAGCGCAGCTGGCAGGCCGGGGGTGAAGAGGCCAGCACGAGCAGCAGCAGTGAGAGGAGCCGCAGCAGCGAGAGGGTGCCATGAGCCGCGAAGCCCCCAACCTGGCGGTGCTGATCGACTCCGACAACGCCCAGGCGGCGGTGATCAGCGACCTGCTGGCGGAGGTGGCCCAGGTGGGGACCGCCACCGTGAAGCGGGCCTATGGCGACTGGACCACCCCGCAGCTGGGCAGCTGGAAGGAAGTGCTGAACGTGCACGCGATCGTGCCGGTGCAGCAGTTCAGCTACACCAGCGGCAAGAACGCCACCGATTCGGCGCTGATCATCGACGCCATGGACCTGCTGCACGGCGGCCGGGTGGATGGCTTCTGCCTGGTGTCGTCGGACAGCGACTTCACGCGGCTGGCCACGCGCATCCGCGAGCAGGGGCTGCTGGTGATCGGCTTCGGCGAGCGCAAGACGCCGAAGGCGTTCGTGGCCGCCTGCGACCGCTTTCTCTACACCGACATCCTCCGGCGCGGCAGCAGCGCCGCTGGCGGCCGTGGCGACGGCCGGCGGACGGCGGCCGACAGCGGCGACGAAGGCGCCCCGCCCCTGAAGCCGTTCCTGTGCGAGGCGATCACGGCCGTGACCCAGGACGACGGCTGGGCGCCGCTGGGCATGGTGGGCAGCCTGCTGCAGAAGAACGACCCGTCCTTCGACGCCCGCAACTACGGCTTCCGCAAGCTGAGCGAACTGGTGAAGGGCCAGTCCTACCTCACGGTGAAGGAAGTGCCGATGAGCCCGGGCAGCCAGCAGATGCACCTGTTCGTGCAAGTGCGCGGGGGGTGAGGGAACGCGTCGAGCCCGGTGCGCACTCCCTGGCATGGCGGCTGCCGAGAGTCCGCCCGCCAGCTGCAGCCGCGAAGATAACGGCACGTCCCGCATGTGCCCCGCGTCCGTGCATCTCGCCCTTGGCTGCCGGCTGGAGCTGCAGTGTGAAGCGCCCACCCCGCTGCTCACCCTGGTGCGCCCCCACCTCAGCCTGCAGCCGCAGCTGACCGCGCCCGAGCGGGTGGTGCTGGAGCCCGATCGCACCCTCGAGGCGCTCACCGACCGCCACGGCAACCGCTGGAGCCGAATGGTGGCTCCCAATGGCATCACCCGCTTCCACTACGCCACCACCATCACCTGCCCGGACGCCGCCGATCCCGTGGAGCCCTCAGCTCCGCAGTGTCCGGTGCAGGCGCTGCCGATCGACACCTACCCGTTCCTCTCCGCCAGCGCCTACTGCGACACGCCGGCGCTGATGACCCTGGCCTGGGACCGGTTCCGGGGGGTGCCTGAGGGCTGGCCGCGGGTGCAGGCGATCTGCGACTGGGTGCATCAGCGCATCCGCTTCGACTACGACGCGGTGGCGCCCCACAAGACCGCCAGCCAGACCCTCGCCCACGGTGCCGGCGTCTGCCGGGATTTCGCCCACCTGGCCATCAGCCTCTGCCGCTGCCTCAACATCCCCGCCCGCTACTGCACCGGCTATCTCGGCTACACGGGCATCCCGGTGGGGGAGGCGCCGGTGGATTTCTCCGCCTGGTTCGAGGCGTTCCTGGGCGACCGCTGGTACGTGTTCGACGCCCGCCACAACTTCCCCCGCCGCGGCCGGGTGCTGATCGCCCGCGGCCGCGACGCCGGCGACGTGCCCTTCCTGCTCTCCTTCGGTGAGCATCAGCTGCTCGGCTTCGAGGTGATCACCGAGGAGATGGCGGCGCCGGTGGCCCTGATGGCATGAGCAGCCGGGGTCCCCTAGCCCCGCTCCTACAGCTGGAACGCGTGCCGCTTTGAGGGGATGGTGCCGGCGTGTCAGTCCCGCCGGGCCGTCTGCAGCACGGCCCGCAGGTGGCCGAACTTGCGCCGGTACTGCGACGGCGTGTGTTTCATTTCGCGCTTGAACAGGCGCACGAAGAAGCGCGGGTCCTCGTAGCCGAGTTCAGCGGCGATGGCCTCGATGATCCTGCCGCCGGTCTCCAGCAGCTGCTTGGCCTCCTCGATGCGCACCGTCTGGACGTACTGGATCGGCGTGAGGCTGGTGGCCAGCTGGAACCGCCGCCGGCCATGATCGGCCGCTGGCCCTCCCTGGCCGCCACCAGCGCCCGCTGCCGCTGCACCCGGACGCGGGGAAAGCGCTCGGCGAGCGCGTCGCAATAGGCCCAGTGGGTGGTGGCCGCCTCGCCGCCGAGCAGCCCTGCCTCGGCCAGCAGCAGGGCGCCGCAGCCAGGCGATCTCGCGCTCGTAGCGCCCGGCCAGGCAGTCGCCGGGGGCGATCAGCAGCTCCGGAATGCATACCAGATCCGGCCGTTCCGCCTCCTCCAGGGTCGCATCGGCCACGATCGTCACCCCGTTGGCGATCGTGAACGGCTCCTGCCGTGCCGACACGATCCGCGGCGCCACCACGGGAGCGCCGGGCCGTCCCTCCACGATCAGTCCCCAGTCGCGCCCGGCGGAATGCAGCAGGTCGCTGAGGCCGTAGAGCACTGACGCGGTGACCTCGGGAACGGCCAGGATCGGCGCGCTGGCGGGCGGCGGGAGTTCAGGCGGGGCAGGCGGCCGGGAGGGCATGGGCCTAGGAGCGTGTCGCGCATAGATCAGCGGGCATCCTCTCCACAGCCGCCGACGAATCTGCCCAGATCCCAATGACTGCAAGGGTTCTGGAGGTGAGAATGGGACATGGTCAAACCCAAGTCCTTCCGCCCCTGGAACCCCGAGCAGACCCTGCTGCTGCCGCCTTCACCGGTGGAGTGGCTGCCGGAGAACCATCTGGTGTTCTTTCTTCTGGATCTGGCGGCTGAACTCGATCTGGAGGAGATCCACGCCCCCTACCGCCAGAAGGATCCCCGCGGTGAGAAGGCCTATGACCCGCGGATGATGGTGATGCTTCTGCTGTACGCCTACTGCGTCGGACTGCCCAGCTCCCGCAAGATCGAGAAGGCCTGCTGGGAGGACGCCGCCTTCCGGGTGCTCACCGGCAACCAGCAGCCGGACCACAGCCGCATCAGCGACTTCCGCCGTCGTCATCTCAATGCCCTGGCTGGTCTGTTTGTCCGGGTGCTGCGGCTCTGCCAGAAGGCGGGTCTGGTAAGCCTGGGCCAGGTGGCACTGGATGGCACCAAGGTGAAAGCCAATGCCAGCAGGCACAAGGCGATGAGCCACGAGCGGATGCTGAAATCCGAGCGGCAGCTCGAGGGCGAGATGCGGGCGTTGCTGCGCAAGGCGGAGCTCCTCGACGCGCAGGAGGACGGTCAGTACGGCAAGGGCAAGCGGGGCGATGAGCTGCCGGAGGAGCTGCAACGGCGCAGCAGCCGGTTGGAGTGGATCCGTAAGGCCAAGGCGGAACTGGAGGCCGAGGCTGCTGCCGCCAAGGCTCGTCAACGGGAAGACCAGGCCGAGGCGGCCGAGCAGGAGGCCGCAGAAGCTGAGGCCAGTGGCGAGGAGCAGCGCAGCAAGCGGGCTGCACGCCGGGCCCGTGGTGCCCGCAAGCGAGCGGAGGACGCGCAGAAACTGGCGATCGAGACCGCCCTGGCCGCAGGCCTGGAAGCACCGGCTTTGACAACCGAACGGGATCCGCTGGCGATGCCGAGCCGGCAGCTCCCCAGCGATGCAGCCGGCCGTCCCAAACCCCAGGCCCAGCGGAACTTCACGGACCCAGAGAGCCACATCCTCAAAGGCTCTGGCGGCTGGGTGCAGGGCTACAACGCCCAGGCCGCGGTGGATGGGGATCACCAGGTGATCGTGGCGATCGGCGTCAGCAACCAGCCCAGCGATGCGGTGCACCTGCTGCCGATGCTGGAGCGGATCCAGGCCAATACCGGCCGGCTGCCCGAGGCCTTGATCGCCGACGCCGGCTATTGCAGCACCGCCAATCTGGAAGCCTGCGAGGACCGGACGATGAACGCCTACATCTCCACCAGCCGGCAGCAGCACGGCCAGAGACCCAGGCCATCCCGGGGGCCGGTACCCCGGCATCTGGATGCCCGAGGGCGGATGGA
>JALOOQ010000157.1 GCA_025454305.1 Cyanobium sp. Prado107
CTCCAGCAGCTGGGTGGGCGTGAGGGGGTCGTGCAGGCTCACGCTCCAGCCGGCATCGGCCAGGGCCAGGGCACTGAGGGCGCCGGTGGGACCGGCGCCGCAGACCCGCGCGCGCAGGGCCGTGGCGGGCAGGCGGGAGGCCACGGCCGGGGCGGGGAGAGGAGGAGCGGCGGTCAGCGGCACACAAGAAAGCCGCAGCAAGTCTGCTGCGGCCGGAGGTTGGATGCGTGCCCGGATCAGGCCGGGTCGAGGGGTCAGCCGATGCCGAGCAGACCGCGGGTGAAGGCCTCGCCGCCCAGGGCGAACTCGGTGGCCAGCAGGGCGATGAAACCGAGCATGGCCATGCGACCGTTGAGCTTCTCGGCGCGCTCATGGAAACCCCAGCCACGCTCGGGGCTCACCACTTCCATGCGGGGCTCGGTGGCGAAGGCGTTGAGGCGGCCGCCGTCTTCGGTGGTGACGGTGGCGCCGCGGATGGCGGTGGGAGCGATGGGGGTTGCCTGGGTCATGGGAGTCCTCTGGTCTCAAAGCAATGTAACGCATTGTTGCGGACTGTGACAACCCCTCAACGCAGGCGCCGCAGGCACAGCTCCTCGAACGCCGGCCGCAGCAGGAAGGGGTAGTCGCCCACCCACAGCTTCAGCTGGGGCAGCCAGGCGTCGGTGAGGGCACCGATGCGGGAGAAGTCCTTGCGGTCGCTGAGCACCAGGGTGCGCACCACCATCCCGCGGCGGATCAGCTGGTGCTTCTTCTCCATGGGAAAGCGCACCCGGCCCAGGTAGCCGTCCTCGTCCTCGAGCTCCAGGGTGAGCCAGGTGCGGCGGTTCTCCACCAGCTGCAGGCGGCCGCTGCGGTCGGCCTGCTCGCGCTGCTGGTCCTCCACCACCTCGCGGGTGAACAGATCGGCCACCTCGCCCTCGAAGATCGCCGCGGCCGGGTAACGGCGCAGGGTCGCGTTGCGACGGCCCGCCTCCACGATCGGACCCCAGAGCACGTAGAGCAGCAGCACCACCCCGGCCACCAGCAGCACCGGGGCGAACTGGCTGCGAAAGGCCAGGGTCTGACTGATCAGCAGGGTGAGCACGCCACCGATCACCGAGATCAGCACCCGCTGCAGCAGCTTTCGGGGCGAGCCGCTGCAGGCGTTGAACTGAGGGCCCGTGGCCACCGCCGGAATCAGCCGGGGGAGCTCGCCAGGGCGCAGGGGGATCAGCATCGGCCGGCTCGTCTCACAGCAGCCGCTCCAGGCCGTAAGCACGCCGGGCATGTAGGCGGAACGGTCGATGGTGTCGTGGCGGAGCGTATAGGTTTCGCCCGGCGCGCCGAACATCACCTCCTGGTGGGCCACCAGCCCCGGCAGGCGGATCGAGTGCAGCCGCAGGCCGCTCTCCCGCAGGCCGCCGCGGCAGCCGGCCAGGGTTTCATGCTCCTCCACCTGCGGGGGGTTGAAGCTCTTGCCCAGCTCCTCGATCAGCTCGGCGGTCTTGATGCAGGTGCCGCTGGGGGCGTCGGCCTTGCGGTTGTGGTGCAGCTCGGTGAGCTCGGCGAAGTCGTAGAAGCGGGCGGCGGCGGCGGCGGCCTGCTGCAGCAGCACCATGCCTACCGAGAAGTTGGGAATCACGGCACCGCCCACCGACGCCTTGTCGGCGAAGGTGGCCAGATCGGCCAGCTGTTCCGGGCCGAGACCCGTGGTGCCGATCACCGGATGCACGCCGTAGGCGATGGCGCCGCGGGTGTGCTCGAACACCACCGAGGGATGGGTGAAGTCCACCAGCACGGCGCCGAGGCCCGGACCGGCGGTGCGCACCGCCTGGCTGGCCTGACAGAGGCAGCCCTCGAAGTCGGCCGTGACCGCCACCTCCAGCTCACCGAGCCCCAGCTCCAGCCCCACATCGGCCCCCTCCTTGCCGGGGGTCGTGTCGACGGCCCCCACCAGCTCGCAGTCGGGCGCGGCGGTCACCGCCTTCACCACCTCGGCGCCCATGCGCCCCAGGGCCCCGGCCACCACCACGGCGATCGGCGGAGCCGGCGACGACGGGGCGGCGCCAGGGCCGGTGGTGCCGGACGGGCCGGTGGAGCTGCTCATGACGGAGGGGGCGGGGGTGGGGGTGGCTGGAGATCCGTGCTGCAGAGCCTATGCAGCACGCTCGCGGACGGGTACAGGCTTCGTAAGCTCAGCCCACCCAGCCCGCTCGCGCGCATGTTCACGCAGGTCCGCTCCGCCAACCGTCGGGTCAGCCCTGCCGGCGACCACGGCGGCGCGGTGATGAAGGCGGTGTACGTGGTGCTGGAGCCGCAGTACCAGAACGCCCTCACCCTGGCGGCCACCTCCCTGAACGAGCAGAACGGCCCGCTGGCGATCGAGCTGAGCGGCTATCTGATCGAGGAACTGCGCGACCCGGAGAACTACGCCCAGTTCTGCGCCGATGTGGCCGCGGCCGATGTGTTCATCGCCTCGCTGATCTTCATCGAGGACCTGGCCCAGAAGGTGGTGGAGGCCGTGGCACCTCACCGCGAGCGGCTCAAGGCGGCGGTGGTGTTCCCCTCCATGCCGGAGGTGATGCGCCTCAACAAGCTGGGCACGTTCTCGATGGCCCAGCTGGGCCAGAGCAAGAGCGCCATCGCCAGCTTCATGAAGAAGCGCAAGGAGGCCGGCGGCGCCGGTTTCCAGGACGCGATGTTGAAGCTGCTCAACACCCTGCCCACGGTGTTGAAGTATCTGCCGGTGGAGAAGGCGCAGGACGCCCGCTCCTTCATGCTCAGCTTCCAGTACTGGCTGGGCGGCACGCCGGACAACCTCAGGAATTTCCTGTTGATGCTGGCCGACAAGTACGTGTTTCCCCGCGGCGGCGACAACGCGGGATCCGACCGACCCCAGCTCCAGGTGGCCGATCCGGTGGTGTTCCCGGATCTGGGCATCTGGCACCCCCTGGCCCCGGGGATGTTCGAGGACATCAAGGAGTACCTGAACTGGAGCGCCAGCCGCTCCGACCTCAGTGAGACGGCGCGCAAGGGTCCGGTGATCGGCCTGGTGCTGCAGCGCAGCCACATCGTCACCGGCGATGAGGCCCACTACGTGGCCGTGATCCAGGAGATGGAGTACCGCGGCGCCACGGTGATCCCGGTGTTCTGCGGCGGACTCGATTTCACCAGGCCGGTGAACGCCTTCTTCTACGACCCGCTCAACCCGGAAACACCCCTGGTGGACGGGGTGGTGTCGCTCACCGGTTTTGCCCTGGTGGGCGGCCCGGCCCGGCAGGACCATCCCAGGGCGATCGAGGTGCTGAAGAAGCTCAACCGCCCCTACATGGTGGCCCTGCCCCTGGTGTTCCAGACCACCCAGGAGTGGGAGGAGAGCGACCTGGGCCTGCACCCGGTGCAGGTGGCGCTGCAGATCGCCATCCCCGAGCTCGATGGCGCCATCGAGCCGATCGTGCTCAGCGGCCGCGACGACGCCACCGGCAAGGCCCACACCCTGCAGGACCGGGTGGATGCCATCGCCGAGCGCGCCATCCGCTGGGCCTCGCTGCGCATCAAGCCCCGCACCGAGAAGAAGCTGGCGATCACCGTGTTCAGCTTCCCGCCCGACAAGGGCAACGTGGGCACGGCGGCCTATCTGGATGTGTTCGGCTCCATCCACCGGGTGATGGAGGAGATGGCGGCGAAGGGCTACGACGTGAGCGACCTGCCCAAGACGGCCAAGGAGCTGATGGAGGCTGTGCTCAAGGACCCCGAGGCCATGGAGGGGGCACCGGAGCTCGCGATCGCCCACCGCATGAGCGTGGAGGACTACGAGCGCCTCACGCCGTATTCGGAGCGGCTGGAGGAGAACTGGGGCAAGCCCCCGGGCAACCTGAACAGCGACGGCACCAACCTGCTCATCTACGGCCGCCACTTCGGCAACGTCTTCCTGGGCGTGCAGCCCACCTTCGGCTACGAGGGCGATCCGATGCGGCTGCTCTACTCCCGCAGCGCCAGCCCCCACCACGGCTTCGCCGCCTACTACACCTATCTGGAGAAGGTGTGGGGCGCCGATGCGGTGCTGCACTTCGGCACCCACGGCTCGCTGGAGTTCATGCCCGGCAAGCAGATGGGCATGAGCGACACCTGCTACCCCGATTCGCTGATCGGCGCCCTGCCGAACCTCTACTACTACGCCGCCAACAACCCGTCCGAAGCCACGATTGCCAAGCGGCGCGGCTATGCGGAAACCATCTCCTACCTCACCCCGCCGGCCGAGAACGCCGGTCTCTACAAGGGCCTCAAGGAGCTGGGCGAGCTGGTGGGCAGCTACCAGCAGCTGCGTGAGGGCTCCAGGGGTGTGCAGATCGTCAATGCCGTGGTGGAGACGGCCCGCCAGTGCAACCTCGACAAGGACGTGCGGCTTCCGGACGTGGATGCCGCCCAGCTCGACCTGGCCGCCCGCGACGGGGTGATCGGCGCGGTGTACCGGCAGCTGATGGAGATCGAGAGCCGGCTGCTGCCCTGCGGTCTGCACACCATCGGCAAGCCGCCCACCGCCGAGGAAGCGATCGCCACCCTGGTGAACATCGCCGCCCTGGAGCGTGAGGAGGAGGGCATCCGCTCCCTCCCGGGCCTGCTGGCCGAGAGCCTGGGCCGCACGGTCACCGAAGTCTACAGGGGCAACGACGAGGGCGTGCTGGGCGATGTGGAGCTCAACCGCCGCATCATCGAAACCAGCCGGGCGGCAGTGGGCGCCATGGTTCGTTCGGTCACCGGCAGCGACGGCCGCGTCACCCTGCGGCGCAACTTCGGCTGGCTCTACGACCTGCTGGGCCGCTTCGGCTTCAAGCTGCCCAGCCCCTGGCTGCGCGCCTGTTGCGCGGCGGGCTTCGTGAGCGTGGACTCGGTCGAGCTCGACAAGCTGTTCGCCTACCTGCAGTTCTGCCTGGAGCAGGTGTGCGCCGACCAGGAGATGGAGAGCCTGCTCAGGGCCCTCGACGGCGAGTACGTGCTGCCGGGCCCCGGCGGCGATCCGATCCGCAATCCCGGCGTGCTGCCCAGCGGCAAGAACATCCACGCCCTCGATCCCCAGGCCATCCCCACCCGCGCCGCCATCGCCGCCGCCAAGGGGGTGGTGGACAAGCTGATCGAGCGCCAGAAGGCCGAGCAGGGCACCTGGCCGGAAACCATCGCCTGCGTGCTCTGGGGCACCGACAACATCAAGACCTACGGCGAATCGCTGGCCCAGATCCTCTGGTTCATCGGTGTGAAGCCCGTGCCCGATTCCCTCGGCCGGGTGAACAAGCTGGAACTGATCTCCCTGGAGGAGCTCGGCCGGCCGAGGATCGACGTGGTGGTGAACTGCAGCGGTGTGTTCCGCGACCTGTTCATCAACCAGATGGCGCTGATCGATCAGGGCGTGAAGATGGCCGCCGAGGCCGACGAGCCTCTGGCGATGAATTTCGTGCGCAAGCATGCCCAGGAGCAGGCCGCCAAGGAGGGGATCTCCCTGCGCGATGCCGCCACCCGCGTGTTCTCCAACGCCAGCGGCAGCTATTCCTCAAACGTGAACCTGGCGGTGGAGAACAGCACCTGGGAGGAGGAGGGGGAACTGCAGGAGATGTACCTCTCGCGCAAGACCTTCGCCTTCAACGCCGACAACCCCGGTGAGATGAACCAGAAGCGCGAGGTGTTCGAGGCGGCGATGAAGACCGCCGACGTGACCTTCCAGAACCTGGATTCCGCCGAGATCTCGCTCACCGATGTGAGCCACTACTTCGACTCCGATCCCACCAAGCTGATCCAGGGGCTGCGCGAAGACGGCAAGGCACCGGCGAGCTACATCGCCGACACCACCACCGCCAATGCTCAGGTGCGCACCCTGAGCGAAACGATCCGCCTGGATTCGCGCACCAAGCTGCTCAACCCCAAGTGGTATGAGGGCATGCTCAATTCCGGCTACGAGGGCGTGCGCGAGGTGGCCAAGCGCCTCAACTTCACCCTGGGCTGGAGCGCCACCAGCGGCGCGGTGGACAACTTCGTGTATGAGGAGGCCAACGACACCTTCATCAACGACCCGGAGATGCGCCAGCGGCTGATGGA
>JALOOQ010000158.1 GCA_025454305.1 Cyanobium sp. Prado107
CCGGGGCCATTTCCCGGTAGTAGCCGCTGGTGTAGGCGGCATGGGAGTAGTAGCCATGGTCCCAGCTCATGGGTTGGAGAATCGGGTGGCTTGAGGCATGAAAAAAGCGGCCGAAGATCGGCCGCCTAGAGAGGAGCGGGGGTGTGCCCCAGCCTGATCAGGCGCCGGGAGTCACCTCGCCGGCCGAACCGATAGTGGCCTGCCCAGAGCGAGAGTTGGTGCCATCCCCAGCGGTCACTTGGAAGGTGGTGTTCAAAGCACAAGCCGTTGGGGTAATTCTCACGCGGGTGCCGTCGACTCCAGTTTTGAAGCTGGTCGCAGGGTCGCCGGTGGCAAGGATGGCCGCGCAGTTCTTCGCCGCCGCGGTGGCAGCCACATTGGCGGTGTTCTGGTTGGCGCGGCCAAGCTGATTGACATACGCTCCGTACCCGACGCCACCCAACACTCCGAGAATCACGATCACCACCAACAGTTCGATCAACGTGAACCCTTCGGGCGAACCGGGGCGTCGGCGGGAGTTGAGGAGATGGAGCAGCAGACGCTGCCTGTAAGTCGCAGGGGCCATGATTCCATAAAGACCGACAAGCTCATTCAACGCGCAAGTCGTGGAGCGGGGATGAGGCCGTCGTGGTTCGTCGCTGAGAATCAGCTGAAAGGTCTGCGGAGGTGCTGGCGGTTTGGAGGCCCTTCAGGCGCACCATGCGGAAGAACGCTTCCTGCAGGTCTCTGGCCAGGCCCGGGCCGTCGAACAGGCAGCTGCCAAGAACCTGCTCCTGCAGGGCCGCCTTGCCGGACCTCAGTCCGTCCACGTCCCTGGCAAGTTCCGCGACGATCCTGGCGAACTGGGAGCGATCCCGGGCGATCCAGTCGGTCTGGCCCAGCGCATGCAGGATCGAGCAGGTCATCCTCCCCGCGGTGGTACCCCCCAGAATCCCCACCACCGGAACTCCCATGGCGAGCGCCTCGAAGCTGGTGGTGGCGCCCGCCCAGGGTGTGGCATCCAGGGCGATGTCGATCTGGTTGTAGCAGCGCAGGTGCTCCGCGTAGCTGGCAGCGCGATCCAGGAACCGCACCCGGGCTGGTTCGATCCCGCGTCGCTCCAGGCCTTGAAGGATGCGCTGGCGGGGAGCGGCTGCATCGCTGGTGGCGCTCTTGAGGTGCAGCTCGCTTGTGGCAGCGAGGCGCAAGGCTTCCGCCCAGTGGTCGAGGGTTGCGTCGCTCACCTTGCCGAACTGGTTGAAGGAGCCGAGCACCGGCGGATGGCCGGTTGCCAGTGTGGTGCCCGCCTCCGGCAGGTGCGGCGGTCTGCAGCTTGCCAGCCACAGGCGGGGCAGGCGCCAGAGGCCCTCCACGTATTGGTAGGCGAGCTCGGGTGCTGCCGTGATCGCGTCGCCGATGAACCAGTCGATCGTGTCGAGCCCGGTGCTGGCATGGAAACCGATGTAGTGGCACTGGACGGGTGCGCAGCGCTCCGCCAGTAACTCGATGCCGCTGTGAGAGGTGAATCCTGAGGTTTCCACGATCACGTGGTATGCGCGGCTGCGGATCCTGCGGCGTGCCTCAGGCCGGGTCACATCGCCAAGGGGAATCACCGCATGTGCCAGGGCCCGCAGCTCATCGGCCCAGGCCGTTTGATGGTGCTTCATCTCGATCAGCTCCACCTCCAGCCTCTGCCGGTCGTGATGGCGCAGAAACGGTTCGAGAAAGAGGCTCACCACGTGGTCGCCGATCTCCGCCGAGAGAATCCCCACCCGTAGCCGTCCCTGGGATGGGGGGAGTGTGAGAACTGAGGCGGCAGCCCCCATCTCCGCCGAATCACCGCGCACCTCGGCCCAGTAGTCGCGCAGATGGCGCAGGTGCTGCTCCACCGCCCCCGCTCCGGAGATCGAATCAAGGAACGCGAGCTGGTGATGGGCGTTTCGGTCGCCCGGGGTTGCCGCCAGCAGTTCGCCCAGGAGCCGTCCCGCTTCCGCCAGCTCCCCCTGGGTGATGCGAAGCACCACCGTCTGCGCCAGCGCGGCCAGGTGCCCCTGCTGGCGCTGCAGCAGCTCCTTCCAGATGGCCTCCGCCTCCTCATGGTGATCGGGAAGCTTGCCGAGAATCGCGGCTTTACGCAGCAGGGCTTGCTCATTTCCTGGATCTCGCTGCAGCGCCTCTTCGAGGCAGGCGAGGGCATTGGCGGTGTCGCCCAGGGCGTCGTAGGCGATGGCCAGATTGGCGAACTCGGCCGAATTCACCTCCCCCCTGGCCAACTGAAAGCCGTAGAGAAACACGGCCTGCTGCAGCACCGCTTCGCTGGCCTGGGGCTCTGCTCCCCTCGCAAGGGTGAGGCCCAGCTCCACCAGCGGCGCGGGGGCGTCCGGGTTCAGTTCCACGGCGCGCTGCAGCAGGGCGATCGCCTCCGAGATCGAGCCCAGACCAATCAGGCATTTGGCAAGGTAATGCAGTGAATCCGGGCAATTGATCCCCATCTGCCGCGCACGTAGGAACAAGACGCGGGCGGAGTCCTTGTGCTGGCCTTGCAGCTCCTCCCAGGCCTGCTTGCTGAGCTGGAGCTGGGCTTCATTGCGCATTGCCTGGTCAGGTGACCCCTTGGGCAGGCGGGGACAACGCCGATCAAGCAGGTGCAGGCGATGGCGGGCCACACTTCGCTCACTGGAGGAGAAGCCCAGCTCCAGCAAGTGCTCCAGCCGCGCCCGGCTGCGCTCCCCGTAGTAGTAGCCGGACAATTCGCCGAGAAGCTCGTCGGCCTCAAGCGCTGCGGACAGCAGCCAGGTCGCCGGGTGTTCGCCTGGGTCGAGGTGGTCATACCGCTCCAGTGGCGGCAGGAACGGTTCCACGGCCACCAGGGGCGCAGCAGCCTGCAAGGAGGGGATCAGGTGCCCCAGTGCTCTCACGGCCACGGCGCGCTCTCCAAGGGATCGGGCCACCCGGGCGAGAGTGGACCACCGGTGCGGTGGGGCGCTGGCGCCGGTCTCTTCGCGCAGGGTTCGGTAGCAGTTCTGAAGCGCGCCAAGGCGACGATCGAGGGGCTGCGACAGGTCGTTGGCGAAGACCCAGTACGCCAAGGCGTCGGTGGCCGGCGCCTTCCCCTTGGTGGCCTCTTCCTGTTCCCATCGGCGAGCCAGCTCCCTGGCGTAGGGGAGCGGCGCAATCGTCGTTCTCCACGGATAGGGCTCCACATCCTGAGCGCCAGGAGGTTTTGGGTTGGACTCCTTCACCAACCAGCCGGCGCGCTCGAGGGCATCAGCCCGATCGGGCTTGGCGGCGAACAGGTTGAGCAGGTAGCTGTCCACCCCGTCTGCCGGATCAAAGGGCTTCAGCGCATCGAGGCCAGGCACCAGCCGGTAGCAGCCGTAGCCGAGGGCCTGGAAGCGATTCACCAGCTCCAGGTGCAGTTCGTTGCCCTCCCTGAGCTCGAACATCACCAGCGGCGAGAGTTCAGCCAAGAAGTGCTTGCCACCGGCCAGGATGCGCTCCTCCGCGCCCTCGGCGTCGATCTTGAGCAGGTCCACTTGCTGCCAGCCGAATTCCTGCAGGCAGGCATCGAGGGTGATGAGGGAGACCTCCTCGCCAGGGCCCTGCTGTGTCGCTCTGCCCAGAGCTGATGAGGGGACCAGGCTGTCGAACTCAGACTCACCCGGCGGCGTCTGCAGCACGGCCGTGCCGGCGTGATCGGAGAGGGCCTGGCGCTCCAGGTGCAGCCAGGGGACTCCGTTGGCGGCGATGCTCGCTTCCAGCAGGGCGGCTGTGTCTGATGCCGGCTCGAAGGCCCACACCTGACCAGTGGGGCCCACCTTGCGGGCCAGCGAAAGGGCATACACGCCCACGTTGGCGCCGATGTCCACCACCGTCTGGCCCGGCTGTACCAGGCGTCGCAGAAACTTGATCTCGTCCTCGAACCAGTCGCCCTGCTCCTGAAGCACGTAGCACGTGATCTGATCGAGACAGTCGGGCACAACCACCTGGGTGCCGTCCACCAGGGTCACAGTGATGGTGTGCTGCTCTGTTCCCATCTGGAGCCAAAGATCGGGTTAACGGGTGCGGAGGCCATCTACGGAGGTTCCTCTCTCAGGCCAGAGCGTCCAGCATGGGCCACGTTCGCCTTGCCAGATATTCCTTCCGCCCATGCCTCGCCCCCGGTCCCTGCGCGAGCGCCTGCAGACCACCACCTTCCTGGCGGTGCTGGCCGGCTACGGGGTGCTGCTGGTGCTCAACCAGGGGCTGCAGGTGCTGCAGCGGCGCAGTGCCCATGCCCAGCTGGTGGCGACGGTGCGGCAGGAGCTGGACGCCGGTCGGCTGGAGCTCCCCGCCAGGGGGCCCTTGCGGCTGCCCGGCGGCGATGAGGTGAGGCCGGCGGCCTCCTCCCCTGCCCAGGGGCCGCGGATCGTGTGGGTGGGGGACCAGCGCTGGCTGGTGAGCTCCCGTGCCGGTGTGGAGGTGCGGCAGAACATCACCGCCGCCCAGGAGGCCGAGCGCCGCGGCGAGTGGCTGCTGCTGGCGGTGGCGGGCTTCTCCAGCCTGGTCACCAGCGCTCTGCTGCGGCCGGTGCTGCGCGACGGCCTGCTGGAGCCCCTGGAGGTGCTGAGCGGGGCCCTGGCCGCCGCCGAGCCCGATGCGAGCGAGCCGGATCCGGTAAGCGTGGCCGACCAGCCGGCGGAGCTGCGGCCGATCGCCAATGCCTTCAACGCCCTGCAGCGGCGGCTGGTGGCCAGCTGGCAGCAGCAGCGCACCTTCATCGACGGCGTGGCCCACGAGCTGCGCACGCCGCTCACCCTGATCAGCGGCAACGCCCAGCGGCTGGAGCGGCTGCTGGCCGAGGCCGCCCCTGGTGCCGACCCCGCGCCGCTGCGCCAGGCCGGCCAGGCCATCCATGTCGAGGCCGACCGGATGACGCGCCTGGTGCGCGACCTGCTCGATCTGGCCCGCCGCGA
>JALOOQ010000035.1 GCA_025454305.1 Cyanobium sp. Prado107
TGTCGTCGTCGGAGTCGGTGGTGAGCCAGAAGGCCAGGCCGAACAGCGCAAGAACGCCCGAGAGCAGCAGCAGTTCGGCCATGACGCGCGTGTGACTCGGCTCACGGTAGCCAGTGCATGCCCGGGTGGCGTAGCGAATCTGGCCGTTCGGGGCCGGTTTTCACGAACACTGGGTTCGGGTGCGAACACCCGGCTCAGCCACGCAGGGCTCAGGCCGGCACGAATGCCAGCACCAGTCCGGCCCCGGTGAGCAGGGCCGCCACCATCACGGTCCAGCGGGCATGGGCCTGGCGCAGCACGGCGAAGCTCAGGCCCACCACGAGGGTGGAGGCCAGGGCAGCTCCCAGCCACCAGCTGGCGGTGCCACTGGCCTCCTGGCCGTGGAGCAGGGCGTGGATGGCGATGGCCACGGCCACCAGGGTGCCGATCAGGCCCAGGCTCGGGCCCTGACCGCTGCGCCGGCTGGTCAGGATCACTACCCCCATGGCCGAGACGGCGAGGGCCGCCAGCAGTTCGGCGCCGGGCAGGGCGCCGCCCAGGGAACCCAGCACCGCTCCGGCGACAGCGCCCGCCAGAGCGAAGAGCAGCACCGAGCTGCCGATGTAGGCGGCCACGCCGCCCACGCCCACCAGCAGCAGCAGGTGGTCGAGACCGGTGATCGGGTGGGAGAAGCCGTGGCCGAGGCCGGCATCGGCGATGCCGTGAGCCTGGGCCGGCAGCGCGGAGAGCAGGCTCAGGCCCAGCCCCGCGGCGGCGGGCAGGAGCAGGGGACGCAGGGTGGAGGAACGCATGAACAGGCCGGTCCGCGCCGGAAGCAAAGGAGGTGAAGCGAGGGCTGAATCCGGGGAACCCCTCCTTGCCAGTATCGGCGCTGAAGCCCGTTTTGGCCTGATCAGGCGAATCCCTTGCCCGCCTCCCGGGCCACGCAGGCCTGGAGCTGGCGGCGCAGGCGCTCGTGGTCGAGGTCGCGGCCGATCAGCACGATCTGGTTCTTGCGCTGCTCGCCGGGCCAGTCGGAGTCGTCAATCGAGAAGCGCTTGCCGGCCAGGTGGAACACGTGGCGGCGCTCGCTCTCGTTGAACCAGAGGATGCCCTTGGCCCGGAACACCCCCGGGGGCAGCTGGTTGTCCAGGAAGTTCTGGAACTTGCGCAGGGCGAAGGGGCCGTCGGCCGCGAACGAGAGGGAGGTGAAGCCCTCGATGGCGGCGTGGTCGGGATGGTTGGCGTGGTCGTGGCCGTGGCTGTGGCTGTGCTCGTGATCGTGATCGTGGTGAGCATGGGCGTGCCCGTGGCTGGCGTGGCCGTGCTCGTGATCACAGTGGCCGTGGTCGTGGTCGCAGCCGCTGTGGTCGGGCTCCGGCTCGGCCGGCCGGGCCTCGCCCACCACCTTGTCGCTCTCGAACAGGCCTACGCTGAGCAGCAGGGGCAGGGGCACCTCGCCCTTCACCGAGCGCAGGATGCGGGCGTCGGTCTTGATCTCCCGGATCCGCCCCTCCAGGGCCTCGAGCTGATCGGCGGCCACCAGATCGCACTTGTTCAGCAGGATCATGTCGCCATAGACGATCTGAGCCCGGGCCACCTCCCCCTCGAGCAGCTCGTCGCTGAAGTTCTCGGCATCCACCAGGGTGATGATCGAGTCGAGCCGGGTGGCGTCGCGCAGGTCGCTGCCCAGGAACGTCATCGCCACCGGCAGGGGGTCGGCCAGGCCGGTGGTCTCCACCACCAGATAGTCCACCGGATCGGGGCGGTCGAGGATGCGGTAGACGGCCTCGAGCAGCTCGCCGTTGATCGAGCAACAGATGCAGCCGTTGCTCAGCTCCACCATGTCGTCGCCGGTGGACACGATCAGGTCGTTGTCGATGCCGATCTCACCGAACTCGTTCACCAGCACGGCCGTCTTGAGGCCCTCCTGGTTGGTGAGGATGTGGTTGAGCAAGGTGGTCTTGCCCGCCCCCAGGAAGCCCGTGAGGATCGTGACCGGCACGGCCCGGGGCGTCGCCGAGGGATCCCCCGCGGCGGTGTCGCCGGCAGCGGAATCAACGCCTGATTCAATCCCTTGGGCTTGGACGCTGGCGCTCATGGGCTCGGCGGGAATGGTTCTCAGAGATTAGGGCTGCCGGCTCAGGCCTCGGACGGGCGGCGGCCCTGGCGGCGCTGGCAGTCGGGGCAGAGCCCGAAGAATTCCAGGGTGTGGAAGAGCGGCAGAAACCCCTTCAGCTCATCGCCGGGGAGCGCCAGCTGGTGCACCGGGCAGTGGGCCAGGCGGTGGGTGCTGCCGCAGTCCACGCAGGTGAGGTGGTGCTCGTCCCGTTCGGTGGGCGCGAACAGGGCCTCGCCGCTGGGCAGGTGACGGCACCGCACCAGCCCCCATTGCTGCAGCAGGCGCAGATGCCGGTACACGGTGGCCAGTCCCATGGGGGTGCTGCTGGCGCGTAGCCGCGCATGGAGATCCTGGCCGGACAGCTCGTGCTCGGCACGGCGCAGGGTCTCCAGCAGTTGTTCCTGTCGGGCGCTGAGCTTCGAAGCCACGGGTGCCGGGGTGGAGGACGGTGCCACCGCAGGCGGTCGTTCTAGCCCGCCACCAGCCACTGGGCCTGGTTCACGGTTCCCGCCAGCGGCTGCAGCTCGAGGCTGGCGCCATCGATCAGCACCGCCCGGGCCGGTGACGGTGGCGCGTCTCCGCGCGCCTGGGGCCGCAGCGTCGCCAGCAGCCGCTCTCCGCTGGCGTCCCAGTGCAAGCCGGTGCCGGGCTCCAGTTCCCAGCCCTCCAGGCGTCGCCGGCCCAGTTCCTCACCCTGCCGGTTCAGGGCCAGCAGGGTGAGGAGGGGCCGCTCGGTGCCCTCCATCAGCAGGGCCCACACCCGATCGCCGCTGCGGCTGCAGGCGCTGGCCACGAGGGCCTGCCCGCCCAGCCAGAGCTGGCGGGGCGGCTGACCGGGCTCCACCAGTTCCAGCGAGCGGCGGAAATCGGGCCAGTGGCGCTGCAGCAGGGCCCGGCCGGCCTGGGGACAGAAGCTGCTCAGATCGCGGCTGCCCGGCAGCGTCTGGCGCTGGGGCGGCCTGGGCGGCAGCGCCTCCAGGTGCAGCCCTTCGGTGTCGGGCACCAGCACGGCGCCACCCTCGGGCAGCAGCTGCATCGGCCCGCTGGCGCTCCAGGGCAGACGTCGCCAGCGCCATCCCCCGCCATGCTGCAGCCGGGCGATGCTGCTGCCGGGCTCCAGCTGGCCGCTCTGGATCAGCAGATCTCCATTGCGGTTGCTGCTGAGATGGGCGAACACCACCGGATCGGCCTGCAGCGGCTCCGGGGCCTGCGCGCGCAACGGTCGGGCGGGCTGGTCCGCCGGCCGCAGGTTGTGCTGGGTCAGCCGGATGCGCCACAGCCGCAGCTGGCCGTCGCTCTGGCGGCTGGCCGCCACCACCCCGGAGCCATCCCCCAGGGGCAGGAGCTGGGGAATCTCCGGCCACACCGGACTGATTGGCCGCCAGCCCCCGTCGTGGTCGCGCAGCTGCAGCTGCTCGCCACCGGCCACGTCCACCACCGCCACCACCCGCGGCCGCGGATCCCAGAGCCACCGGCTGGCGGGCAGCCGCAGGCCCCGCTGATCCTCGCCGCCCAGCGCCAGCTGCAGTGGCGCCTCCACCCGCTGGCCCTCGTCGAGGCTGAGCAGCAGGCCACTGCCGCTGCCCAGCCAGCGGTGGCTGAGAGGGGGCTCCAGACGGCTGCCCCGCTGCAGGCTGGCCGCCTGCATCGGCCGGCTGAAGCGGGCCTTCAGCGCCGCCGGTCCGGAACTGGCCGCGGCGTTGCGCAACGCCTCCAGCCGTGGCGGCTGACGCAGCAGCACCTGCTGTTGCAGCACCGCCAGCAGCGCCGGCAGGCCCAGTGCCAGCAGCAGGGGGCGGGCGGTTGCGGGTGCGGAGAAGGCGCCAAACCGGCTCATGGGTCGGGGAGCAGGGGGTGTCAGGGGAGCTGTCAGGGCTCCAGGGGGCGTGCCGGGCGGGGGATCGGCTGGATGCGCTCGGGCACCACCACCAGGCGCCGGTCCTCCACCTCCATGCGCCCTTCGATGGCCAGCCACTGGTCGGCCCGGGGCAGGGGGTTGGCGGCGGGCCAGCGCACCGGCAGTCCCACCGGGGTGGCATCCGCCAGGCAGCAGCGCACCAGCAGCCGCGCCAGCTGGGGCGGACCGTCAGGCTTGGGCAGCACGAAGCCGCTGATGCGCACCGGGTCGCCTTCGAACAGCCGGGGATCGGGCTGGCTGCGCAGCATCCGCACCCAGTCGGTGAGACTGCGCTGAGCCGGCGGCAGCACGAAGGTGAGGGTTTCGCTGGCGGTGTCGTCGGCCGGACGCTGACTGGCCAGATCGGCAAAGGACGGGTTGGGCGGCAGGGCGATCACCAGGGCGGCGATGGCCGCGGTGGCTGCGCTCAGGCGGCGGTCCTGGCGGCTGGCGGGGTCGGGCTCGCCGCCCCAGCTGCGCAGCCCCGCCAGCACCTGCGCCACCGCCAGGATCAGCAGCACGCCTCCGGCGGCGCTCACCAGCGGGTGGAAGGCGGCCCGCAGCAGCAGATCCAGCCGGCCGTCCACGCTGCTCTGCAGCAGCACCACGGCCCAGAGGGCCAGAGCCACGCCGCGCATCAGAGCCGCCACAGGTTCACCCACTGACCGATCAACAGCACCAGCACCCCCGCCCCTGCCGAGGTGAGCAGCAGTCCCTTGCCGCGGAACAGCATGCCCAGCAGGCCCACCAGCTTGATGTCGATCACCGGACCCAGCAGCAGGAAGGCCAGCAGGGCCCCCGGGGTGACCTGGGCGGCGAAGCCGAGGGCGAGGAAGGCATCCACGCTGGAGCACACCGACAGCACCAGGCTGAGCAGCATCAGGGCCAGGATCGAGAGGGTCGGCGCCGACCCCACCGCCAGCAGCCACTGGCGTGGCAGCAGGGCTTGCACCAGGGACGCCAGGGCGCAGCCGGCCACCAGCAGCAGGGCCAGGTTGAGAAATTCGCGGCTGCCGTGCTGAAGCACCTCCCGCCAGGTGGGGGCGGGCAGGCTGGGCAGGGTGGGCGGAGCCTCCGCGCTGAGGCCGATCACGCCGGCGCGGCGCTCCAGCAGGCTGACGCTGGCCAGGGGCTGGTTGAGGCGACGCTCCTCGAGCAGGTCGGTGCGCAGCAGGTCGGCCTCGGGCAGCAGGCGCAGCAGCAGCGCCAGCCCCAGGGCCACCAGCACGGCGCCCAGGGGCCGGGCCAGCAGCAGCCAGGGCTGATCGGGGAAGGCCGCCCAGGTGCTGGCGATCACGATCGGGTTGAGCACCGGGGCCGCAAACAGAAATCCCAGGGCCGTGCCCACCGGCGCCCCTCCCACCAGCAGGCGCCGGGCCACCGGCACGTTGCCGCACTCGCAGGCGGGCAGGGCGAAGCCGAGGGCGGCCCCGGTGAGCGGCCCGGCGACGGGGTGGGCGGGCAGGCGCCGCAGCCAGGCGCCCCCTGGGCTGAACCAGCGCGCCAGCGAGGCGATCAGCACGCCGATCAGCAGGAACGGCAGCGCTTCCAGCAGCAGACCCTGGAACAGGGCCCAGGCGGTGTTGAGGCGCGTCAGAACGTTGAACGCCATCGCTCCGGATTCGCCGTGGGGGATTCTGCACCGCTCACACCGGCGGCAGCGGCCACCCCATCAACGGCGAGTCGTTCTGAGAATCCTTCTTGATGAAGGTGGTGATCGGCCTACGGGTCTCGCTGCCCGCAGCCCGGCCCATGCCATCTCCCTGCGCCGTTCACCACCTTCCTGCCGATCACCCTGATCCCGCCTGGCACCGGCCCCCACGACTTCCAGTCGCGCCCCGGCGATCTGGTGGCTGGCGCCAGGCCCGGGTGCTGGTGAAGAACGGCCTGGAGATGGAGGCCTTTCTCGACAAGCTGGTGGCCTCCGCGGAGGATGTCCAGCTCACGGTGATCGACAGCGGCCGCGGGGTGGCCCCGATCACGGCCACAGCCCCGATCACGGCCACAGCCCCGATCACAGCCACAGCCATGGACCGGTGAACCCCCGCATCTGGCTTGATCTCCGGCGCGCCGTGCAGCAGTGGAGTCCATCCGCGACGGACTGGTGCAGGCCGACCCCGGCTGCGCCGATGGCTACCGCCGCAACGCCGAGGCCTCCATCGCTGAGCTGCGCCAGCTGGACGCCAGCCTCGCCAGCCAGCTGGAGCCCTTCCGAGGCATGACCTTCGTGGCCTTCCACGATTTCGCTCCCTCCTTCGCCGAGCGCTACGGCCTCCTGGCTGAGTTCGTGGTGGACGTGCCCGCAGTCAATTCCACCCCCGACGACGTGCGCCGGGTGAGCGGGATCGTGGCGCGCAGCGACCTGCGGGCGCTGCTGAGCGAACCCCAGGACGGCCCCCGTTCCTTCAATGCCCTGGCCGGCGACCTGGGCGTGCGCATCAGCGTGTTCGATCCGCTGGAAACCGGTACCGAGCAGGACGCCCTCGATCCCGCCACCTACCTGCGCGTGATGCCTCGCAACGGTGAGCAGCTGCGCCAGGCATTCGGGGACTGAGGGGGTGGCCCGATGCCAGGCGGGCCACCCTGCCTGACGACAGCGCCGTAGCGTCGGCGTCGGCGGCCCCTGCCAGCTCCCGTCACCGGCCCAGCCCCGTCTGTTCCTTGCCCAGTCCGCTTCCGCACCGCCGTGGTCCCCGCAGGACCGGTTGGGCTGCCGCCCTGCTGGCCCTGCTGCTGCTGGGTTGCGGCACCCCCGACGCCGGTCCGCGGGCGGACGGCAGCGGCGCCGGGGAGGGGCGGCCCCTGGTGCTCACCAGCTTCACGGTGCTGGCCGACATGGCCTCCGAGGTGGCCTGCGGCCAGCTGCGGGTGGAGTCGGTGACCCGGCCGGGAGCCGAGATCCATGGCTACGAACCCACCCCCAGCGACCTGCGCCGGGCCCAGGATGCCCAGCTCGTGCTGGTGAACGGCCTGAACCTGGAGCTCTGGGCCCAGCGCTTCCTCGACAGCGCCAGGGATGCGCAGCGAGCCGTGGTGAGCGAGGGGGTGGAGGTGATCCCGATCAGCGCCGATGCCGGCGCCGGCAAGCCCAACCCCCACGCCTGGATGTCGCCGCGGCTGGCGCGCCTCTATGTGGCCAACATCCGCGACGCCTTCATCCGTCTCGATCCCGCCAACGCCGACACCTACCGGCGCTGTGCCGCCGCCTACAGCGCCGAGCTGGAGGCCCTCGACGGCGAGCTGCGCGAGCAGCTGGCGGAGGTGCCGGAGGATCGCCGCCTGCTGGTGAGCTGCGAAGGGGCCATGAGCTACCTGGCGGCCGACTACGGCCTGGAGGAGGCCTACCTCTGGCCGGTGAATGCCGAGAGCGAGGTCACCCCCCAGCGCATGGAGCGCGTGATCCGCACCGTGCGCGAGCGGCAGGTGCCGGCCGTGTTCTGCGAGAGCACCGTGGACGACCGCCCCCAGCGGCGGGTGGCCGAGGAGACCGGTGCCCGCTTCGGAGGGGTGTTCTACGTGGATTCCCTCTCCGAGCCGAGCGGTCCTGCGCCCACCTATCTCGACATGCTGCGCCACAACGCCAAGACTCTGGTGCAAGGTCTGCGTGCCGATGACCAGCTCTGAGCGCCGTTCCGAGCACTGCCCTGCGGCCGCGGCCCAGGCGCCGGGCATCGCCGTGGAGCACCTCACCGTGGGCTACAACGGCCGGCCGGCGGTGGTGGATGTGAGCCTGGAGCTGAGCTCGGGCAGCATCTGCGCCCTGGTGGGCATGAACGGCGCCGGCAAATCGACCCTGTTCAAGGCGCTGATGGGGTTCCTCAAGCCCAGCACCGGCAGCATCCGCATCGCCGGCTGCGGCCTGCGCCAGGCCCAGCGCGAGCAGATGGTGGCCTACGTGCCCCAGAGCGAGCAGGTGGACTGGGACTTCCCCATCCGCGTGTGGGACGTGGTGATGATGGGCCGCTACGGCGCCATGGGGCCTCTGCGCTGGTCTTCGGGCGAGGACCGGCGCCTGGTGCGGCGGGCCCTGGAGCGTGTGGACCTCTGGACCCTGCGGGACCGTCAGATCGGCGCCCTCTCCGGCGGCCAGCGCAAGCGTGCCTTCCTGGCCCGGGCCCTGGCCCAGGGCGCCCGGGTGCTGCTGCTCGACGAACCCTTCAGCGGCGTGGACATCAGCACCGAGCGGCTGATCATCGACCTGCTGATCGAGCTGCGTGACCAGGGGGCCACCGTGCTGCTGGCCACCCACGACCTGGAATCGATCCCCAGCTTCTGCGACCGGGTGGTGCTGATCAACCGCACCGTGCTGGCCTACGGCGACACCTCCGAGGTGTTCACCCAGGCCAACCTGCTGCGCACCTTCAGCGCCGCTTCTCCCACGGCTCAGCACAGCTGATGGACGCCCTGCTGGCCCCCCTGCTGCAGCCCATGACGATGGTCTTCATGCAGCGGGCCCTGGCCGTGGGCGCGGTGGTGGCGGTGGTGTGCGCGGTGCTGTCGTGCTTCATGACCCTCAAGGGCTGGGCGCTGATGGGGGACGCGGTGTCCCATGCGGTTCTGCCCGGCGTGGTGATCGCCTACGCCCTGGGCCTGCCCTTTGCCCTGGGCGCTTTCGTGTTCGGGGTGGGTTCGGTGGGGCTGATCGGCGCGATCAAGCAGTACACCCGGGTGAAGGAAGACACGGTGATCGGGCTGGTGTTCACCGGCTTCTTCGCCCTGGGGCTGGTGCTGATCTCCAAGGTGCGCAGCAGCGTGGACCTGTCCCACATCCTGTTCGGCAACCTGCTGGGCATCACCGACGCCGACCTGCTGCAGACGGTGCTCATCAGCCTCGCCTGTCTGGCCCTGCTGCTGGTGCTGCGCCGCGATCTGCTGCTGTTCTGCTTCGATCCCAGCCACGCCCGCTCGATCGGGCTGAACACCGGCGCCCTGCACTATCTGCTGCTCACCCTGGTGAGCCTCACCGCCGTGGCCGGCCTGCAGACCGTGGGCATCATCCTGGTGGTGGCGATGCTGGTCACCCCGGGAGCCACCGCCTACCTGCTCACCGACCGCTTCGACCGCATGACCGCTCTGGCGGTGCTCTCCGCGGTGAGCTCCACGGTGCTGGGCATCTACGCCAGCTACTGGCTCGATGCCTCCACGGCCGGCTGCATCGTGGTGGTGCAGACCCTGCAGTTCCTGCTGGTGATGGTGCTGGCTCCCCGCCACGGCCTGCTGGCCCGGCGACGGTTGAGCTGAGGCCCGATTCTCAGTGATCCGCCTCGATCGTCATCCAGAGCGTGCGCTGGGCGTCCACCACCTCAAGGGCCTCGAGATGCTCGGCCGTCAGGGCGCGGGCGTCGCCCATCCGCCATTCCAGCGACAGGGTCGAGAGCCGCTGCATGCACCAGTCCCGCAGCTGGGTGAGCTGAAGGGTGCGCTCCAGGTAGGCGGGTCTTGCGGGTTCCATCAGCGCCTCCGCGGCCACGCCGTCAGTGTGGAGGCGGTGCTCCGCCCCGGCCGATCCGATCGCACCGAGGCGCGTGACCATCGGTACCGCCCTGCCGCCGCTCGGTCACATCCAGGGCTCACCCGCCGAAGGACACGCCGCCTTGTGCCCTCGGGCACGGTCTCTTCAGGCTTTCTTCCGGGGTGGCGGGCAGGCCGCGGGCCTATGGGTGGAGATGGCGCGCTTCACGGCCTGCTCCCCTGACGCAGGTCCATCCGCCATCCGTCCATCCGCGCACCGATGAAAGAACTCACCCAGGCCATCAACAGCCACCTCGCCTCCGAATTCCAGGCCAGCCACACCTACCTGGCGATGTCGATCTGGCTGCGGGAGAAGGACCTGGCCGGGTTCTCGCAGTACATGCTCGAGAAGAGCAACGAGGAGCGCGGCCATGCCGCCCGGATGATCGCCTATCTGGTGGACTGCGACGAGCCGGTGGAGCTGCCCACCATCGAGGCCCCGGAGCGCAGCTGGCCGTCGGTGCAGCAGTTGTTCGATCGGGTGTACGAGCTGGAGAAGCAGGTCACCGCCTCGATCAACCGCCTCTACTCCCTGGCCGAGGACGCGGGCGAGCGCAGCGCCTCGGCGATGCTGGACTGGTTCGTGAACGAGCAGATCCAGGAGGAGGCCGAGGCGCGCTTCGTGCTCAAGCGTCTGCGCCTGGCGGGCGACAACAGCGCTGCCCTGCTGCTGCTCGATCAGCAGTTTCTCGAGGGCAGCGCGCTCGCCCACGTGAAGGCGGGCATGACCACCTATGGCGGTCAGTGATCGCGCCATGAAGCGGTCCGGAGATCTGGAATGCGGCCGTCGGCGCGGAGAGGGCTGGCATCGCCTCTGGACCAGCCCACCGGGCTGCCATGGCGAGATGGCCACCGCCGAGGGTGGGGCGGAGGGAGAGGCCGCCGACCTCACCGTGGCCCTGGTGGGCATGCCCAACACCGGCAAGTCCACCCTCTACAACCGTCTCACCGGCGGCAATGCCCAGATCGCCAACTGGCCCGGGCTCACCGTGGAGCTGCTGCGCGGGGCGATGCCGGCCGACCGGCGCGGTCAGCGCTACACCCTGGTGGATCTGCCCGGCATCCACGACCTCAGCGGCAGCAGCGAGGACGAGGCGATCGTGCAGCGCTTCCTGCGCCACACGCCTCCCGCCATCCTGCTGGTGGTGGTGAACGCCAGTCAGATCACCAACCAGCTGCGCTTCGTGCTGCAGCTGCGCAGGCTCGGCATCCCCATGGTGGTGGCGCTGAACATGAGCGATGAGGCGCGCCAACTGGGAATCGGCATCGACCACCGGCGCCTCAGCTCCGAGCTGGGCCTGCCCCTGCTGCCGATCAGCGCCAAGCGGAGGCAGGGCATCCATGAGCTGATCGATGCCGTGCACCAGATCGGCGAGCGGCTCGCGGTGGGCGATTTGATCCCGGTCGCCGGCCGGCCCGGAGTGGGTGAGCAGGATCTCGACGCCCAGTCCCTCGATGCCCGGGCCGAAGCCCTGGCCTCCCGCTTCGTGAGGCTGCCGGAGCGGCTGATCAACCGCGGCACCCGGCGGGCCGACCGCCTGCTGATGCACCCGGTGGTGGGCCTGGTGGCCTTCCTGGGGATCGTGATGGTGATGTTCCAGCTGCTCTATGCGCTGGGCACGCCGCTGCAGGATCTGCTGGGCAGCCTGTTCGACTGGATTCAGACGGGCCTGCTCGAACCGCTGCTGGCCGCGCTGGGCACACCGGAGTTCCTGCGTGGCTTCCTGGTGGACGGGGTGTGGCTGGGGGTGAGCACGGTGGCCACCTTCCTGCCGATCATCTTCCTCTTCTACGTGATCATGGCGGTGGTGGAGGACTCCGGCTATCTCCCCAGGGCGGCCTTCCTGATGGACGGCCTGATGCGCTGGCTGGGGCTCGATGGCCGGGCCTTCGTGCTGCAGGTGATGGGGTTCGGCTGCAACGTGCCCTCGATCATGGGCACGCGGGTGATCCGTGATCGCGGCATGCGCCTGCTGGCGATGCTCTGCATTCCCTTCTCGCTCTGCCAGGCCCGCCTCACGGTGTTCATCTTCCTGGCGGCGGTGTTCTTCCCGCGGCCGTGGTGGGCGCCGGGGCTGGTGGTGTTCGGCTTCTATGTGCTCAGTTTTCTGGCGGCGGTGATCACCGGGCTGCTGTTCAAGCGGGCCTTCCCCAGCCGGGAGGCCTTCATCCTCGAACTGCCCCCCTACCGGGCGCCGAGCCTGAGCACGATCCTGCGGCGCGGCTGGACCTCGATGCTCAATTTCCTGGTCACCACGCGCATGTTCATCGTGGTGGGGGCTGCGGGCATCTGGCTGCTCACCAACCTGCCGCCCGGGGCGGTGCAGGGTTCCGGGGCCACGATCGCCGACGGCATCGGCAGCCTGTTTCAGCCCCTGCTGGGGCCGCTCGGCATGAATCCGGCCCTCTCGGTGTCGCTGTTCTTCGGCGTCATCGCCAAGGTGATCCTGCTGGGGGCGATGGCGGTGATCTATGCCACCAGCGAAGCCGACCTGGGCGGGGTGATCAGCCAGACGATCACACCCCTGCAGGCCCTCAGCTTCATGACCTTCGTGCTGCTCTACACCCCCTGCCTCGGCACGGTCGCGGCGCAGCTGCAGGAATCGAAGAGCCGTGGCTTCACCGCATTGTCGCTGGGATGGTCACTCGCCCTGGCCTGGATTCTGGCTCTGGTGGTGTATCAGGGAGGTCGTTTTCTCCTGTTTGCCGGTTGAGGATCGGCCTCAGAAGCTCACCTCCATCTCGGCGGCATGGTCATGGCGAATCATGAATTCCATGATCCCGCAGGCCACGTGCATGATGCCGCCGGGTTTGCCGCGCCGCAGCACTTCCACCCGGCTTCCGGGCCTGATGCCCATGGCCTCGAGTCGGCCCCTGAGTGTGGGTTGGGAGGGCAGCGATTCGATGCGGATGGAACGGCCTTCCGGGGCGAGACTGAGGGGCATGTGCGCTGAACCTTCCCAACACCTTTGTTCGGCACATCCTAGGCCTGATCTCGAGAAGGCCTCATCTCGAGCTCGAAAGCGCTCAAGGCGCCCCGAGCTCAACTCCCCATCATCCCTGCCGCCGATCCGGGCCGGGGCGTTTCATCCCTGAAGCAGCGGCGCTGCTCTCGGCCACCTTGGCACCGCGTGGGGCAGGCAAGTCCAGCGACCGGCCGCTGCGCGTAATGAGTTTCAGGGAATCCAGTCGCTCAGGCCAGGCTGGCGTTCTCATGCTGACCGGCGCTGAGTTCGCCGTCGATGATCAGCAGTGCGGCCGGCTGGTTCTGGGCGAAACGCACCCTGCCGAGCAGGTGGGCGAAGGTGTTCTCGGAGTTGGTCTGGCCCTCCACCAGGGGATCGAGAAACACTGTGGTGCGAGTGTCGCCGGAGCGCTCGGCCATGGCGTAGATCTGCTGCAGCGAGGTGGTCACGTCCGCTTCCATCCTGAAGGAGGCAGCCATGAGCTCCTCCACCGACTGCCAGGTCTGCCGCGGTGCCGCCAGCTCCTGCAGCAGCACGGTCTGACCGCGGGCGATCAGGTAGTCGGCGAAGGTGCCGGCATGCTCCTGCTCATCACGCCCCTCCTGCTTGAAGAAGTCGGCGAAGCCGCGCAGCTCGCGTTCTGCGCACCAGATCGCCATGGCGAAGTAGGCAGCGCTCGACTGGCGTTCCATGGTGAGGTGCTGTTGCAGCGCCTCCATCAGGTCGGCTTCCATGGGCTGGGCCATGGCCCGTCCTGCAGGCCCGGCGACAACCGGGATGGAGGAGAGGCTGATGGTGTCCTGAGAGAGCATCGGTACGGGGCGAAGGACGGTCGCTGCGGGATTGAGCGTGGCTTTCATCACCGACCCGCGTAGCAAACTTTACGCAGGGTCAGAGCGTTCTGGCCGGCCCGGTGTGGCGACCTTCGGCGCTTCAGGCGTCGAACCAGGCCGGCAGGGCCTCGTAGCAGGCCGCGTTCTTCTCGTTTTCCCGGGCCTCGCTCCTCCAGCAGCAGGTGCGCCCGCCGTCGCGGGCAAGCAGCAGCTCGTTGGCCCAGCCCCACACCAGCTCGGCGCTGCTCTCCATGCCCACGTTGGCCATCACCCGCAGATCGAGGGCGCCCTGCTCATGCAGCTGCCGCCAGGTGGGCAGCAGGGGATCGTCGGCACTGGCCAGGAAGGTGTGGTCGAACTGCTCCGCCAGCCGCTGCTCCAGCTCGCGCAGCCCGGAGAAGTCCACCACGAAGCCGTTCTCGTCGAGGGCGGTGGCCCGGAACCAGAAGCGGAAGCTGCGGCTGTAGCCGTGCACGAAGCGGCAGTGACCGGCGTGGCGCCACTGGCGGTGGGTGCAGGGGTAGCCGCTGAAGGTCTTGCTGCAGCTGTGGACCGGTGAGGACATGGGGGAAGATCGAGGCAGCGGCAGCGCCAGGGCCTTGCAAGCATCATTCCAGCCACCGGACCCGGCGTTCATCGCCGCCCTGCGCTTCAACGAGGCCGGCCTGATCCCGGCGGTGGCCCAGGACTGGCTGGACGGCGCCGTGCTGATGGTGGCCTGGATGAACCGGGAGGCGATCGAGCGCACAGTTGAAAGCGGCGAGGTGCACTACTGGAGCCGCTCCCGCGGGGAGCTCTGGCACAAGGGCGCCACCAGCGGCCACACCCAGACCCTGCGGGGCCTGCGCTACGACTGCGACGCGGACGTGCTGCTGCTCAGCGTGGAGCAGACCGGTGACGTGGCCTGCCACACCGGCGCCCGCAGCTGCTTCTACGAGGAGGGCCCCGAGCCCAGCGCCGGTGGTGCCGCTGCGCCGCCGCCGCCGGCCGATGTCTGCACCGAGCTGATGCGGGTGATCGAGGGCCGCCGGGATCACCCCGAGCCCGGCAGCTACACCAACAGGCTCCTGGAGGGCGGAGACAACCGCATCCTCAAGAAGATCGGCGAGGAGAGCGCCGAGTTCGTGATGGCCTGCAAGGACGGCCTCGCCGACGAGATCGCCGGCGAGGCGGCCGACCTGGTGTTCCATCTGCAGGTGGCCCTGGCCCATCACGGGGTGAGCTGGCGGCAGGTGCAGCAGGTGCTGGCCGGGCGCCGCGGCGCGCCCAGGCGGGAGTGAGAACGGACCGCCGCGCTCCTAGCCTGAGGTGATGCTGAAAACGGTTCCCACCGTCAGCTCCGGCCCAGGCACCGCCACTCCCCTCGATTCCATGACCGGCCCGGGTTTCCCAGCCAACCCGGACGTGGTGCTCGAGGTGGAGGATCTCAGCGTGGGCTGGGGCCCCGCGGCCAGTGAACGCCCTGCGGTGGAGAACGTGAGCTTCCGTCTGGCCGCGGAGACGGACACGGCCCTGGTGGGCCCC
>JALOOQ010000159.1 GCA_025454305.1 Cyanobium sp. Prado107
TCTGCTGGATGGTATTCCAACAGTAGCGAGTTCCAGCTTTCCAACTGCCGAAGTCATAGCCTTCGTTCTCTCGGATCAGGATCACATCGCAGAGCTGCCGAAGCTGCCTCAGGGCATGCTCGCATACAGCTAGGGCTGGGCAGGCAGTGACAAATGCCAGATCAGCATGCCTGCGATAGCACCTGAGCTGCTCAATCTCGTCACTGCGAATGCAAGCACGGGCATCCCAGTGAACGTAGATCATGAAGGGTCGAGATGACCCAACTCTGAAATCAGGACGCATCTAGGTCCACACCAGCTGATCGTGTGATTCGCGACGCGGATGGGCTGGCGGCGCTGTGGGTTCAAAAGTTCGAGACCCAGGGTTCAGCAATGGGTGATGCAATGGGTCTCCATGCAGGAAATAATCCGGATAGCGATCACGGAGATGCGCTGACTCCTGATACAGGCGCTTACGTCTGTCCTCCATTCGATCCCGCCCACGACTGCGTGATTAAAGATGCAGGATCTGCGGCTTCGATGTCACAATAATGGCATGGCCATTGCGGTTAAACCGTCAGCAAAGTCTAAATCATTGTAGGCGACTGCGAAATTCTCATCGAAGCCTCCGATGCGGTCAAAGTCCTCCGCGCGCACCATGAGGCAGGCCCCCGTCGCAGCGGACCATTGCTCCTGGCCTCCGAGCACAGTAGACATGTCCGTAAGGCTTCCAGGCATCATCCCTTTAGCTGGAGAATTCATGTCTTGCATCTGCCCGGCCACGGCAACCAGGCCGTGATGTTGGACCCTGCCATCGCCCTAGAGAAGTCGGGAGCTTGCCGCTGCGACTCTTCGGAAGCCGAATGGATCGAGCAATTGCTTGATCACCTGCGGCGATTGAAAGGTGATATCATTGTTTAGGAATAATAGAAAGTTGCCGCTGCAATGCTTGCATGCGCGATTGTTTATCGCTGCAAAGTTGAATGGACGCTCATCCCATACAGCGATCACGGGCCATTAACTTGTTGTGCGCAGATCGTTCGCAGGCTGATGGCGTTCGCCTCCGTGCTGCCGTTGTCGATCAGAACGATCTCCAGATCCACCTCGCCCGCGTTCTCGAGCAATGACTGGACGCAGCTGCGGGTGAGCGCCGCATGGTTGCGGAAGGGGATCAGCACCGATACCCGATCACCTGGCAGCCGTAGCCTTCGCACCATGAAGGTGCCCTCGCGGGAGCCAGGGGTGACTGCCCCTTCAGGCCGGAGCCAGGCCCAGCTGTGGCGTCGGGTTAGATCACCGAGCTCCTGAAGCTGCCTGTGGGAGAAGCCATGCCCATCAGCAGGATTGCGGATGGCCAGCACGGCCGGGTTCGTGGCGGGATCGCGATGCAGCAGCACCTTTGGAAGGTGCACGATCTGTCCCTCACGGCCATACAGCTGCAAGGCCAGGTCCCTGAGCAGGGCATGGAGGCTTGTGTAGGGACCCGTGTCCTGCAGCCTGGCGATCACGGTCGCCGGTATGGCCACCAGTCCCGGGATGCCTCCCCTGGTGAGCAGTCGAAAGGGGGTTGGTGGGGTGTCAAGCTGGCGCACACCCAGTCTGCGTGGTTCCCGGCACCAGAGCAGCTCCTCATCGCTGCAGATCAGATCTGCCTCCTGCCAGCTGAGATGACGTTGCAGCTCAGCCCAGGCTCCTGGCAGGGCGTGATCATCCGGCCCCAGAAACACGAGCACCGTCCTCGCGTCCTGCTCCGCCGCCCAGCTCCGGCACTGACCTGCCAGGGGGCGGTCCAGCCAGAGCAGCTCCCCCCGCTCAAAGGCACCGTCAATGGCCCGCTGGCGGGCTCGGCGCTGCAGCGCTTTCAGGCCCACTGCCTCCACCGGTGGGTCCGTGACGGCCAGCAGCAGCACCCCTCGCCATCGCCGCGGCGATCGATGTCTCGGCTTCCCTGGCTGCTTACCGACCCCGATGTGAGAGGAACTTCCGACGGATCGAGCCCGCTCAGCCTGCGCCAGCCAATGGCGCAGGAAGCTGGCCACGCGAGCCGGGTCGCGTCTCGCCAGCCATCGGGCATTGATGGCCAGCAGCGATAACGAGCCGCAGGGGCGCACCGGAAACTGGGAGTACACGCCCTCCCCGGAGTCCACCACCTGCATCAGTGGCGCAGACTCGACGCGGGTCAGACCACGGATCCACTCACCCCAGTCACGATCGGGGGGGCTGGAGTGGGTCCAGACTCCGTACCAGGCACCACGGCCCAGCACGGCCTGAGCCGCCTCCACCACTAGGGCGTCACAGTCGGCAGGCCCCTTGACCACCCTGGCTGCGTCAAAACCCAGGCGCATAGCAAGAAGGCAAGCGTCGGCCCGCGCCTGCTCAGGCGTTTCGCCGTTGTCTCTGATGATGTGCAGTGCCTCCCATCGCGGCCCTCGATGGTCATCGAGGTCGCTGGGATGCCATCGCCGCAGCGCAGAGGTGATCGGCACTGCTCCCGGCTCCGCCTCCAGAGCCAGGCATTCCAGGATGCTCAGCTGCTGCAGCCAGGTGCGACGCTCGGGCGTGAAGCACAGCTCGTCCCGGTACACCTCAATGGGGATCGCGGGCAACTCCGGATACAGGGGGCGCTCGCCGCGAAGCACCCGGTTGAGGCCAGAGCGGGCGAAGGCGCAGAGGTCCTCGCCATGGCAGATGGCCAGGCCCTCCGGTCCAGCGACAAGCGTGCCAGCGCATCGGGCAGCACTGGTGCCAGCAGCAGCGGTGCCGGAACCAAGTGCGGGTCCAGGAAGGCCCCGTCTAGTCCTGGATGACAGCCACGCAGAATCGAACGCAGCAGAGGCGCGGGATAGAGCAGCCGACGCATCGTTTCAATCGCAGCCAGGCTGGCCTCCAGATCACCGGCGCGCACGGCATCGCGGAGCTGCTGGCCTGGCCATGTGTTCATCCCTGTCGCCGACCGCTGGGCTGATCATCCCTCTGGAGGGGACCGGAGCCCATGGCCCTCAACCGGTATGCGTTGCTGCTGATGCAGCTCACAATGGTCTCCAGCAGACGCTACCAAGGGGCCGTAACGGTCTGAGAGAGGTGCCGGGTCCGCGGGGGAGAATGGGTTCCGGTTCCAGATCATCCGTTGCAGCACATCGATGTTCTGATCGCCGCCCCGTCCGATCCGGCCGGTCTGATGGGTTGGGGTGACTATCACTTCGCGCGGGAACTGCAGATTTCTTTGCAGCGTCTCGGGGTGAGCTCGAGAATCCTGTTTCGCGATCGCTATCGCCACGAGCCAGAGCCGCCAGCGGGGAGTGTTCTGCTGGTGCTGAGGGGCAAGCTTGCGCCCAGGGAGAGATGGCTGGCCCGGTCCGGATATGTGCGCAAAGCGGCCTGGATCATCAGCTGGCCGCTGGCCCCTACCACCAGCGAACTGGCCGGCTACGATGTACTACTTGTAGCCAGCCATCAGGACCGCTCACGCATTGCCGCTCTCAGCGGTCGCCCAACCCATGTCCTCCTTCAGGCCACGGGCTTTGGAGGTCGTGGACGGCTGCAACCGGCCCGTGGTGGCCTGCTGTTCGTGGGCAACTACCGCGGCTTGGAGCGCCCCACGGTGATGGGCTTCTGTCAGGCGGGACTGCCGCTGGAACTGATCGGCAAGGGCTGGCAGGAGTTGGGGCTGAACACCGCGAGCATGGCCATCGCCAACCATGAACTGCCTGAGCGCTATAGCCAGGCCCTAGCGGTCCTGAACGACCACCATGGGGATATGGCCACCTATGGGTATCTCAACAACAGGGTCTTTGATGTGCTCAGCTGCGGGATTCCCGTGATCACCGATGCCGCCCCGGGATGCCCACCTGAGCTGGAAGCGGGAATCATCCGCCATCGTCCTGGCAGCGACCCTGTGGCCAGCCTCACACTGGCGGAGACCCTGCGCAATGATCACGAGCGCATGGCGCGCGTGGCTGCAGCCGTGCGTGAGCAACACAGTTTCGATGTCAGAGCCCTCAGCTTGCTAGAGGCTCTTGATCAAGTCTGAGCAGCGAGAGCCGATGAGCTGCGACATCAGCCTTCGCTGAGCTGGTCTTCCCTGGTTGGCTTCACAGTCCTGGCGCACATCACCACCTGCAGGCCGGCACTGATCGGCTGACAGCCAGCCAACCGCAGCAGATTCAGCACTGTCAACATCATCGTCCATGGTTCCCGTGCTGTCGACTTCCTTGTGCGACCGGGTGTCGCGAATCCACTCCCAGTACTTAATCTAGCAATCTCTCTTACCTTTGGTAGGGGGCTTTTGGGTTGCCTGCAGGGTGGTGTCCCACCCATGGGTGCGCAGGCCACTAAAACCAGCTGGACAGGTTCATTGGCCAATCCAGCAACAACCAGTCCATCAAGCCCGTCTCAGTGAGCCGAAGGACGGTGCAGGATCCGAGAGGATCCGAGCCATTCCTCCAAGCTTGGACTGTGCACCACGGATGGACCGATGCCCTGGCCAGATACTGCGGATGCACGCCCTGCACCGGCTCCAGGTCCGCCGGCAGTCTGAGGGCTGCCACCAAGCTCAGCCCACCGCCCAGCAGCACCTGCGGCAGCCCCTACCCTGAGTGAGGTTGCTGCTTCCGTGCCGTCGTGACCACCTCAGTGCACGACCGCGAGCTTCAAGGCTGGGTGGTGCACCGATGCTCTGACCCCTTTGAGCACGACTGCTGCTGGCTGAATGTGGATTCCCGTCCAGCTGGCTCGGCATCCGGGAGGATCACCCCAACACCGACCTTGCCCTGGGTGCCCTAATGCTGTCGACGACCATCGCCGAACCATGCCTTGAGTGGAACGATCAGGCCCCGTGACCAGCTCCTTCCCCCTGGCCCGAACTGAGGTCGAGGACCTTCAGGCCTACAGCGCCCCGCTGGAGGGGCGGCGGGGCCTGCTGCGGCTCGACTTCAACGAGAACACCGTCGGCCCCAGTCCGAAGGTGCTGGAGGCGCTGCGGGCGATTCCGGCCGATCACATCGCCATCTATCCCGAGTACGACGGCCTGCGCGAGGCGGTGGTGGCCAACCTCTGTGCCCCCCGCGCCGATGGCACCCCGGCGCTGGCCCATCCCCTCAGCCCCGATCAGATCGGACTGTTCAACGGTGTCGACGCCGCCATCCACGCCATCTTCCATGCCTATGGCGACAGCTGGCAGACGCTGCTCACCACCAGCCCCACCTTCGGCTACTACAGCCCCTGCGCCCGCATGCAGGGCATGGTGATCGAGGCCATCCCCTACGACGGCCCGGCGTTCGCCTTTCCGCTGAAGGCGATCCGCAAGGTGCTGCTCGATGAGCCCCATCCACGCCTGCTGCTGATCTGCAACCCCAACAACCCCACCGGCACCCGCCTGGCGCCGGAGGTGATCCTCGAGCTGGCGGCCGCCGCCCCGCTCACGCTGGTGGTGGTGGATGAGCTGTACGAGGCCTTCACCGGCGACAGCGTGCTGCCTAAGGCCGACTTCACCGCCACGCCCAACCTGGTGGTGCTGCGTTCCCTGGCCAAGACCGCCGGGCTGGCGGGCCTGCGCATCGGCTTCGCCATCGGCGCCGCGCCGGTGGTGGAGCGCATCAGCCGGGTCACCGGGCCCTACGACATCAACAGCTTCGCCGTCACCGCCGCCTTAGCCGCCCTGGCCGACCAGCCCTACACCGATGCCTACGTGGCCGAGGTGCTGCGTGCCCGCGACTGGCTGGTTGCCCAGCTCCGCTCCGCGGGCGTGCGCCACCATGCGGCCGGCGGCAACTACCTGCTGATCTGGCCCGCAAACCCGGCGGTGGAGGTGGGGCGGCGCCTGCGCGAGGCCGGCATCCTGGTGCGCTCCATGGCCGGCAAGCCGCTGATCGACGGTTCGCTGCGGGTCAGCATCGGCACCAGCGAGCAGATGCAGCGGTTCTGGGAGGCCTACCAGGCGGCTGACCTCAGCGCAACACCTTGATCACCGGGCCCTCGCCCAGGCCGGCGGAGAGGTTGACGGTGCGGCCGGGGCGCTGCACCGGGGTGCCGCCCATGGCCTGCAGGAACGGTTCCACGCTGCCCTGATCGCAGTTGGCGGGCACCGCGCCGCTCACGTACTGAACCGGGATCACCACCCGCGGCCGCAGCTCCCGCACCACCTCGGCCGCTTCGCCGCCGTCGAACACCTTGGCACCGCCGCCCACCCCGAGGATCAGCACGTCCGGGCGGCTGAGCATCACCTTGTCGGCGGGGCTGAGGGGGCCGGCGGTTCCGCCCATGTGCACGAAGCTCAGGCCCCCCTGCTGCCAGCGCCAGAGGGTGGCCCGCCCGAAGCGCCGACCGCCCACCCGATCCCTTGGGGTGCTGATGCCCTCGATGCGCAGGCCGCCCACCTGGAAGCTGCCCGGATCGGCCAGGAACCGCCCCGAGGCCACCGGCGCTCCCTCATCCAGCAGCCGGCTGCTGGCCAGGATCACCGTGGCGCTCACCCGCGGCTCGCTCAGACCCGCCGCGCAGCCCACCGCCTTGAAGGGATTGAGCAGCACGCGGGCGCCGCCGCCCTGGATCAGCAGGGCGCCGTGACCGTAGCTGGTGATCGACACGCCGCTGGCGGCGGCTGCCGGTGGCAGGGCCAAGCCCTGCAGCGCGACGGCCGGCAGCACCACGGCGGTGGCGGCAAGGGTGGACAGCAGTCGCATCGGCGCAGCCAATCAGGGCAGCCAGCAAGGGCGCGACGCTACCGCAGGCGGCGGGGCGGAAGATCCGGCGGGGGACGCTCGACCGGCTGCCTGCGGTTCAGCCGACCGCCGGCCGCTCAGCCTGCCGCAGGAAATTGGCCAGCAGCTCGTGACCGGCCTCGGTGAGCACGCTCTCGGGGTGGAACTGCACCCCCTCGATGTGCGGGAACTCCCGGTGGCGCAGCCCCATGATCGTGCCGTCCTCCAGCCAGGCGGTGATCTCCAGGCAGTCCGGCAGGCTCTCGCGCTCGGCGATCAGGCTGTGGTAGCGGGTGGCGGTGAGCGGATCGGGCAGCCCCGCGAACACCCCCTGGCCGCTGTGGCGCACCGGCGAGGTCTTGCCGTGCATCAGCTCGGCGGCCCGCACCACCCGGCCGCCGTACACCTGGGCGATCGACTGGTGCCCCAGGCACACCCCCAGAGTGGGCACCGTGGGGCTCAGCTCCCGCAGCACCTCCAGGCACACCCCCGACTGGTCGGGATCGCCGGGCCCCGGCGAGATCACGATCGCCGCCGGTGTCAGCGCGCGGATCTGCTCCAGGCTGAGGGCGTCGTTGCGCTCCACCCGCAGCTCGGCGGCCAGGGGATGGGCGACGGCCAGTTCGCCTAGATACTGCACCAGGTTGAAGGTGAAGCTGTCGTAGTTGTCGAGCACCAGCAGCATCGGCCTGTTCCCTCCACGCCGGATCGGCACCGGCCGTGGCCCCATTCAAAGGCCGAGACGCGCCAGCAGGGGCGGGGCCAGCAGCAGCAGGGCGATCAGCAGCGAGGCCAGGGCCCCCACCAGCACGGCGGCGGCGGCGCAGTCCTTGGCGATGCGGGCCAGGGGATGGAACTGGCGGCCGATGGCCAGATCCACCACCGCCTCGGTGGCGGTGTTGATCAGCTCCAGCACCAGCACCGCCGCCACGGTGAGCACCAGCACCGCCAGCTTGGCCGCCGGCAGCTGCAGCCACAGGGCCAGGCCGAACACCACCGCACCGGTGACCACATGGATGCGGAAGTTGCGCTGGCTGCGGAAGCCATAGGCCAGGCCCTGGGCCGCGTAGCGGAAGCTGGAGGGCAGGTCGTTGGCCACGGCCCAGGCCCCCAGCCGCGCCGTCCGCCCGCGGCGCCTCAGCATCGGGGCCACGGACTGGTGCTCCGGTGCACGGTCGGGTGGAGGAAGGGGCAGGGGCAGCACGTTCCTCTAAGGCTCCGGCTGCACCCTACCGCCGTCATCCGGGCTGACCAGGGGGGGTGAGCAGACGCTCCTGGCGCGCCAGCATCGCCGTCAGGCTGGCCTCGTCGGGATGGTCCCAGCCCAGCAGGTGCAGCAGGCCGTGGCTGGCGAGAAAGCGCAGCTCCCGCTCCAGGTCGTGGCCGTGCACCGGGGCCTGACGGGCGGCCGTGTCCACCGAGATCACGATGTCGCCCAGTTCCAGCGGCTCGATGTGCCCGCCGTCCCCGTCCTGGTCGTCTTCCGCGTCGGCCCATGTGGGTGTGGGCATCGGCGGGGCCTGATCGGGCCCCTCGTCCCGGGCGGCGAAGGCGAGCACGTCGGTGGGACCGGCCTGCTCCCTCCAGTCGGCGTTGAGGGCGGCGATCTCGGCGTCGCCCACCAGGCTCAGACCGAGGCTGTAGGCGGGGGCGCGCAGCGGCGGCGGCAGCTCGGCGGCCAGCTGCTCCAGCCAGGCGCTCAGGAGGGTGTGCCAGAGATCGGCCCCCTCCAGGGAATCGAGCCAGGCACTGGCGGCCTGGCGCAGCTCCGGCGCCAGCTCCGGATCGGCTGCGAAGGCCAGGTCGAGATCCGGTGTGGCGGCCATCTCAGCCCCCGGGCAGCTGGGGCCGTCCCAGCCAGGCGATCAGGGTGATGAAGGCCAGGAAGCCCGCCGCCGTGAGCCCGAAGTGGAGCAGGCTCTGGCGCCCCTTGCGCACCATGTTGCGCATGGCCAGCTTCACGAAGCTGGGGTTCTCGCCGGCTGGCTGCGCGCCCCCCTGGGTTCCCTTGGGTGCGGCCTGGGGCTGAGGGGTGCTGCCGGGCTCAGTCATCGCTGCCGCCGCCCGCGCCCACCTCCACGCCGGCATGCAGCAGGCTCTGGATGAAGGGGTCCAGGTCGCCGTCCATCACGCCCTGCACGTCGGTGGTCTCGTGCTGGGTGCGCAGGTCCTTCACCATCTGGTACGGGTGGAACACGTAGTTGCGGATCTGGTTGCCCCAGGCCGCCTCCACGATGTCGCCGCGGATGTCGGCGATCTCGGCGGCGCGCTGCTCCTGGGCGATCACCAGCAGCTTGGCCATCAGCAGGGCCATCGCCTTCTCCTTGTTCTGCAGCTGGGAGCGCTCCTGGGTGCAGCGCACGAACAG
>JALOOQ010000036.1 GCA_025454305.1 Cyanobium sp. Prado107
ATCCTCGCCTGCTTCAGCTTGGCGCCGGCCGCCCCTGCCCGGGCGGTGGGGTATTAGCAGGACAGTCGTTTTCCCGCCAATCCACCCCTGGCCCACGACAGCACTGAGAGGGCGGCCAGGGCCAGCCAGTTCGGCTTTGATCTGCGCATGGAAGTGGAGATCGACATCGGGTCCGGGCCCAGGCCCGCACGGGTGTTCGTCAACTCCCGGGACGGCTCGATGCTGCTCGATCAACCCACACTGACGCTGTGGGCCTTCGGGGCCGACGATCTCATCAACCGCGTGAGCGTGCATCACCTGCTCATGGACGATGGCCAGTCAACGCCTCTGCTTTGGGGTGGGGCAACTCTCGCCGGAGATCAACGCCACGATCAGCGGTCGGGCTCAGCGAATGTTCTTCGCTGACGTTTTGCCTTCTCCACCAGCACCACCTCCGGGGAAGCTGCCTGGTGCGTCGCAGCTGGAGGCGGTGGCGGGCGACACGCCGTCCGGCCGCCTCACCCTCTGGCTGGAACCAGGGTCCTCCACCATCGCCACCCGCGCCCCGTTTCTCGGCCCGGGGGTGGGAGTGCTGAAGGATCCGCGGACCAACCGCAATCGTGTGGTGCGTCACGCCTGGCTCCACAGCCCTGAGCACGCCGGAACTTCGCTGCCGTTGGACACCTCCATCACGCTCAGGACACTCCAGCCGGCGACCCGCAGCCTTGCCCTCAGCGGCTACAAGCGCGTCACCGCGTTCGCAACCCACAGGTCCTACGACCCGGGGCGAAGCCAGGGGGGCTGGAGCAGATTCAGGTGCTCAGCAGGCAGCTGCGGGATGGACTGCAGCAGGTGGAGCTGATGGATCGCAACGGGAATTGCAGGGCGGCTCAGCAGCTCTACTCCTCCCTGATGGTGAGGCTCGCGGAATTCCAGGGCCGCCATGGCTTGGCAGCGGACCAGCCCGACTTTTATCACTGCCGCCACAGCAGGGCCCAGCCTCCGGGCCCTTGAAGCCATCTGCTCCAGGGGGATGACTTGTTTCTGCACGTGTGGCATGGGGACTGATTGACCCTGACCTGGTCCCCTTCAGCGCATCGGGGTTTCAGCACCTGCGCTTCGGGTCGGTTGGCAGGGCCGCGATGGTCGGGTCGGAATCTCGGCCCTGTGCCGCAGACCCCGGCTCAGCAGTCCTCTTTTCAGCAGGGTGAACTGGGCCGGTGCAGCTCATCTGCTCCTTCCTGGGGCCTTCAATACCCCGTGGGAGCAGAAGGGCACCAGCCGTCCGTTCACCTGTGAAGTGGTGAGGGTTTGCGGGCCTCCAGCCGCTGCTGCGCTGGCCCCGAGGGCCCCGAACATCTGCATGAGCGGCCCCAGGAGGGCGGCGGGGGCGGCTGCGGCGGACCGGCTGCCCCCGCCGCCGCTCAGCTGTTGCAGGGCATCGAGGCGCAGCTGCTCGGCCTGGGTGGTCTGATTCACGGTGCTGCGGCTGCGCTCGATCACCCCGCTGGCCCCTCCTGCCGGCAGGCTCTGGAGGGTGTTTTGAATCGCCCCGGCTCCCATCACATCCAGCAGGGTCTGGGCAGGAGCAGGCACCGGGACCACCGTCAGCCCCAGCAGGGCGAGGCCTGTTCCCAGCAGAGCGCTTCGCGTCAGGGCTGTGGCCATGGCCGATGGGTGCATGGAGACAACACAAATCTGCCGCAAACCGGCGACTCAGGGCCTGGCCGCCGCCTCAGCGCTCGACGGGAAGCCGCTCCAGGCCTTCAGCTCCTCCAGGCTCTGCACGCCTTCCAGGCGAGGTTTCCCCTTCAACTCCCAGGTGGGGAAGGCACGGATTCCGGCCGCCTTGCAGCGCTCCCGGCCGTCCTCGCTGTCGCACTCCACGTAGGGGAGGCTGTTGCCGGCCTGCTTGCCGAAGAGGTTCTTCTGCTGGAAGCAAGCCGGGCACCACCAGGCCCCGTAGAACACCGCCCCTTTGGTGCGCAGGTGGGCGCTCAGGGCTTTCTGGTCGGGGTTGGACTCGCTCAGGGCCTCGCCCACCCGCGGTGAGGTGGACTCACCCCCGGCCGTGGTGTTGGCCTGGGCGCTGTTGCTCCCGATCAAGCCGGCGTTGGCGCAGCCGACCAGGCCTGCGAGCCCAAGGACCAGGGGAAACAGCAGCAGCGCGCGGCGCCAGCGGGTTGGGGCCATGCTCCAGTCACCATGAACTTCAACGCTACGGGACCTGCCCTGCAACCGCCAGACGTTCGCCCGGGAGTTCGCCCTCCCCTCTGGCCCGCGCAGAGCCCGGCAGGGAGCTGAGAGACTGGACCATTCCCAGCGTCAGCTCCTGCCCGGTTTCTGCGATGAACGCCAACGGCTACCGCGACTACTTCAAGGTGCTGGGTGTGGACCGGGGTGCTGACGCCGACACCATCAAGCGGGCCTTCCGCAAGCTGGCCCGCCAGTACCACCCCGATGTGAATCCTGGCGACAAGGCCGCCGAGGCCCGCTTCAAGGAGATCAGCGAGGCCTACGAGGTGCTCTCCGATCCCGACAAGCGCCGCCGCTACGAACAGTTCGGCCAGTACTGGAGCCAGGCAGGTGCCGGCGGCGGCATGGGCGGCATGGACGTGGACTTCGGCCGCTACGGCAACTTCGACGAGTTCATCAACGACCTGCTCGGGCGCTTCGGTGGCGGTGCCCAGCCGGGCGGCGGCAGCGGCTTCGGGTTCGGCAGCGGCTTCCCCGGTGGCTTCGGGGCCAGCGGCTTCGGCGGCGGCTTCCCCGGTGGCGGTTTCGCCGGCGCTGCTCGAGGCGGCGCGGCCAACCTCGATGCCGAGGCCAGCATCCGCCTCTCGCTGGCGGAGGCCTTCCGCGGCTGTGAGCGCACCCTTGCTGTGAACGAGGAGCGGGTGGCTGTGCGCATCCCAGCCGGCGTCAAGCCAGGGACACGGCTGCGGCTCAAGGGCAAGGGGAACCTGCAGCCCGGCACCGGCCGTCGCGGCGACCTGTACCTCACCATCCAGCTGCAGGAGCATCCGGTGTGGAAGCTGGATGGCGACCAGCTGCGCGGTGAGCTTCCCCTCAGCCTCGACGAGCTGGCCCTCGGCGGTCAGGTGCGGGTGGCGACCCCCGATGGCGAGGCCTCCGTCCAGGTGCCCCCAGGCCTCACCCCGGGCCGCAGCCTGCGGCTCAAGGGCAAGGGCTGGCCGGTGAAGGGGGGCCGCGGCGATCTGCTGCTCACCCCCGTGCTGAAGCTGCCCGAGCCCCTCAGCGAGCGTGAGCGGGCCCTGCTGGAGGAGCTTCGGACCGCCCGCAGCGCCGACCCCAGGGCCGGCTGGATTCAGCTCGCCCAGCTCTAGCTGCAGCGGGGCGTCTCCCTAGGATCCCGAGCACCCTCAGCGTGTCCATGGAGCTCTCCTATCGCCCCCGCCGGCTGCGCCGCACCCCGGCCCTGCGGGCGATGGTGCGGGAGCATCAGCTCGGTGCCGCCGACTTCATCTACCCCCTGTTCGTGCACGAGGGTGCGAGCAACGAACCCATCGCCGCCATGCCCGGCTGCCAGCGCTGGAGCCTGGAGGGACTGGTGGAGGAGGTGGGCCGCGCCTGGGAGCTGGGCATCCGCTGCGTGGTGCTGTTCCCCAAGGTGGCCGACGGCCTCAAGACCGAGGACGGCGCCGAGTGCTTCAACGAGCACGGCCTGATCCCACGGGCGATCCGACGCCTCAAGGAGGTGCATCCGGCCATGGCGATCATGACCGACGTGGCCCTGGACCCCTACTCCTGCGACGGCCACGACGGCATCGTCAGCCCGGAGGGGGTGGTGCTCAACGACGAGACGGTGGCGATCCTCTGCAAGCAGGCCGTGGTGCAGGCCCGTGCCGGCGCCGATCTGATCGGCCCGAGCGACATGATGGACGGCCGCGTCGGGGCCATCCGCGAAGCCCTCGACGAGGAGGGCTTCGAGCACGTGGGCATCATCAGCTACACGGCCAAGTACGCCAGCGCCTACTACGGTCCCTTCCGCGAGGCCCTCGATTCGGCGCCCCGGGCCACCAGCGGCAAGCCCATCCCCAAAGACAAGAGCACCTACCAGATGGATCCGGCCAACGGCCGCGAAGCGATCCTCGAGGCCCAGCTGGATGAGAGCGAGGGGGCCGACATCCTGATGGTGAAGCCCGGTCTGGCCTACCTCGACATCATCCATCGCCTGCGCCGCGAGAGCGAGCAGCCCATCGCCGCCTACAACGTGAGCGGCGAATACGCCATGGTGAAGGCGGCGGCCGAGAAGGGCTGGATCGACGAGCGGGCCGTGGTGCTGGAAACCCTGCTGTGCTTCAGGCGCGCCGGAGCGGACCTGATCCTCACCTATCACGCCTGCGACGCGGCCCGCTGGCTGCGGGAGGGCTGATGGCCACCGTGCCACCGCCGCCCATGCCGTCGCTGCCCGTCTCCCACCGCCTCGGCCACGTGGCCCTGCGCGTTCAGGACATCGGCCGGGCCAAGGCCTTCTACCAGGCCCTGGGCCTCCGGCTCACCTGGGACGCGCCCGACTGGGCCTACCTGCAGTGGCCCGATGACGGTGCCGGCATCGCCCTGCTCAGTCCCGACTACACCGCCGCCGGCCCCCACCTCGCCCTGCACGTGCGCGACCGGGCCGAGGTGGATGCCGCCCGCGCCGGCCTCGTGGCCGCCGGCCACCGCTGCGGTCCTGTACACGACCACCGCGACGGCACCGCCAGCTTCTACCTGCAGGATCCCGAAGGCAACTGGCTGGAACTGCTCTACGAGCCCGCCGGCGGCATTCCCAGCAATGTGCCCGGACAGGCGCCGATCCCGCCGCCCCCGCCGTGAGCCCGGCCGCGATCGAGCAGGACACCCTCGAGCTGCTGGAGTGGCCGCGACTCGCCGCCCACCTGGCCAGCTTTGCCGGCACCGCCGCAGGCCGCCGCCACTGCCGCGACCTCCCCCTGCCGTCGGCGCTGGAGGAGAGCCGCACGCTGCTGGCCGAGACCGGCGAGCTGCTGGGCCTCGATGGGCTGATCGAGGGCGGGCTGAGCTTCCAGGGGGTGGCCGACATCGGTCCCGGCGTGGGCCTCTGCGCCAAGGGCGGCACCGCCTCCGGGGAGGCCCTGCTGGAGCTTGCCGTCACCCTGGCGGCGGCCCGGCGGCTGCGCCGCCAGATCGACGATCCCGTTCTGCGGCCGGTCACCACCGCCCTGGTTGCGGAGTTGCGCACCCTGCCGGAGCTGGAGCAGCGGCTGCGCTTCTGCCTGGAGGAGGGCGGGCGCGTGGCCGACCGGGCCAGCGCTCCCCTGGCGGGGCTGCGGCGGCAGCTCCAGGCCAGCCGCAGCGAGCGGCGCGAGCGGCTTCAGGAGCTGCTGCGGCGCTGGGTGCCGCTGCTGCAGGACACAGTGATCTCCGAGCGCAACGGCCGGCCGGTGCTGGCCGTGAAGGCCGGCGCAGCCAGCCAGGTGCCGGGCCAGGTGCACGACAGTTCCGCCTCCGGCCAGACCCTTTTCATCGAGCCCCAGGCGGTGCTCACCCTGGGCAACCGCATCGTTGATCTGGAGGGGCGGGAACGGGAGCTGGAGGAGACCGTGCTGCGCGAGCTGAGCGGTGAGGTGGCCGAGCACGCCGAAGCGCTCATGGTGCTGCAGGCCACCCTGGTGCGCCTGGACGCGGCCCTGGCCCGGGCCCGCTACGGCGCCTGGCTGGGGGCGGTGCGCCCCGAACTGGGGGACACGGCCGAGGCCCCCTTCGAGCTGCGTGATCTGCGCCATCCGCTGCTGCTCTGGCAGCAGAAGCGGGAGGCCGGCCACCCCGTGGTGCCGGTGACGGTGAGCGTGGCGGTGCAGTTGCGGGTGGTGGCGATCACCGGCCCCAACACCGGCGGCAAGACCGTGACCCTCAAGAGCATCGGCCTGGCGGCGCTGATGGCCCGCGCCGGCCTCTTCCTCCCGTGCGCCGGCACGCCGCGCCTGCCCTGGTGCGGGCTGGTGCTGGCCGACATCGGCGATGAGCAGTCGCTGCAGCAGAACCTCTCCACCTTCAGCGGCCACATCCGCCGCATCGCCCGCATCCTCGAGGCCCTGAAGCCTGCTTCCGGCGGCAGCTCGGGGGGCCCCTCAACCGCAGCCGGCGGCGCTGCCCTGGTGCTGCTCGACGAGGTGGGCGCCGGCACCGACCCTGTGGAGGGGGCGGCCCTGGCCACCGCTCTGCTGCAGCATCTGGCCGACCGGGCCAGGCTCACGGTGGCCACCACCCATTTCGGGGAACTGAAGGCCCTCAAGTACGCCGATCCCCGCTTCGAAAACGCCTCGGTGGCCTTCGACGAGCAGACCCTCGCCCCCACCTACCGCCTGCAGTGGGGCATCCCGGGTCGCAGCAACGCCCTGGCCATCGCCCGGCGCCTGGGGCTGGAGGCGGCCGTCGTCGAGCAGGCGGCGCGCCAGCTCGAGCCCCGTGGGGAAGGCGAGGTGAACCAGGTGATCGCCGGCCTGGAGGAGCAGCGCCAGCGCCAGCAGGAGGCGGCCGAGGAGGCCGCGGCCCTGCTGGTGCGCACCGAACTGCTGCACGAGGAGCTGCTCTCCCGCTGGCAGCAGCAGCAGCAGCAGAGCGCCGAGCTGCAGGAGCAGCGCCGCCAGCAGCTGGAGCGCTCCATCCGCGAGGGGCAGCAGGAGGTGCGTCGCATCATCCGCCGGCTGCGCCAGAGCGGTGGTGGCCGGCGTCAGGACACGGCCGTTCTGGGGGAAACGGCCCGTCAGGCGGGCCGCCGGCTCAAGCACCTGGAGCAGCAGCACCGCCCCCTGCCGGAGCGGCGGGAGCACGCCGGCTGGATGCCGGTGGTGGGCGAGCGGGTGCGGGTGCTCTCCCTGGGCAAGGCCGGGGAGGTGCTGGAGCTGGCCGACGACGGCCGCGAGCTCACCGTGCGCTGTGGTGTGCTGCGGCTCAGCTTGCCCCTGGAGGGCATCGAGGGGTTGCAGGGCGAGAAGCCCACTCCCCCCGAGGTGAAGGTGCAGGTGAAGGGACGCCGCGGCCTGGCCGCTCCCGGGCCGGACGTGCGCACGGAGCGCAACACCGTGGATGTGCGCGGTCTGCGGGTGCATGAGGCGGAAGCCGCCGTGGAGGAGACGCTCCGGGCCGCCAACGGTCCGGTGTGGGTGATCCACGGGGTGGGCACCGGCCGGCTCAAGCGCGGGCTGCGCGCCTGGCTGGACACCCTTCCCTACGTGGAGCGGGTCACCGATGCGCAGCGTTCGGATGGCGGTGAGGGTTGCAGCGTGGTGTACACCCACTGAACTCAGCGGGACATCCCACCTGCGCATCCTTCCATCCCATCCGCGCCCCCTTCACAGGTCGGGCAGCATCGGCTTCTCCTGCCCGGGATGGCGTGGCAGGGGCAGGGCCTCGCCGCCGGCGTCGAACAGGCGCCAGCCGCGCGGGTCCACCTCCAGGTGGATCGTGCTGCCTGCTGGCAGCGTTTCCTTCGGATCCACCCGCAGCTGCACCAGGTGGTCGCCTTCCTCCAGCCGGCAGGTGAGCAGCTGCTCGTTGCCCAGGGCCTCGCCATGGCTCACCGTGGCCCGCAGATTGCGGTTGGTGGCCGGCGCCAGCCGCAGGTGCTCGGGCCGCAGGCCACCGGTGAGATGGTGGCCGATGCGCCCAGCCACCACGTCCGCCAGGGGGCCCTCCAGTGCCATCCTCCGGCTGCCCAGCTGCAGCGCCCCGGCCCCGATCACCTCAACCGGCAGCAGGTTCATGGGCGGGCTGCCGATGAACTGGGCCACGAACAGGTTGGCGGGCCAGCGGTAGAGCTGCATCGGCGTGCCCAGCTGCTGCAGCCGGCCGGCGTTGAGCACGGCGATGCGATGTCCCATCGTCATCGCCTCCACCTGATCGTGGGTCACGTAGAGCGTGGTGGTGCCCAGGCGGCGCTGCAGCTCCACGATCTGGGCCCGGGTGCCGGTGCGCAGCTTCGCGTCGAGGTTGCTGAGCGGTTCGTCCATCAGGAACACCGCCGGCTGGCGGGCGATCGCCCGCCCCAGCGCCACCCGTTGCTTCTGCCCTCCGGAGAGTTCCTTGGGCAGCCGCTGCAGCAGCGGCTCCAGTTCCAAGGTGGCAGCCACCTCGGCGATGCGGCGCTCGACGCGCTCCTCCCGGGGCGAGGGCACCCGCAGCGGAGCGGGCAGGCCGCGGGTGGCCTGGTGGAGGCTGTCCTGCAGATGCTGAAGGGGGGTGCGGGGCCGGCTGCGCCGCAACCCGAAGCCGATGTTGCCCGCCACCGAGAGGTGGGGATAGAGGGCGTAGCTCTGAAACACCATGGCCACGTCCCGCTGGGCAGGCCGCAGCCCGGTCACCGGCCGGTCGCCCACCAGGATCTCGCCGCCGCTCGGCTGCTCGAGCCCGGCCAGCAGGCGGAGCAGGGTGCTCTTGCCACACCCGGATGGCCCCACGAGCACAAGGAATTCGCCGTCGGGGATGTGCAGGCTGAGATCCCGCAGCACCTGCACCGGTTCACCACCGCGGCGGGGCGGAAAGGTCTTGCTCACCCGCTGGAAACGAACCTCGGCCAACTTCCGTTCCCAGACGATCTCTGATGGCCGCGATCCTAGGTTTGAGGGAATGCAGTTCATTGATCAGGCCCGCATCGCCGTCAGGGCCGGCCGCGGCGGCGACGGCATCGTGGCCTTCCGCCGCGAGAAGTACGTGCCCGCCGGGGGGCCCTCCGGCGGCGACGGAGGGCGTGGCGGCGACGTGCTGCTGGTGGCTGACGCCAACCTCCAGACCCTGCTGGACTTCAAGTATCAGCGCCTGTTCGAGGCCGAGGACGGCCGCCGGGGCGGCCCCAACCGCCGCACGGGCGCCAGCGGCCAGCCGCGGCTGATCCGTATGCCCTGTGGCACTGAGGTGCGCGACGCGCGCACGGGCATCCTGCTCGGCGACCTCACCAGGCCGGGGGAGGAGCTGCTGGTGGCGCTCGGTGGCCGCGGCGGCCTTGGCAACGCCCACTACCTCAGCAACCGCAACCGGGCGCCGGAGAAGGCCACCGAAGGGATTGAGGGGGAGGAATGGCTGCTGCAGCTGGAACTCAAGCTGCTGGCGGAGGTGGGCATCATCGGCCTGCCCAATGCCGGCAAGAGCACCCTGATCTCGGTGCTCAGCGCCGCCCGGCCCCGTATCGCCGACTATCCCTTCACCACCCTCGTCCCCAACCTGGGCGTGGTGCGCCGACCCAGTGGCGATGGCACCGTGTTCGCGGATATCCCTGGGCTGATCGCCGGGGCCGCCCAGGGAGCGGGACTGGGCCACGACTTCCTGCGTCACATCGAACGGACGCGGCTGCTGATCCATCTGGTGGACGCTGCAGCGGCCTCGGTGCTGGACGACGTGCGCGTGGTTGAGCAGGAGCTCGAGGCCTACGGCCACGGACTGGCTGAACGACCACGGCTGGTGGTGCTCAACAAGATCGAACTGCTCGATCCCGTCGATCTGCAGGATCGGATCGAGGAGCTGGAGCGGCACACCGAGAGACCCGTGCTGGCGGTGTCGGCAGCCACCTCAGCCAACCTCAGCAAGTTGCTGGCCGCCGTGTGGCAGGAGCTGGGAGTCGTGGAGCCGGGCTGAGGTCGCTCAGTCGTCGTACACGCGGCACTCCGGTGCCTCGGGGTTCATGTCGCAGTACACCTCGAGCGGGCTGGGATCGTGGTTGTCCTCGGGGTGGTGCGCCTTGTACTCCTCCAGGCCCTTGAGCTCCTCCTCGAGATGACGCACCTTGCCGAGGTTGCCTTCGGCCCGGGCGGCCTCGATCTCGCTCTTGTCCTTCTGGATGTGATCGTCGATGGAGTTCATGCGTTGGCGCCCGGGTCGGGTCTCGCTGCTCGTCTGCCCCACCATACGGGCCCCGTCGGGCCGAGGGCAGGGTTTTTGGGCAGCTGCTGATCAGTCCCTCATTCCGGCAGTTCGCTGAGCTCGAGCCAGCGTTCCTCGCCGGCGCTGATCCGCTCGTTCAGCCCGGCCAGTTCCCGGGTGAGATCCTGCAGCGCGGTGTAGTCGCTGCTGCCGGACGACAGCAGGCCCTCCAGCTCCCGGCGGCGCTCCTCCCAGCGCGGCAGTTCGCCCTCCAACTGGGACAGTTCGCGCTGTTCCCGGAAGCTGCGGCGCCGGCACTGGGCCACAGCCTGGTCAGGCTTTCGCTGCCTGGCCGGCCCGGGGGCCTGGGGGTGCCCGCCCGATGGCTCGGGGGCCGGGGAACGTTCCACTGCGCGCTGGCGCTCCAGATAGGCGCTGTAGTTGCCTTCGAAGCGCTCCAGCCGGCCCTCCCGGACCACGAACAGGCGGTCGACGGTGCGATCGAGGAAGTAGCGGTCGTGGGACACCACCACCACGCAGCCGCGGAAGTCCTCCAGGAAGTCCTCCAGCACCGTCAGGGTCTGAAGGTCGAGGTCGTTGGTGGGCTCGTCCAGCAGCAGCACGTTGGGCGCACCCACGAGCAGCCGGCAGAGGTGCAGCCTCCGGCGCTCACCTCCCGACAGCCGGCTCACGGGCTGGTGCTGCTGGGCCGGTGGGAACAGAAACCGCTCAAGCAGCTGGGAGGCACTCAGGGTGCTGCCCTCCACCTCCACCGTGGCGGCGGCCTCCTTGAGCACATCGATCACCCGCCGTTCCCGTCCGGCGGCGTCGCGGCTGTTCTCCAGCACGTGGCTGTGCTGGTCGAAGTAGGCCAGCTTCACGGTGCTGCCCAGCTCCAGCCGGCCGCTGTGGCAGGGACTGGACGACGGCGGTGCGGAGCTGCCCCCTGCCGCCGCGGCGGCAATCAGGTTCAGCAGGCTGCTCTTGCCGCTGCCGTTGGGTCCGATGATCCCCACCCGGTCCTCGGGGCCGAAGTCGTAGCTGAACCCCGTCAGCAACGGTTCCGACCCGCTGCTGCGCACCTCGGCGGTGGCCCAGAGGGTCAGGTTCTCGGCCTCGATCGCGCGCCTGCCCAGGCGGCGGCCGTCGCTGGCCAGCTGCAGCCGGCCACGCTCCTGGCGCCGCGGCAGCTCCTGCAGCGCCTCGATGCGCTGGATGCGGGCCTTCTGCTTGGTGCTGCGGGCCTTGGGGCCACGCCGCAGCCACTCCAGTTCGCGTCGGAGCAGCCCGCGCAGCCGGGCCTCGCCGGCGGCGGCGGCGGCCTCCTCTTCAGCCTGGCGGGCCAGGTAGGTGGCGTAGTTGCCCGCATAGGCGCGGGCCTCACCCCGGTCCACCGCCACGATCCGCTCGGTCACCCGGTCGAGCACGTAGCGGTCGTGGGTCACCAGCACCAGGGCGCCCGGGAACCGGTCCAGGTGGCCCTGCAGCCACTGCACGCCGTCGGCGTCGAGGTGATTGGTGGGCTCATCCAGCAGCAGCACGTCCGGCTCCGCCACCAGCGCCGCCGCCAGGGCGATCCGGCGCCGGTAGCCCCCGGAGAGTTCACCCACGCGGCGCTGCACGTCGTGCACGCCGAGACGGTCCAGCACCTCCCGGGTCTGCTGCTCCAGGCCCCAGGCCTGGCTCTGATCCATGCGGGTGTTGAGATCGGCCAGCTCCGCCATCAGGGCGGTGTCGTCCTCCCCGCGCCGGTGGGCCTGGGCCAGGGCTTCGCTCACGGCGGTGTAGCGCCCCAGCAGCTGGCGCTTCTCGCCGCTGCCGGCGAACACCTGCTCGAGCACCGTGCGCTGCGGATCCAGCTGGGGTTCCTGGCTCACCATCACGATGCGGGCCCCAGGGACCGTCCGACGGCTGCCGGCACCGGGGGGCTCCTCCCCGGCCAGCAGCCGCAGCAGGGTGCTCTTGCCGGCGCCGTTGGGGCCGATCAGCCCCACCCGCTCGCGCTCCCCCACGTGCAGGTCGAGGTTCTCGAACAGGGTGCGGATGCCGAAGTCCTTGCGGACTCCGGTGAGGCTGATCAGGCTCACGCGGCGGCGGTTCGGCGCTGAGACTCCAGGTAAGCAAACACACTCTTGTCGCCCACGTCGGCCGCGGCCGGCATCGGGAACTTGCGCAGGCACAGCACCAGCAGCAGCACCGCCTCCAGCGCCAGCAGCCGGCCCACCAGCGCCGGCGCCAGCAGTCCGCTCAGGTGCCCGAGCAGGGCGACCGGCAGCAGCAGGGTCACGCCGATGGCCTCGGGGCGACGGAAGCAGAAGAACTCCTTGAAGCCGATGCCGGCGAGGGCGGCGAACAGCGGCCCGACCGCCCACAGCCAGCGGCCGTCGGCCTGAAGGCTTGCAGCCATGGCGCCCGGGCCTGCCCACAGGCCGAGCCCCAGCAGGCCGGCGCAGCCCAGCAGCCAGAACACCTGCAGGGTCCGGTGCAGAGGCCTCAAATAAATGTGGATCCAGCGCAGCGCCAGGCCCACCCCGCCGGCCAGGGGCAGCAGCCAGGGCCACACCCGCTCGCCGCCCAGCCAGTGCCACTGGGCCAGCAGCGCCAGCTGGGCCACGGCTGCGGCCGTGAGGCTGAGGCGGTAGGCCAGCACCTCCCGCCGGTCGGCCGCGGTGATCGTGAACGGCCCGTACAGCCCCTGGTGCATCGCCTCGCCAGCCGCCTGAGCAGCTGCTTCAGCCTGGGGTTCGCGGAGTGGATCCGGCATCGGCAGGGGCCAGCGGGCATCTGCCCACCAGTGTGGCCAGCGCCGGGCCCGCCGGCACGATGCCGGAGGGATGGAGCGGAAACAGGGCCCCGAAGTAGTCCCGGCGCCAGGCCTCGGGAGAGCAGCTGTCCGCCACTCCAGGCAGCTGGTGGAATCGGCTCCGCCACTGCCACAGCGCCGGGAACTGCCACAGGGGCCGGCGGCTGACGCCGAACAGGGGCCCGTAGACGAGTTCCAGCCGGATCAGGGTGGGGAACAGCTGCACGTCCGCCAGGCTCGGACAGGGACCGCTGAGCCAGCCCGGCTCCGATCCGCTGGTGCCGCTTGCCGCCAGTGCCTGCTCAGCCGCATCGAGGGTTTCGAACAGGTCCGCTTCGGCGCTGTCGTAGGCGGCCTGGCTGCGGGCGAAGCCGCAGCGGTACACCCCGTCATTGACGCTGGTCTGCAGCCGCTCGCGCCAGGCGGCCGTGGCCGCGCGCTGCCCGGGTGGATCGAGGTCGAGATCCCTGCCGGCCGGCCAGCGGTTGAGCAGCTCGATCAGGCGAGCGCTCTCGCCCACCACCACCTGTTGCCGCCGGCGGGTGTAGAGCACGGGCACGGTGGCGCGGCTGCCGGGCGGAGCGCCGCAGCGCCCGTAGAGCTCGGCGAGCGTGGAGCAGCCTTCGAACGGTTCACTGAACCGCCAGCGGCCCTCCTCCGGATCGGGCTCCACCACCACCAGCGTGATCGTGGCCTGCAGCTGGCGAAGGGCCCACACCAGCCAGGCGCGGTGCGCCCAGGGGCAGCTGCGGCCCACGATCAGCACATGGGCGTCCGCCGCATCGGCATCGTCCGGCAGCGCCAGGGCCTCGGCGAAGGCCGCCGGTGGGCGGCGGTAGTGCCCCTGCGCGTCGGCCGGTCCCAGGCCGTTCATCAGCTGCAGCCATTGCCAGTGCCAGAGGTGGCGGGCACTGCGCACCAGCCAGGGGGGAGGGAGCACGATGGAAGGCGGCGGCGGCCCGAATCTCGGACGGCCGGACCGGAAAATCCAGTCCCGCCCGTGCGGCGGTGATGCCCCCCGCAGCCATGAGCATCTCGCAGCCATGACCACCCTGCAGCGATGACCGCGACGATGCCCCAGCCCGCGGTGCTGGTGGTTGCCGGTACCCACGGCAACGAGCGCAACGCCCCCTGGCTGCTCCAGCACTGGCAGCGTCATCCCGATCAGCTCGCCCATGCGGGGCTGGCCCTGCAGCTGGTGCTGGGCAACCCCTCCGCCCACGCCGCCAACCGGCGCTACGTGCAGCGGGATCTCAACCGCTGTTTCGCCCCTTCCCTGCTGGACGACCCCGGAGCCGGCGGAGCGGATCTGGAGCGGGCCCGGGAGCTTCTGGCTCTGCATGGACCCCAGGGCAGGACCCCCTGTGTCGTGGCGCTCGATCTGCACAGCACCACCAGCGCCATGGGCAATTCACTGGTGGTGTACGGACGGCGTCCAGCCGACCTGGCCCTCGCTGCCGGGATCCAGGCACGGCTGGGGCTGCCGGTGTACCTGCACGAAGCGGATTCCCGGCAGAACGGCTTTCTCGTGGAGTGCTGGCCCTGCGGCCTGGTGATCGAGGTGGGTCCGGTGCCCCAGGGGGTGATCCAGGCCCCGATCTGCCGTCAGACCCAGCTGGCGCTGGAGGGAGCCCTCGCCGTTCTGGCCGACGCCCGGGCCGGCCGGCTGCGCCTGCCGCCGGAGCTGCTGGTGCACTGCCATCTGGGCAGCCTGGATCTGCCCAGGGCCCCGGACGGCACGCCACTGGCCTGCATCCATCCGCATCTGCAGCACCGCGACTGGCATCCCCTGCGGCCGGACGACCCCGTGTTCCTGGATCGCGCCGGCCGCGGCGTCACGCTCGCCGCCGCCCTGGCGTCCGCCTCCATCCCGGCCGCGCCGGCCCGGGGTTCAGAACACGGCCCACTCGTGCCGGTGTTCATCAATGAGGCGGCCTACGGAGAGAAAGGCATCGCCCTGAGCCTCACCCACCCTCAGCGCTGGCCGGTGCGGGCGGGTTGGCGGACGGCACTGCAGCAGCTGGCGGCCGGTCTGGGGGCGAGCCCGGCTCACTGAGCCTCGGGAGCCGCGGACTGGTTCGGCCGCGGCGGGCCGTTGTAGATGAGTTGCTGCACGGTGCGGCCGTCCCCGGAGATGCGCACCTCCGTTTCCACGCTGGCCGGCATCTGGAACTGCTCCCATCCCGGCACCCCACCCAGGAAGCGGAACACGAAGCCGTCCTCATCCATGCTCACCAGACATTCGTTGCCGGCATCGGCCGTCTGGAACATGCACTGGGCCGGGCGGTAGACACTGAGACCACCGTTCTGCTGCACGGCCACGTTGCGGGCCAGGTTGAGGGCGCGCACGGCGCTGAAGGTGACCTGGGCCTGCGCCGGGGCGCCGCTGAAGCCTGAGGTGCCCAGCAGGATGGCGGACAGGGAGGCCGCCCCCATGGCCAGGGGCCTGACGAAACGCATCGCTGAATGAAGCGGTCAAGGTGCCACAACAGCCGTTCGTCAGGCCGATGTCAAGCAGCCCTCAGCCGCAGGCCAGCGTGGCCTGTTCCTGGTTGCACTCCAGATCGGTCTGGGTTCCGTCCGCCCAGTAGATCCTCAGTTGCTTGCCCTGTTCGGTGGTGCGATAGGTGAGGGATTTCACCGGTCCGGCAGGGGGCTTGCCGGCGGTGTCGGCAGGGTCGGGAACGTCGACCTTGATCAGGCGCTGCTCCAGTTGCTGCAGCTTGAGGTCCTGCTGCTCCTGGCGCTGCCGCAGTTCCTTCACCTCGGATTGCAGATCCGTCTTCTGGCAGCCCGTGAGCAGGAGGGCGCCGCAGAGCCCGAGCAGACCGAGCGCCCCGGCGGCGTGCAGTCGGGGACGGTGTTGGGGAGCGGGCGGTGCCATGCCGTGCAGGCCAGGTGAGACCTGCACATCTAGCAACCTCAGAGCACCCGTGCCAGCCGCTCGCTCCAGTACACGACGGCGCCGATGCGCTCCAGCTCGGTGCGGCGGCGGCGGGCCAGATTCAGAGGTACCCGCTCGGCATGGCGCTCGCCGTTGAGAGCCCAGCAGAGCAACACCATCGCTGCACAGGGTCCGGGTCGGAACCCCGAACCTGCCTGGCGCCGCGGACGAGCGCCACGGGGATGGGCAAAGCAACACATGCGGGCAGGAGCCGCGGGGCCCCAGTCCCCCGCAACCCCCCTTCACAAACGCCGCAATGTTCTGTTACGTTCGTTGCTGACGGGTTCCCGTCCTGCATCCCCTCCG
>JALOOQ010000160.1 GCA_025454305.1 Cyanobium sp. Prado107
CAACCGGCCCGCCGTCTCCGGCGCATAGCCCAGCAGCTGCGCCGTCACCCGCCGCTCCGCCGGACTCAGCTCCGCCAGCAGCCGCCGCACCACCTTCGCCGGCAGTTCGTCGAACAGCCGCGCCCGGTCGTCCGGAGACATCTCCTCCACCAGCTCCAGCACCTCCCCCGAGCGCAGCCGCTCCAGCAGCGTCTGCTGCACCTCCACCGGCAGGTACTCATAGATGTCGATCGCCTCGTCCTTCGGCAGCAGCCGGAACGCCAGCGCCTGCAGCGTGCGCGGCAGCCGCTCGATCGCCTCAGCCGCGTCCACCTCCTGCACCGGCTGCAGCAGCAGCTTGGCGCCGTCGTAGTTCCCCGCCTCCAGCAGCGCCTCCAGCTGCGAGGCCACCACCTCCACCACGTTGGTGTTGGCCGAACCGTTGATCACGCTCCTGGCGGTGCTGTTCGTCACCGTGCCGTTCGCCTCGCCCATCGCCCGCTGCCACGGCACCCAGGAGTTTATGGGCCACTGCCTGGCGGGCGGATCGGTCAGCCGCTAGGGTCCCGCCGCCTGAAACCGGATGCCGTCCATGGCCGTGAACGTGAGTGATGTGGTGGTGCGCGATGCCGCCGGCGCCGAGCGGCGTCTGGGGGAGTGGGCCGGTCAGGTGCTGCTGATCGTGAATGTGGCCAGCCGCTGCGGCTTCACCCGCCAGTACGCCGGCCTGCAGACGCTTCAGGACACCTACGGCTCCCGCGGCTTCACCGTGCTGGGTTTTCCCTGCAACGACTTCGGCGGCCAGGAACCCGGCACCCTGGAGGAGATCCAGCAGTTCTGCTCCACCACCTACGGCGCCGCCTTCCCCCTGTTCGACAAGGTGCACGCCACCGGCGCCAAGACCGAGCCCTACAGCACCCTCACCCAGACCGAGCCCGCCGGGGATGTGGCCTGGAACTTCGAGAAGTTCCTGATCGGCAAGGACGGCACGGTGCTGGGCCGTTGGAAGAGCGCCGTGGAACCCGACAGCGCCGAGCTCACGGCGGCGATCGAGGCGGCGCTGGCGGCCTGAGCCAGGCTCAGCCGGCCAGCCAGCCCCGGCGGACGCCGGACGGGGTGGGCAGATCCACCTGCAGCCAGCGTTCGCCGCCGGGCTGGATCCAGCGGCGCACCACCCGCAGGGGAACGCCGGCCTCGGCACGGCTGATCGCCGGCGCCTGATGCCGGGGCGCACAGCGCAGCGCCTGGGGCACCACCGAGAGCAGCGGCTCGCGGCTGCTCTGGCGGCGCCGCAGTTCGGGCAGGCGCCAGTCGGCGCCGCCGGCGGGCAGACCGGCCGGTGCCACCAGGGCGAAACCCAGCAGAGCCGCCAGCCGCCATGCCGTCGGCGTCACGCGCACAGCTCGGACGGCCATCAGATGTCGAGCTGGGCCAGGTCGAGTTCGGCGCTGTGGGTTTCGATGAACTCGCGCCGGGGTGCCACCTTGTCGCCCATCAGGATCGTGAAGATGCGATCGGCCTCGAGGGCATCGTCGATCTCCACCCGCTTCATCATGCGGGTGGACGGATCCATGGTGGTTTCCCAGAGCTGCTGGGGCATCATCTCGCCGAGACCCTTGAAGCGCTGGATGGTGTAGTTGGCCTTCTCGCCGAACTGCTCAATCGTCTTTTTGAGTTCGGCTTCGTTGTAGCAGTAGGTGTGGTTCTTGCCGCGCTCAACCTTGTAGAGCGGCGGACAGGCGATGTAGATGTAACCACCCTCCACCAGGGCCTTCTGATAGCGGAAGAAGAACGTGAGGATGAGGGTACGGATGTGGGCGCCGTCCACATCGGCGTCGGTCATGATCACGATGCGGTGATAGCGGAGATTCTTCTCGTCGAACTCCTCACCCTTGATGCCCAGCCCCAGGGCCGTGATCAGCGCCTGGATCTCGGTGTTCTTGTAGATCTTGGCGTCGTCGGTCTTCTCGATGTTGAGGATCTTGCCGCGCAGGGGCAGGATCGCCTGGAAGCGCCGGTCGCGGCCCTGCTTCGCCGAACCCCCTGCCGAATCGCCCTCCACGATGTAGATCTCCGATTCGGAGGGATCCCGGGAGGAACAGTCGGCCAGCTTGCCCGGCAGGGTGGAGCTCTCCAGCACGCTCTTGCGCCGCACCAGTTCGCGGGCGCGGCGGGCGGCCTCGGCGGCGTTGAAGGCCTGGATGGCCTTCTCGAGGATCAGGTCGATCACCGAGGGGTTGAACTCCAGGAATTCGCCCAGGGCCTCGCCCACCAGCGAATCGACGATGCCGCGCACCTCGGTGTTGCCGAGCTTGGTCTTGGTCTGCCCCTCGAACTCCGGCTCGGGCACCTTCACCGACAGCACGGCGGTGAGGCCCTCGCGGATGTTCTCACCGGCCAGGTTGGCATCGGCCTCCTTGCGCTTGCCGCGCTTCTTGGCGAAGGCGTTGAGGGTGCGGGTGAGCACCGTCTTGAGGCCCTCGATGTGGGTGCCGCCATCCACCGTGCGGATGTTGTTGGCGAAGCCCAGGATGCTGTCGGAGTAGGCGTCCACGCACCACTGCAGGGCGGCCTCCACCTGCACGCCGTCCCGGGTGGAATTGACGTAGATGATGTCGCGGTGCAGCGGATCCTTCTCCGCGTTCATGTAGGCGACGTATTCCCTGATGCCGCCCTCGTAGAAGTAGATCTCCTCGTGGGGTTCGCCCTCGGCGCTGCGGGCGGCGCTGCGCTCGTCGCGGAACACGATGCGCACGCCGCCGTTGAGATAGGCCAGCTCCCGCAGGCGGGAGGACAGGGTCTGGTAGTCGAACTCGATGCCGCCGCTGAAGATCTCCAGGTCGGGCCGGAAGCGCACCGCGGTGCCGGTGCGGTCGGCGTCCTCGGCGGGGGCGGGGCTGGAGCTGAGGATGCCGATGGGCGCCCCGCGCTCGAAGCGCTGGTGGTGCACCTGGCCGGCGCGGTGCACGGTCACCTCCACCCATTCGGAGAGGGCGTTCACCACCGACACGCCCACGCCGTGCAGGCCGCCGGACACCTTGTAGCCGCCGGAGCCGAACTTGCCGCCGGCATGCAGCACGGTGAGCACCGTCTCAAGGGCGCTCTTGCCGGTGCGCGGGTGGATGTCGGTGGGGATGCCGCGGCCGTTGTCGGTGACCGAGCAGGAGCCGTCCTCGTGCAGCACCACCAGGATCTGGTCGCAGTGGCCGGCCAGGGCCTCGTCCACGGAGTTGTCCACCACCTCGTAGACGAGGTGGTGCAGGCCCCGGGGACCGGTGGAGCCGATGTACATGCCCGGGCGCTTGCGCACCGGCTCCAGGCCCTCGAGCACCTGGATCTGTTCGGCGCCGTAGGCGTTCTCGACCTTCGTGGCTTCGCTCATGCGGGGGTGGCTTCACTCATGCGGGAGAGGATCCCCGGAGATACGGCATGGACCTGGAAGCCGTGGCGGGCCAGCCGGAGAGGGCCAGCCGTGGCGGGCAAGATCCCTTGCGCGCAGGGGAATCTACCACCGCTGACCGGGGCTGGCGGCGGGGCTGGCAGGGTGGGGGAATGGGCTGCCGCCACCCCCTGATGATCGTGCTGCTGGGCCCGACGGCCAGCGGCAAGACCGACCTGGCCATCGCCCTGGCCCGAGCCCTCGGCCTGGCGGTGCTGAACGTGGACTCGCGCCAGCTCTACCGGGGCATGGACGTGGGCACCGCCAAGCCGACACCGGCCCAGCGGGCCGCAGCCCGCCACGAACTGCTGGATCTGCGCGATCCCGATCAGCCGATCAATCTGCAGGGGTTCAGCGCCCTGGCCGAGGCGGCCATCGCCCGGGAACTCACCCGCCCCGGGCCCGCTGAGCCGATGGCTCTGCTGGCGGGAGGCAGCGGGCTCTACCTCAAGGCCCTCACCCAGGGCCTGCGGCCGCCGGCGGTGCCGCCCCAGCCGGAGCTGCGCCGCCAGCTGGACGCCCTCGGCCAGCCCCTCTGCCACGAGCTGCTGCGGGGCGCCGACCCGGAGGCCGCCGGCCGCATCGCTCCCGCCGACGCCGTGCGCACCCAGCGGGCCCTGGAGGTGCTCTATGCCACCGGCCGCCCCCTCTCCGCCCAGCAGGGAGCGGAGCCGCCGCCCTGGAGGGTGCTGGAGCTGGGGCTGGACCCGCCGGACCTGGGCCGGCGCACCCGTCAGTTCGCCAAGCGCCAGCGCACCTGGTTCCGGCGTCAGCACAGCCCGGTGTGGCTCACGGGCGAGGACACGGAAGGGCAACTGGAGCAGGCGTTGCGGGAGGTCGAGCGGCGTCTAGGGTGAAGGGTGACACCCATTCACCCGACTTCAACCACCACCTGAATGCCACCTCGTCCCCGTTTTGACCGTCGCGCTCCCGTGCGGGAGCTGCCCAACATCAACGAGCGCATCAACTATCCCCAGTTGCGGGTGGTGGACTCCGACGGCACACAACTCGGCGTGATCTCCCGGGCAGAGGCGCTGGACGTGGCCAACGACCGCGAGCTCGATCTGGTGCTGGTGAGCGAGAAGGCCGATCCGCCGGTGTGCCGGATCATGGACTACGGGAAGTTCAAGTTCGAGCAGGAGAAGAAGGCCAAGGAAGCCAAGAAGAAGTCGCACCAGACCGAGGTGAAGGAGGTGAAGATGCGATACAAGATCGACCAGCACGACTACGACGTGCGCATCGGTCAGGCGTCGCGCTTCCTCAAGGCCGGCGACAAGGTGAAGTGCACGGTGATCTTCCGCGGCCGGGAGATCCAGCACACGGCCCTGGCGGAAGTGCTGCTGATGCGCATGGCCAAGGACCTCGAGGAGGCCGCCGAGATCCAGCAGCCGCCCAAGCGCGAGGGCCGCAACATGATCATGTTCCTCAGTCCCCGCAAGGCCCCCGCGGCCAAGGCGGGCGGCGGCGGC
>JALOOQ010000161.1 GCA_025454305.1 Cyanobium sp. Prado107
AACACCATCAGCCCCACCACCACGGCGATGCCGGGGTTGCCCACCTCACGCGCAAGGCTGATGGCGATCAGCGCCGGAATTGCCGTGAGCACGGCTGCCCAGAACTGCACCGCTGGCGGACCGGGCGGGCGATCGCGTCCCCAGGCCCGGCGCAGGCTGGGGGCGGAACCCTGGATGATCCCGTAGCCGATCACCCACAGGCCCATGAAGCCGCCCACCTTCCAGAAGTCCCAGCCGAGGCTCGCCTGCAGAAACACCGGCAGGGCCACCACGAACCACACATCGCGGGCGCCGAACAGGAAGAAACGCGCCAGCGACAGCACATTGATGCCCTCGCTCTTGGACAGCAGAGACTTGAAGGCGGGCTTGCTCTTCATCTTGCCGATGTCCCGCGGCAGCAGCAGGGTGACCAGAAAGGCCACGGCCAGCCAGCCGGCCAGCGCCCCCACGCCCGCGTTGAAGCCCACGGTGGTGAGCAGCACACCACCCACAAAAAAGCCCAGGCCCTTGAGGGCGTTCTTGGCGCCGGTGAGGATGGCCACCCAGCGGAACAGTTGCCGCTCACCGCGGCTGTGGTCGTCGGGGGTTTCCGGCACCACCACGCGAATGGCGCTTTTGGCGCTCATCTTCTCGAGATCCTTGGCGATGCCGCTGAGGGCCTGGGCCACCATCACCCACACCACCGAGAGCAGCCTGGGCCAGGTGTCCGCCACCGGCACCAGCAGCAACAGGGCCACGATCTGCAGCACCGTGCCGATCCAGAGCGTGAGCTTGAGGCCGAAACGGGCGCCCAGCCAGCCGCCGTAGAGGTTGGTGAGAACGCCGAAGAACTCATAGAAGATGAACAGGAAGGCCACCTCCAGTGTGGTGAACCCCAGTTTGAGAAAGTGGAACACCACCAGCATGCGCAGGGCCCCATCGGTGATGGTGAACGCCCAGTTGTTGGCCGTGATGATGCTGTATTGCTGAACGGGTGAGAGCCTGCGCATCAGCGGGCCTCCTGCTGCCGGGCGATCACGTGGCAGGCCAGATCGGCCATGCGGCAGCTGTAGCCCCACTCGTTGTCGTACCAGGCGTACACCTTGAGCTGGGTGCCGTTCACCACCAGGGTGGAGAGGGCATCCACGATCGAGCTGCGGCTGTCGCCACGGAAATCGCTGGACACCAGCGGCCGGGTTTCACAGCCGAGGATCCCCTGCAGGGGGCCGTTGGCGGCGGCCTCGAAGGCCCCGTTCACCTCCTCCACCGACACGCGGCGCTCCAGCTCGAACACCGCGTCGGTGAGCGAGGCATTGAGCAGCGGCACCCGCACGGCATGGCCGTTGAGGCGGCCCTGGAGATCCGGAAAGATCAGGCCGATCGCCCGGGCCGATCCGGTGCTGGTGGGGATCAGGTTCTGCAGGCAGGAGCGGGCTCGGCGCAGGTCGCTCTTGAAGCCGTCGATCACCACCTGGGTGTTGGTCACATCGTGCAGGGTGGTGATCGAGCCGTGGCGGATGCCGAAGCTCTCGTGCACCACCTTCACCACCGGCGCCAGGCAGTTGGTGGTGCAGGAGGCGGCGGTGAGCAGGCGGTGGCGCTCCGGCTGGTAGCTGGCGTGGTTGACGCCGAACACGATGTTGGGGATCTCCACGCCGTCGAGATCGCCCTTCACCGGGCAGGCCACGATCACCTTGGCGATGCCGGGTTCATGGAAGTAGGCCGCCAGGGTTTCGGGCGTCTTCACCTTGCCGGTGCACTCCAGCACCAGCTGCACGCCGGCCTCCCGCCAGGGCACCACCGCCGGATGGCTGAACTGGGAGTAGCCCACCGGCCTGCCCTCCACGCTGAAGCCATCGAGCGCTGCGGACACCGGATGCGTCCAGCGGCCGTGCACGGAGTCGAACTCCAGGAGGTGGGCGGCGGTGGCGGCGTCACCGCCGCAGTCGTTCACGTGCACCAGCTGGATGCCGGGCCGGTCCCAGAGGGCCCGGAACACCAGGCGGCCGATGCGGCCGAAACCGTTGATGCCGATGCGCACGGCGCCAGAGCGTCTGGCAGTACTCTCACATCAAGAGCTCTTGATGGATCTTATGGGCCGGTTAAGGACGCCCCCCGCGCCCCCGGGGGCCCCGCAGGGCATGGCCAGAACCCTGGACACCGACCGGGCGCGGCCGATGCTCAAGGCCCTCGCCGATCCCTGCCGGCTGCAGGTGCTCGAGGCCCTCGCCGGCGGCGAGCGCTGCGTGTGCGAGCTCACCGAGGAACTGGGCCTGGCCCAGTCGCGCCTGTCGTTCCACCTCAAGGTGCTGCGCGATGCCGGGCTGCTGAGCGACCGCCACAGCGGCCGCTGGGTGTACTACCGCCTGCGGCCGGAGGCTCTCGAGGCGCTGCAGGACTGGCTGGCGGCCCTGGCCCGCCAGTGCACCGCCCCCGCCACCCCCTGCTGCGACTGAGATGGGCGTGTTCGAGCGCTGGCTGAGCCTGTGGGTGGCCCTGGCCATCGCCGCCGGCCTGCTGCTGGGCCAGGCCTTCCCCGGCCTGTTCACCCTGCTGGGTGGGATCCAGATCGCCCAGATCAATCTGGTGATCGCGGTGCTGATCTGGCTGATGATCGTCCCGATGATGCTGGCGGTGGACTTCGGCGCCGTGCGCCGCATCGGCCGCAACCCCCAGCCGCTGCTGGTGACGGTGGGGATGAACTGGCTGGTGAAGCCCTTCACCATGGCCCTGCTGGCCTGGTGGTTCATCCGCGGAATCTTCGCGGCCTGGATCCCGGCGCCGCTGGGCGATGAACTGATCGCCGGCATGATCCTGCTGGGGGTGGCCCCGTGCACGGCGATGGTGTTCGTGTGGAGCCAGCTCTGCCGCGGCAATGCCACCTACACCCTGGTGCAGGTGGCGGTGAACGACCTGATCATGGTGGTGGCCTTCGCCCCCATCGCCGCCCTGCTGCTGGGCGTGAGCCAGGTGGTGGTGCCCTGGGACACCCTGCAGCTCTCAGTGGGCATGTTCGTGGTGATCCCCCTGGCGGCCGGCTGGCTCACCCGGCGCTTCCTGGCCAGCGAGAAGGCCATCGAGCACCTGGAGCGGGTGCTCAAGCCCTGGGCGATCGTGGGCCTGCTGGCCACGGTGACGCTGCTGTTCGGCTTCCAGGCCGGCACCATCGCCGCCAATCCGGGGCTGATCGCGCTGGTGGCGATCCCGCTGATCCTGCAGACCGTGCTGATCTTCCTGCTCACCGCCCTGGGCATGCGCGCCTGCCGCCAGAAGCACGACGTGGCCGCCCCCGGCGCCCTGATCGGCGCCTCGAACTTCTTCGAGCTGGCAGTGGCGGTGGCCATCAGCCTGTTCGGCGTGCGCTCCGGCGCCGCCCTGGCCACCGTGGTGGGCGTGCTGGTGGAGGTGCCGGTGATGCTGGCCCTGGTGGCCATCGCCAACCGCAGCGTGCGGTTGTTCCCCTACCGCAGCTGCACGGGCTGATCGGGGTCGGCCCCGTGCTCCAGACGCAGCACCCGCGGCGCGAGTGCGGCGCTCAGCCAGGCCCCCAGCGGCGCGGTGACCACGATGCTCAGCACGGCCACCGCCAGGATGATCTCGCCCGGGCCCGTGGGCAGCCCGGCGGCCTGCATGGTCATCAGCGGCACGGCGCCGATGGCCGCCTGCACGGTGGCCTTGGGGATGTAGGCCACGGTCACGAACAGGCGCTCGCCGGCCGTGAACTCGCTGCGGGCCAGGCAGAGCAGGGTGCCGATCGAGCGGGCCAGCAGGCCCAGGGCCAGCACCGCCAGGCCCGCCAGGCCGCTGCGCCAGGCCACCGCCACGTTGAGCTGGGCGCCCACCAGGGTGAACAGCACCAGCTCGGCGAACACCCAGATCGAGGCCAACTTGGCGGCGATCGGGTGCGCCAGGTCGTCGCGGAGCTCCAGGATCACCACCCCCAGGGCGATCGCCGCCACCAGGCCGGTGAAGGGCACCAGCCCGTTGATGCGCTCCTGCAGGCGCAGCAGCAGCAGCGACAGGGCCAGGATCAGCAGCACCTGGCGGTTGGCCTGGGGCCGGAAGCGGGCGATCCAGCGGATCAGCAGCCAGCCCAGGCCCGCACCGGCGGCTGCCCCCAGCGCCAGGCCCAGCGGCAGGCGGATCAGCTGGGCGGGCAGAGCGGCGCCCTGCTGCACCAGCAGCCCCAGCAGCACCCCGTTCACCACGATCACGGCGATGTCGTCGAGGGAGGCGGCGGCCATCACCATCTGGGGGATGGCCCGCTCGGTGCCGCGCTTCTCCTCGATCAGGCGCAGCATCAGCGGCACCACCACCGCCGGCGACACCGCCGCGATCACGCTCCCCAGCAGCGCCGCCTCCAGCGTGCTCAGCCCCAGCAGCGACGGGGCCACCAGCGTGATGATCAAGCCCTCGCAGGCCGCCGGGATCCAGGCCAGCAGCAGCACCCGCCGCCCCACCTGGCGCAGGGTGCCGAGGTTGAGGCCGAAGCCCACCCGCAGCAGGATCACCACCAGGGCCATCTGGCGCAGATCGCCGCTGAGGGCCAGCAGCCGGGGATCGAGCAGTCCCAGCCCCGACTGCCCCAGCGCCACCCCCACCAGCAGCATGCCGATCAGCCCCGGCACCCCCAGCCGCCGGAACAGGCCGTCGGCCAGCAGCCCCAGGATCAGCAGCTCGGCCAGTCCGAACCAGCTCACGCCGCCCATCGCATGACCGCTCAAGCATGGCCCTGGTTGTGCCCACGGCGGGTTCAGCCGGCGTGGGGGATCGGCTCGGGAGCGTCCGCTGACGCCAGGGCGGCGTTGAAACCACCGAAGCCATCAGCACGGGTGGTGGACGAAACCGTAGGTGCCGAATCAGTCCTTCCTCCCGCCTCAGGCGGGGGGCAGCGGGCCTG
>JALOOQ010000162.1 GCA_025454305.1 Cyanobium sp. Prado107
CCGCCCCTGGCCGTCGGGCCCCTTGGTGGCCTTGAACACCCACACCTGGATGATCACCGAGAGGGATTCGGCCAGGAACACCCCGCCCATCACCAGCAGTGGCCAGAGGCTGTTGGAGAGCAGGGCCACGCCGCTGAGGGCCGCCCCCATCGCCAGCGAGCCGGTGTCGCCCATGAACAGACGGGCCGGATTGCGGTTGTGGGCCAGAAACCCCAGCCAGCAGCCGGCCATGGCGGCGCAGAAGGCGGCCAGCGCCGGGTCGCCGCCGTGGCCCCGCAGCATCAGCTGCAGGCCCATGCCGGTGAACACCACGGCGCCGCAGCCCGCGGCCAGGCCGTCGAGGCCATCGGTGAGGTTGGTGGCGTTGCTCTCGGCCAGGAAGACGAACAGCCCCAGGGGCCAGATCAGCAGGCCCAGGGGCAGCACCCAGCCCAGGGGCAGGGCCACGTCGCCCTGGCTGGCGCCCGCCAGCCACTGACCCTGAGCCGCCCAGGCCAGGAACAGCACGGCCGCTCCGCCCTGGAGCAGCAGCTTGCCGCGGGGCGAGAGGCCTGTGTTGGTGCGGCGGGTGAGGCTGCGCCAGTCATCCACCGCGCCCACGGCCATGTAGGCCAGGGTGACGGCCGCCACCGCCAGCAGCCGGGGATCGGCGGGGCTGATCAGGCCGCCGACGATCACCCCCACCGGCACCACCAGCAGGCCGCCCATGGTGGGAGTGCCGGCCTTGCTGTGGTGGGCCTGGGGGCCTTCCTCGCGGATCACCTGGCCCAGCTTCAGACGCCGCAGCCTGGGCACACCCCAGGCCGTGACCGCGGCGCTCACCCCCGCCGCCACCAGCAGCGGCAGGGTGAGCATGGAATTGGCAACCAGCCAGTCGCTCAGCAGGCAGACCGCCAGCACCCCGGCTGCCAGCACCCATGCCGCCAGGCGACCGTCGCCGGCCGGAGTCTCGCCCTGCGCACGCACGGGATCAGTCTTCCCAGTCCTCGTCCTGCTGCTCGTCGTCCTTGTTGTAGTCCTCCTTCTCGCCCATCAGCGCCGAGAGCTCCTCCTCCTCCACGGTGCTCACGTCCGTGGTGGCGCTCTCCTCATCGGCCACCAGGCGGCCGCTGCTCTCCAGCCAGCTCAGCAGATCGGGCTCATCGCGCAGGGGCAGCACCGGCGCCGGCTCGTCCCGGTCGTAGCGGGTGAGGGAGGGGTTGATGCTCTCCAGACGGCTGAGGCTGGAGGGGGAGAGCTTGCTCATGCGGTCCGGCGTTGGTCAGGCTTGTGCGGGCAGGCGTTGTGCCATGGGGCGCCACGGGCTTGTGCGGGCCATGGGCGTTGCTGGGCTGGGGACGGCGTGTTCACCACCCCAGGTGCGACCCTGCACCCTACCTCCCCAGCTGCCGGCGCCAAGCCTCCGCCCGCCATGCCCCCGTCTGCTGCCTCCGGGCCCCAGCCACCCCCCGCCTCGCCACCCCCCGCCGCAGATCCTCCCGGTGGCGCCGGGGTGGTGCGGTCCGTGCTGCGCCTCTGGGCCCTGGCCCTGGCCTTCAGCAGTGTGCTGGCGGCCGCCGGCCAGCGCTGGCCCGATCCCCTGGTCGCGGATGCCGCCCCGGTGTGGGGCCTGGTGCTGGGTCCGCCGCTGCTGATGGCCCTCTGGCTGGCGGCCTCCTGGCGCGCGGGCCCGCAGGCGGCAGCCGGCGACAGGGGAGAATCGAGCGACCGAAACCAGGAACGGCGTTGATGGGGCGTGCCAAGAAGGCGGTGCTGGCCTACTCCGGCGGGGTGGACACCAGCGTCTGCATCCCCTACCTGAAGAACGAGTGGGGCGTGGAGGAGGTGATCACCTTCGCCGCCGATCTCGGCCAGGGTGACGAGCTGGAGCCGATCCGCCGCAAGGCGCTCGACTCAGGCGCCAGCCAGTCGATCGTGGGCGACCTGCTCGAGCCCTTCATCGGCGAGTTCGCCTTCCCGGCGATCCGCGCCAACGCCCTCTATCAGGGCCGCTACCCCCTCTCCACCGCCCTGGCCCGGCCGCTGATCGCCCGCCGGCTGGTGGAGATCGCCCGCGAGGTGGGGGCCGATGCCGTGGCCCACGGCTGCACGGGCAAGGGCAACGACCAGGTGCGCTTCGACGTGGCCATCGGCGCCCTCGCCCCCGACCTGAAGGTGCTCACCCCGGCACGGGAGTGGGGCATGAGCCGCGAGGAGACGATCGCCTACGGCGAGCGCTGCGGCATCCCCTCGCCGGTGAGCAAGACATCTCCCTACTCGATCGACCTCAACCTGCTGGGCCGCTCGATCGAGGCCGGCCCCCTGGAGGATCCCGACGTGGAGCCCCCCGAGGAGGTGTTTGCCCTCACCGTGAGTGTGGACGCCGCGCCCGATCAGGCCCAGGTGGTGGTGATCGGCTTCGAGCGGGGTAACCCGGTGAGCATCGACGGTGTGCGCCTCGATCCGGTGAGCCTGGTGCGCCGGGCCAATGCCCTGGCCGGTGGCCACGGCTTCGGCCGGCTGGACATGATCGAGGACCGGGTGGTGGGCATCAAGAGCCGGGAGATCTACGAGACCCCGGGGCTGCTGCTGCTGATCAGGGCCCACCAGGAGCTCGAGAGCCTCACCCTGGCGGCCGACGTGCTGCGCAGCAAGCGCCAGCTGGAGCAGCAGTGGGCCGACCTGGTGTACCAGGGCCTGTGGTTCGGCCCGCTCAAGGATGCCATCGACGGCTTCATCGAGCGCACCCAGACGGTGGTGAACGGCACGGTGCGCATCAGGCTGCACAAGGGCAACGCCACCGTGGTGGGTCGCAGCAGCGCCGGCAACAGCCTCTACGTGCCCGACATGGCCACCTACGACGCCGGTGACCGCTTCGACCACCGCGCCGCCGAGGGGTTCATCTACGTGTGGGGCCTGCCGACCCGGCTCTGGGCTGCCAGTCAGCGCGGGGGCTGACCGACCCTGAAGGCATGGCGCAGGCTGCGGCCCCATCCCCGCCCGCGGCCTGCCGATGGTCCAGCCGACGCCTCCCCCGCCATGGCTGCCGGCAGCAGGTTGCCGGCGATCGGCATGCTGCCCGGCTCCAGCTGGCGCAGCTGCTCACGCAGGCCCTCGTTGCCCTGCAGCAGCCGCTCCTTCTGCTCCAGCAGCGGCCTGAGGCGGTTCTCGAACTTGCTCTCGAAGATCCGCGGCAGATCGTCCAGGAGGGCGCGCATCGCCGCCAGTTCCTCGCGGCAGGCTGCCAGTTCCTTCTCCAGCGACTCGCGCTTCCAGGCCAGCTGATGGGAGGCCAGAAGCGGGTCGGTGGGTTCAGTGGGCTCGCCAGGCCACTGTGGGGCCGGGGGAATCACCCCGGCCTCGGCTGTGGTGTCCGAGGAGGATCCGCCGCCAGGGAATCCGCTACCTGGAACTCCTCGGCTTGGGGACTGGTCCGCCTGCATGGCTTGAGGGTAGGCGGAAACCGAGCTGTCAGGCCTGCTCGGGCTGGGCTTCACCGCCGGCGCTCACGGCCGCGGGAATGCTGCGGGGCGGAGGCATCGGTCCGTCCTGCTTGACCGTGAGGTAACGGATCACGTCCTCCGAGAGGCGCATGGCCCGCTCCAGCGGGGCCACCTGCTGCCCGTCTCCGTTGTGATTCAGCTGCACGTAGATGCCTTCGCGGTGCTTGGCGATCGGATAGGCCAGACGGCGCTTGCCCCGCATCTGGCAGTCGAGCACCTCACCACCGGCGTCCACCACCAGGTCGCGGTAGCGGGTCACATGCGTCTCCACCTCCTCCTCCGGAATGTCCGGGCGAAGGATGTACATCGTTTCGTAGTAAGGCTGCGTCATGGTCGCCTGTAGGACGGGCCGATGGGCGGTGCCCACCAGCGACGGATCGACCAACCTATCCCAGCGGCCGGACCCCTCAGTAGAGCTGCATGCGCACCGCCTGGGACAGGCTGGGAATGTCGGCCTCCTGGCCCCGCAGGCTCTGGATCACCCCGAACAGCACCAGCAGCAGGGCACCGAGAAAGACGGTGTTGCTCAGCGTGCGCAGGGCGAAGCCGCCGGCCAGCGGCGCCAGCAGCACGCTGAAGGCGAGCGTCACCAGGATCAGCAGGATGTCGATCAGGATCGCCTGCAGCACGTTGAAGCGGATCAGGTAGGGCACGCGGCCGTTGCGCACCACCGCCAGGAACAGCACCAGGAAGATCACGAAGCCGCCGAAGGGCACCGCCTGCTGCAGCAGCAGCAGGGGCAGGGCCGGCAGGCTCAGCCACTGCAGCGGCGGGAACAGCCCGAACAGGCTGCGGCCGAATCCAAGGGCATCGCTCCAGGGCAGCAGGTAGGCGAGGGCGGCCAGCAGGCGCTGCCAGATGGGGGGGCCTTGCATCGCTGCCGGGATCACTGCCGCTCAGGCTAGGCACCGGTCTGGGGCCGGACCGGCCATCAGGCCCCGAGGGCCACGGCGGCCGCTTCGCGCATGGCGTCCACCGGCACGTCCCGGCGGCCGCTCCACAGGCGCAGGGAAGCCGCCCCCTGCTGCACCAGCATCTCCAGGCCGTCGAGGACGCGGCAGCCCCGCTCGCCCGCCGCCCGCAGCAGCGCCGTGGGCCTGGGCGTGTAGATGAGGTCATACACCGTGGCCCGGGGCGAGAGAGCGTCCAGCTGGGCCGGGCTCAGCGGGGAACGCTCAGCGGCGCCGGGATCGCCGGCGGCGGCCATGCCCACCGGCGTGGTGTTCACCAGCAACTCCGCCTCGGCCAGGGGGCCGGCCAACTGCTCCCAGTCGAGCGGCTGCAGCTGCGGCGCCCAGCCACGGCAGCCATCCACGAACGCGGCCACGGCCCCGGCCCGCCGTCCGGTGACGGCGACGGAG
>JALOOQ010000163.1 GCA_025454305.1 Cyanobium sp. Prado107
CTGGTGCGCTTCATCCAGGACAACACCCGCATCCCGGTGCTCGGCCACGCCGATGGCGTCTGCCACCTCTACGTGGACCGGCAGGTGGATCCCGATCAGGCCCTGCGGGTCGCGATCGACGCCAAGACCCAGTACCCGGCCGCCTGCAACGCCATCGAGACCCTGCTGGTGCACCAGGCCATCGCACCCACGTTCCTGCCGGCGGCCGTGGAGGCCTTCGCGGCGGCCGGCGTGGAACTGCGCGGCGATGCCGCCGCCCGCGCCCTGGGGGTGCCCCATGCCGCCGCTGAGAACGACTGGGGCACGGAGTACTCCGACCTGATCCTGGCGGTGAAGGTTGTTTCCGATCTGGAGGCGGCCCTCGACCACATCGCCACCTACGGCTCCCGCCACACCGACGCCATCTGCACCACCGACCCCGCAGCGGCCGAGCGCTTCCTGGCCGCCGTCGACAGCTCCGGTGTGTACCTGAACTGCTCCACCCGCTTCGCCGACGGCTTCCGCTACGGCTTCGGGGCGGAAGTGGGCATCAGCACCCAGACCCTGCCACCGCGGGGGCCGGTGGGGCTGGAGGGGCTGGTGACCTACCGCTACCGGCTGCGCGGCGAGGGCCACATCGCCGCCGACTACGCCAGCGGGGAACGCTGTTTCAGCCACCGGCCCCTGCCGCTGTGAGCCCCTCTGCCGCTGTGAGCACTGGCGATCGCATCGTCGTGCGGGGGCTGCGGCTCTGGGCCCACGTGGGAGTGCTGCCGTTCGAGCGCGAGCGCGGCCAGTGGTTCGAGCTGGATCTGGAGCTGGGGGTGGATCTGGCCGCCGCCGGCCGCAGCGATGCGCTGGCCGACACCCTCGACTACGGCACCCTGATCCAGGCCCTGCAGCAGCAGGCGCGCAGCATCCGCTGCCTCACGCTGGAGCGCTACGGCCAGTGCATCCTCGAGCTGATCGCCGACCGCCACGGTGCTCTGCCGGTGCTGCTGGAACTGCGCAAGTGCGCGGCCCCCGTGCCGGGCTTCAGCGGCAGCGTCGCCATCCGCCGCGCCAGTGGAAGTCCGCTTCCCCCGGCGGATGGGCGAGGGCCCAGTAGCTGAGGCCACCATCCGCGTGCTCCAGCACGGCGGTGAGGGCCAGTTCCAGCTCCTCCGCCTCCGTCAGCGGCGGTGGCAGGGGCAGCGAGGCCCCCAGCCGGAAGGTTTCGGGACTGTGCCGCAGCTCCAGGGGCAGGGCCGTCAGGCGCGGATCGGGGCGCAGGTTGCGGCGGTAGCCGTCCAGCCTGTACAGGTTCCAGTGCCCCGAAGGAGCCAGGTTCAGCTCCCAGTAGCCCTCCTGCCCCGCCACGGCCAGGAAGGCTTCCAGACAGGTGTGCTGCCACAGCCCATCGCGGCGTTGCGGCTCCGGTTGGGGCCTCGGAATCCGCAGCGTCTCCAGGGGGCCGGTGAGCCCGTAGGTGAGCCGCAGCTCCGCGCCGAAGCGCTCCGCCCGGGCGTGGATCCGCAGGCCGGATCCCTGCGATGCCTCCGGCAGCGCCGCCTGCCCGGCATGGGGAACCAGCTCGGCAGCCAGCATCAGCGCAGCTCCTCCACCAGCGCCTGGATCTCCGGCTCCTGGGCCTCGATGCTCTCCACCAGGCGGAACTGCACGAGGGCCCGCTCCAGGTTGTGGCGGGGATGGCGGCACTTGAAGTAGCGGTTGCCGGCCAGGTGGTCGCTGAAGAAGCGCAGGCCGAGCTCGAAGCTGATCAGCCGCACCGCCGTGGGGATCAGCTCCAGGTCGGCCTGGCTGAGAAAGGGCCGCGCCAGCTCCAGGTAGCCGCCCAGCATCGGCCGGCAGAGCCCCAGATCGAAGGTCACCGCGTTCAGGTCCGCGGCCTCCTCGCCCGCCGGATTGCAGCCCGAGCGCAGGCAGTCGCCGATGTCGTACTGCACCAGCCCCGGCTTCACCGTGTCCAGATCCACCAGCGCCACGGCCTCGCCGCTGTGGCGGTCGAGCAGCACGTTGTTCACCTTGGGGTCGCCGTGGATCGGCCGCTCCCGCAGCCGCCCCTGCTCGCGGGCCTGCTCCAGGGCCGGCACCAGTTCCTCGCGCTCCGCCACGAAGGTTTGGCAGAAACGGCTGGCCTCACAGGTCGGATCCACACCGCTGCGCTCCAGCAGCTCCCGGTAGGCCGCCAGGTAGCGGGGGGTCACGTGGAATCCCTCGAGGGTGTCGGCCAGCTGCCCGCAGGGAAGATCGTGGATCAGCAGGTGAAAGCGCCCCAGGGCACGCCCCACCTCCCGGGCGTGGCCGGCATCCTGCACCGTGTCATGGCTCACGGTGTCATCGATGTGGGTGAGCAGCCGCCAGGCCTCGCCGTCCTTGTCCAGCCAGTCCCCACCCCCGTCGCGGAGGGGCACCAGCCGGGGCATCTCCCAGCTTCTGCCGCCGCGCAGCCGGGGAGCGTTGCGGCCGTCGAGGTGCTCTCCCACCCGGGCGATGTTGCCCATCACCAGCTCCGGCCGCGGAAACACCGCCGTGTTGAGCCGCTGCAGCACGTACAGCGCGCCGTCGGCCGCCTCCACCCGGTAGGTGTCGTTGACATTGCCGCTGCCCAGCGGTGCGAGCCCGCGCACCGGCGCGGCGATGGCGAAGGCCTCGGCGATGGCCTTCAGCCGCTCGGCGGCCGCCGGGGCGGTGGGTTGGTCCTGGGCGCTCATGGCGCCATCCTGACCTGAGCGGACCTTCGCGCGCCCGCCTCCCCAATGCCCAGCCCGCAGCCAGCCCCTAACGACGCCAAGCCCGACCACCCTCAGCCCTCCCGCCCAGAGCCGGGCAGCCTGGCCGGGCCCGAACCGGCGGCCTCGGCCCCGGATGCCCCGCCGCTGGTGCTGGTGCACGGCCTCTGGGACACCCCGGGGCTGTTCCGGCGGCTGGAGAAGCGCCTCGAGGGCCGCCGTGATCCGGTGCTGGTGCCCCACCTGCCCCATGGGCTGGGGGAACGGCCGGTGCTGGAGCTGGCCGAGGAACTGGGCCAGGCCGTGGCGGACAGCTTCGGACCGGATCGGGAGGTGGACGTGCTCGGGTTCTCCCTCGGCGGGGTGATCGCGCGCACCTGGATCCAGCTGCTGGGCGGGGGGAAGCGGACCCGCCGGTTCATCAGCGTCGGCAGCCCGCACCGGGGCAGTCTGCTGGCCCTGCCCTGGCCCCGCCGCTGGCTGTCCACCGTCGCCGACCTGCGGCCGGGCAGCCCCCTGCTGCGCCGGCTGAACGACCACCCCGAAGGACTGGAGGGAGTGGAGTGCACCAGCTTCTGGTGCCTCCCCGACCAGATGGTGGTGCCCAGCTGGACGGGGGTGCTGCCCAGGGGGCCAAGCCACCAGCTGCCGGTGTGGCACCACCAGCAGCTGATCACCAGCCCCGCAGGGCTGGATCCCATCGTGGGGGAGCTGCTGCGGCCCTGACCCGAGCCCTGGCTCCGGGCGGGTGGCTCAGCCGGCCGCCAGGCCGGAGTGGCGGATCAGCGCCTCGGGGCTCGGCGGCCGCCCCCGGAAGGCCTTGAACACTTCGGCCGGTGAGCGGCTGCCCCCCAGGCTGAGCACCGTGTCGCGGAAGCGGCGGCCGGTGGCCACCACCTGGTTCTCATCGTCCAGGCCCGCTTCCTCGAAGGCGCTGAAGGCGTCGGCGCTGAGCACCTCCGCCCACTTGTAGGAGTAGTAACCCGCCGAGTAGCCACCGGCGAAGATGTGGCTGAAGGCGCAGAGGAAGGCGTCCTCCGGGATCGGCTCCAGCACCGTGGTGGTGCGGGCCACCTCCCGGCGCAGCTGCTCCGGGCTCTGGCCGCACTCCGGGGTCCACTGGCTGTGCAGGCGCAGGTCGGTGAGGGCGAAATGCACCTGGCGCAGGGTGGCGGTGCCGCCCATGAAGGTGCGGGCGGCCAGCAGCTTCTGGTATTCGGCCTCGGGCAGGGGCTCACCGCTCTGCCAGTGGCGGGCCATGCCCATCAGCGTGGTTCGCTCGTAGCACCAGTTCTCCATGAACTGGCTGGGCAGTTCCACCGCGTCCCACTCCACGTTGTTGATCCCGGCGGCCCGGGGCCGATCCACGGTGGTGAGCATGTGCTGGAGGCCGTGGCCGAACTCGTGGAAGAGGGTCTCCACCTCCTCGAAGGTCATCAGGCTGGGGGTGTCGCCCACCGGCGGGCTCTGGTTGCAGATCAGGTAGGCCACCGGCAGCACGGGTTCGCCGGCGGGGGTCCGGGTGCGCCCAAGGCATTCGTCCATCCAGGCGCCGCCGCGCTTGCTGCCCGGCCGGCTGAACGGGTCGAGGTAGAACGCCGCCAGCAGATCGCCGCTGGCGCCGTCGTGCACCCGGAAATAGCGCACGTCGGGATGCCAGGTGGGCGCCTCGCCCGGCTCGGTGGCCTGGATGCGGATGTCGAACAGCCGCTGGCAGAGCCCGAACAGCCCCTGAAGCACCTGCTCGAGCGGGAACCAGGGACGCAGCGCCTCGGTGTCCAGCTCGAAGGTTTCCCGTCGCAGCACCTCGGCCCAGTAGGACACATCCCAGGGCTTGAGATCGGCGGCTTCCGCAGCGCCATGGCGGGCCGCGCAGGCGCGCAGCTCCGCCAGCTCCCGCTCGGCCACCGGATAGGCCGCGGCCCGCAGATCCTCCAGCAGCTGCTCCACTTCCGCCACCGATTCGGCCATCTTGCTGGCCAGGCTCACCTCCGCCCAGTTGGCGTAGCCCAGGCGTCGGGCCTGCTCCAGTCGCAGGCTGAGGATGCGTTCGATCAGGGGCCTGTTGTCGAGGTCGCCGCTGGAGGCGCGGGCCACCTGGGCGCGGTAGACGGTCTCGCGCAGATCCCGC
>JALOOQ010000164.1 GCA_025454305.1 Cyanobium sp. Prado107
GCCGCCGCTCGACGAGGCCGGCAACAGCGTGCGCGGCCAGCTCACCGCCCAGTTCCTCTCCGAGCGGCTGGGCCTCAACCTGTTCGACTCGCTGCCCGAGGAGGCAGCGGCGGCGGCGGCGGATGCGGTTGGGCCGTCTCGCTGAGGTGGCGGTGTGATGCGACGCCTGTTGCTGTTCCTGCTGGTGGCGCTCCCCATGGCCCTGCAGGCCCAGGGCGGACCGCCCGGCCAGCTGCTCTCGCTGCGGTTCGGCGACCGGGTGTACGAGCGGCGCTGGTCGGGCAAGCACCAGCACGAATTCACACCACCCGGCCAGGAGGACCTGAGCCGGTGGACGGACATGGTGACGATCAACACCTATCCGGGGGTGAGCGATGGAGATGGGCTGGCGGAGGTGGCCAACCGGGTGCTCGCCACCTACACACGCAACAACGGCAGGGTGCTGCGCACCGCCTCGGTGCCGCGCAGCGCCGCCGGACCCGTCGAGCACCTGATCGTGGCCCTGTTCCCCCGGCCCGAGTCGATCGAGGCCGTGTTCGCGCGCTTTCGCCTCGCCGACGGCCGGGGTACGGCCGTGATCGTCAGCCACCGCATCCATGGGCGCGCCGCCGGTCCGGCCATGCAGGCGTGGCTGGAGACGAACGGCGCCAGCGTGGAACGCCGCCTGATGGCGCTCCAGGACATCCCCTCCCCCCGCCAGCTGGAGCCGGGCGATTCCTGAGCCCCACCCCTGGCCAGGGGTGGGCACGCTTCAGCCCATGGGCTCCCCCTCCCGCAGCCCGCCAAGCATCTGCTCCACGAACAGTTTGAGCAGCAGCGACACCAGGCCCACCCCCGCCAGCACCAGGGCAGCTCCATAGGCCAGCTCGGTGTCGTACTGCTTGTAGGCATCCTCCACGAACAGCGGAAGCGTCTGGGTCTGGCCGGCGATGTTGCCGCTCACCACGGCCACGGCGCCGAATTCCCCAAGGGCCCGGGCGGTGGTGAGGATCAGGCCGTAGAGCACCGCCCAGCGCACCGAGGGCAGGGTGACCTTCCAGAACACCTGCCAGTCGCTGGCACCGAGCGTGCGGGCGGCTTCCTCCTGGTCCCATCCCTCCTCCTCCAGCAGCGGGATCACCTCGCGAGCCATGAAAGGGAAGGTCACGATGATCGTGGCCAGTGCCATTCCCGGCCACGAGAAAATGATCTGCCAACCCAGGCTGCTCACGATCCCACCCAGCAGACCGTTGGTGGGGCTGTAGAGCAGCACCAGCATCAGGCCCACCACCACCGGTGAGATCGAGAAGGGCAGGTCGATCACGCTGAGCAGCAGGGCCTTGCCGGGAAACTGGCGGCGGGCGATCGCGGTGGCCGCAGCCAGCCCGAAGATCGTGTTGGCGGGCACGGCGATCAGGGTGCAGCGCAGCGTGAGAAGCACTGCTGAACGCAGCTCCTCCGATTGGAAGTTCTCCAGAAAGGGCGCCAGCCCTTTCGCAAACGCGCCGGCCACCACCTCCAGGGCCGGCAGCAGGATGATCACCCCCACATAGAGGCAGGCGATGAGGGGAATCAGATGAGCGGCAGAGGGGCGGGGCAGGATCCTCTGCATGGAGCGCAGCCAGGAACGCATGGGAAATCCGAAGTTCGAAAAGGTGAGGGGCGTGGATGTGAACTGGGGTTGGCGGTTCAGACGCCCTGGGGAGGATTGGCTTCCCAGTTGCGACCCCACACCTGCAGCCCGTTGATCACCATCAGGCTCAGCAGCGAGAACAGCAGCATCACCATGCCGATCACCGTGGCGGAGGCGAAGTCGTATTCCTCCAGCTTCTGGATGATCAGCGTGGGGGTGATCAGGTCCCTGAATGGAACGTTGGAGGAGATCATCACCACCGAGCCGTATTCGCCCACAGCCCGGCTGTAGCCCTGGGCCACGCCGGCCAGAATGGCCGGCATCAGTTGCGGCAGCACCACCTTCAGCAGGGTCTGACGTGAGCTGGCTCCGAGGCACCAGGCCGCTTCCTCCTGGTCCACCTCCAGGGCCTCGAGCACCGGCTCCACGCTGCGCACCACGAACGGCAGCGAGATGAACACCATGGCGATGGCCACGCCCAGCCAGGTGAACGACACCTTCAACCCGAACAGAGCCAGGAGCGGCGCGCCGAGCCAGCCGTTGGTGCTGTAAATCGCGGCCAAAGCCAGCCCCGCCACGGCGGTGGGCAGGGCAAAGGGCAGATCGATCAGGGAATCCAGCAGGCGCCGACCCGGAAACTGGCAGCGCACCAGGGCCCAGGCGATCACCACGCCGAACACGCCGTTGACCAGGGCGGCCAGCAAGGCCAGCCCGAAGCTGATCCGGTAGGTGGCCAGCGCTTCGGGGGTGGTGGCCAGCTGCCAGAACTGAACGGGCCCCACGGCGGCGGCCTTGAGCGCCAGGGCACCCAGGGGCAGGAACAGCACCAGAGCCAGGTAGAGCCAGGTGATCCGCCAGGACCAGCTCATCTGCAGCCAGCCCGGCCAGGCAAAGCGCCGACGGCGCCCCGGAATCGCAAGTGCCACGGGAAGAGGAGATCGAATCGGGCGGACCGTATCACCGTTTGCCGATTAGTTCAACGGTTAGCCGATGGGGTTGTGTGCATTTGCGGTAGGGTCTGGTGGTTGGTCCGCTTTCCGCCCATGGGCATCCGCGTCGCTGATGTGAGCAAGCAGTTCGGCTCCTTCCGGGCGGTCGATGACGTCAGCCTCGACGTCGACACCGGCTCGCTCGTGGCGCTGCTGGGGCCCTCCGGCTCCGGCAAGAGCACATTGCTGCGGCTGATCGCCGGCCTGGAGGAGGCCGACAGCGGCCGCATCTGGATCACCGGTGAGGAAGCCACCACCCGCTCGGTGCAGGAGCGGCAGGTGGGTTTCGTGTTCCAGCACTTCGCGCTCTTCAAGCACCGCACCGTGCGCCAGAACGTGGGCTTCGGCCTGGAACTGCGGGGCTGGAAGCATGAGGCGATCCGCCGGCGCGTCGACGAGCTGCTGGAACTGGTGCAACTGCAGGGCTTCGGCAACCGCTACCCGTCGCAGCTCTCCGGCGGGCAGCGCCAGCGGGTGGCCCTGGCCCGGGCCCTGGCGGTGCAGCCGCGGGTGCTGCTGCTGGATGAACCCTTCAGCGCGCTGGACGCCAAGGTGCGCAAGGAATTGCGGGCCTGGTTGCGCAACCTGCACGACGAGATGCACGTGACCACCGTGATCGTGACCCACGATCAGGAGGAGGCGATGGAGGTGGCGGACCGGATCGTGGTGATGAACCACGGCCGGATCGAGCAGATCGGCACCCCCGCCGAGATCTACGACCAGCCGGCCAGCCCCTTCGTGATGAGCTTCGTGGGGGCCGTGAATGTGCTGCCCTCCCATGCGCCCCTGGCTGCCGCCACGGCAGGCACCCCACCGCAGGGTGAGGTGTTCATCCGCCCCCACGACCTGGAGCTGCACCGCCATCCCCAGGACGGGAGTGTGCCCGCCGTGCTGCGCCGGCTCACCCATCTGGGCCGCGACATCCAGGCGGAGCTCACCCTGGCCAGCGGCGAGCTGGTGGTGGCTCAGCTGCCCCGGGAGCGCCTCGACTACCGCCAGCTCAAGGCCGGTGACGCCCTGCATGTCACCAGCCGGGATGCGCGCACGTTCGTGCCCGACTTCGTGATCTGAACGTCCTCTCCGAACCTCATCCCCGAATCCAGCCATGACACCGGAAGCGCTCGCCATCACCGCTGAATCGCTGTCGCTCACGCAGATCGCCGGCCGCCTGCTCCTGGCAACCCTGCTGGGTGCCTGTGTCGGGTTCAATGCCGACCGCACCCGCCGCCCCGCAGGCATGCGTCTGTACGCCACGGTCGGCCTGCTGGGTGCCGTGATCGCCCTGATCCTGGGCATTGGGGCTGCCACTCAGCCATCCATGGCCCTGGCCGCGGCGACGCTGAGCTGCAGCATCATCGTTGGCCTGATCTGTCTGGGCCTGATCCTTCAGCAGGCGCCCTATTCCCGGCCGACCCCCGGGCTGACGGCTTCGGCCTCGCTGGCGCTGGTGGCCGTTCTGGGGATTGCCGCAGGGCGTGGTTTGTGGGGCCCTTTTCTGATGGGCTCTGCGTTGTCGCTGCTCGTGCTGAAAGGAGGCGGATTTCTCAAGGACCGTTCGCGACGACTGGAGAATCCCCGCTAGCGGCAGCTACTCGCCAGGCGGCAGGCCCTGGTCATCGAAGATGCCGTTGAACAGTGCGGTGCTGAGATAGCGCTCACCCGAATCAGGCAGCACGACGACAATCACCTTCCCCTGCAGGGCTTCATCCTGAGCCACTCGCACGGCCGCTGCCACGGCAGCGCCGCAGGAGATGCCGGCCAGAATCCCTTCCTCGCGCATCAGGCGCTGCGCCATCAGAAACGCGTCCTCATCCGCAACCGTCTCCACCCTGTCCACCACGCTCAGATCGAGGTTCGCTGGCAGAAAACCAGCGCCGATCCCCTGGATGCGATGCGGGCCAGGCCGCAGTTCATCACCAGCGCGGCATTGACTGATCACGGGGCTTCCGGAGGGTTCCACCGCCACCGAAACCAGCGGATGCCCCAGCGTGCGCTTGATGTATCGGCTCACCCCGCTGATGGTGCCGCCTGTGCCGACGCCGGCCACCAGCACATCCACCTGGCCCCGCGTGTCTTCCCAGATCTCCGGCCCCGTGGTGTCGTGATGGATCTGGGGATTGGCAGGGTTGGAGAACTGCTGCAGGAGCACATAGCGATCGGGATCACTGTTGGCCATGGCCTGAGCCGTGGCGATCGCACCCCGCATGCCGAG
>JALOOQ010000165.1 GCA_025454305.1 Cyanobium sp. Prado107
GTGGGTGCTGCAGGAGAGGCAGGGATCGAAGCAGCGGATCCCCGCCTCCACCCGGTTGAGCAGCGGTTCGGGGATCTCGGCGCCCTCGGCCACCGGCTCGGTGATGAATTCGCGGGCGATCTGGGCCACGGTGCGGTTCATGGCCAGGTTGTTCTGGCCGGTGGCGATGATCAGATTCACCCGCGTGATCAGGCCGTCGTCGTCCACGCGGTAGTGGTGAAACAGCGTGCCCCGCGGCGCCTCGCTCACCCCCACCGCCTCGTTGGCGTTGAGGTCGGCGCGGGCGCGGATGCGATCGGTCATCAGGCTGTCGTCAACCACCAGCTGCTCGATGCCCTCCAGGCAGGCCACGATTTCCACCAGCCGGGCGTGGTGGAACGCGAACGATGACGTCACGATGCGGCCACCGCTGTCTGCGGTGCCGCTGCGATAGCGGAACTCGGCCAGCTCGGCGTCGGCCCAGGGGGTGCCGATCCGATCGCACACATTCAGCCGCGCCAGGGGCCCCACCCGGTAGATCCCCTCGGGATACCCCAGGGGTTTGTAGTAGGGGAACTTGAGGTAGCTCCAGCTCTCCACCGCCTCGCCCAGATAGCTGGCGTAGTCGTCCTCCGAGAGGCCATCGGCCACTACCTTCCCCTGGCTGTCGATGAAGCGGATCGCCCCCTCGATGCACTCCCAGCCGCCATCGGCCGCCACCAGGCCCATGAACAGCGAAGGGAAGTCGCCGAAGGTGCGCCGAAGGTGCTCTGCTCCCGCTGCAGCGGCCCATCGAGCAGCGTCTTGTAGAGCTCCAGGGCCGTGGCCACCGTGGCCTTCGCCTCCGGCAGCCGCTCCAGGATCCACGCCCTGGCCTCGGCGCTGAGGGGAGTGCGCACCCCGCCCGGCACCGCCCAGGCGGAGTGGATCTTGCGGCCGCCCAGCAGCTCCAGCACCTGCTGGCCGAACTGGCGCAGGCGGATGCCGGCGCGGGCCAGATCCGGGTCGGCCGCCATCAGCCCGAACACGTTGCGGCGGGCTGGATCGCTCTCCCAGCCCAGCAGGAAATCGGGGCTGCTGAGATGAAAGAACGAGAGCGCGTGGCTCTGGCAGAGCTGGGCCAGGTTGAGCATCCGCCGCAGCCTGCGGGCCGCCGGTGGCGGCTGCACCGCCAGCAGCTTGTCGCCCGTCTTCGCCGCCGCCAGCAGGTGACTCACCGGACAGATGCCGCAGATGCGCGCCGTGATGCCCGCCATCTCCGTGAACGGCCGCCCCTCGCAGAACGTTTCGAAGCCGCGGTACTCCACCACGTGGAAGCGGGCATCGGCCAGCCGTCCCGCCTCATCGAGGTGCAGCGTGATCTTGGCGTGACCCTCGATGCGGGTCACCGGGTCGATCGTGATCGTGCGGGTCATGGGGGCCTCAGCGGGGAGGGGGAATCGATCGACGGCTCAGCCGAACTTCAACATCGCCGTGCCCTCCATCGCCGGGGTCTCGCCGCTGAGCAGCGGCTCGATCGCGGCGCGGATGCGCTCCGCCGAGGGCGGGCAGCCGGGCAGGTAGAGATCCACCGGGATCACCTCGTGCAGGGGCCGCACCCGCTCCAGCAGCTCCGGCACGATGCCGGGAGCGTGGGGGTGCTGGGCGCCGGTGTCGGCCAGCTCCAGGTAGCCGCGATCCAGCACGCTCTGGCGGCTGCCGCCATCCACCTCGCTCCAGAGGTTGCGCAGCGCCGGCACGTTGCCGGTCACGGCGCAGTCGCCGAAGGACACCACCAGCCGCGTGCGCTGGCGCAGCTGCAGGGCCAGCTCCAGGTTGTCGGCGTTGGCCACCGCCCCCTCCACCAGGCACACGTCCACGTTCTCGGGGAAGTCCTTGATGTCGCTCGCCACCGGCGAGAACACCACATCCACGTGTTCGGCCAGCTCGAACAGCCACTCGTCCAGATCCAGGAACGACATGTGGCAGCCGCTGCAGCCGGCCAGCCACACGGTGGCGAAGCGCAGTTTGTCGGAAGGGTTCGTCATGGCGGGCTCAGGCTCACTGGTGCTGTCACTGGTTCTGCCACTGGTGCTGGTCGCGGGCGGCGCGCAGCAGCTGGGGCCGCTCCCGGTGCGCCTCCTTCTCGGCGGTGGTGTCGTCCTTGCGGAAGATGGCGCCGGTGGGACACACGTCCACGCACTTGCCGCAGGAGGTGCAGGCCGCCACCTCGCCCCAGGGCTGATCGAGCCCGGCGATGATCGAGCACTCCGCCCCGCGGTTGGCCACGTCCCACACGTGAGCGCCCTCGATCTCGTCGCACACGCGAACGCAGCGGGTGCAGAGGATGCAGCGGTGGTGGTCGATCGCGAACTGCGGGTGGGAGGCGTCCACCCGCCGGTTGGGGTACTGGTAGGGGAAGCGGGAGTGGTCCATCCCCACCGTCACCGCCACGTCCTGCAGCTCGCAGTTGCCGTTGGCCACGCAGAAGGCGCACACGTGGTTGCCCTCGGCGAAGAACAGCTCCACCGCCATGCGCCGCCACTCCCGCAGCTGGGGCGTCTGGGTGAGCACCGCCATGCCCTCGCCCGCGGCGGTGGCGCAGGCCGGCTGCAGCTTGCCGCTGCCCTCCAGCTCCACCAGGCAGAGCCGGCAGGCGCCCACCGGCGTGAGGCCGTCGAGGTGGCAGAGGGTGGGCAGCTCGGCGCCGGCGGCCCGCACCGCATCCAGCAGCGAGGCGCCGTCGGGCACGGCCACCTCCACACCGTCCACCGTGAGGGTGTGCACGCTCATGGGGTCACCTCCTGCAGCAGGCAGGCATCGGGGGGTTCGCACTGGCCGGGCTCCCGGCACGCCGCCTGGTACTCCTGGCGGAAATAGCGCAGGGTGCTGAGCACCGGGTTGGGCGCCGCCTGGCCCAGGCCGCAGAGGCTCGTGGCGCCCACCATCCGGCAGAGCGCCTCGAGCCGCTCCAGGTCGGCCAGCGACGCCCGCCGCTCCACGAAGCGATCGAGCATCTGGGCCAGCTGCACGGTGCCGGCGCGGCAGGGCACGCACTTGCCGCAGCTCTCGTTGACGCTGAAGCGCATGAAGTGGCGGGCCACCTCCGGCATCGAGGTGGTCTCGCCCATCACCACCAGGCCGCCCGAACCCATCATCGAGCCCAGGTCGCGCAGGCTCTCGTAGTCCACCGGGGTGTCGAGCAGATGGGCGGGGATGCAGCCCCCCGACGGGCCGCCGGTCTGCACCGCCTTGACGCCGCCGTTGGGACCATCGGCGCCCGGCACGCCGCCGCCGATGGTCTGCACCACCGTGCGCAGGCTGGTGCCCATCGGCACCTCCACCAGGCCGGTGTTGGCCACCGCCCCGGAGAGGGCGAACACCTTGGTGCCCTTGCTGCCCTCGGTGCCGATGGCGGCGTACCAGTCGCCGCCCTCCCGCAGGATCACCGGAATCGAGGCCAGGGTCTCCACGTTGTTGATCAGGGTGGGGGCGCCCCACAGCCCCACCTGGGCTGGGAACGGCGGCCGCGGCCGGGGGGTGCCGCGCTGCCCCTGGATCGAGGCCAGCAGCGCCGTCTCCTCCCCGCACACGTAGGCGCCGGCCCCCACCCGCACCTCCAGGCGCAGGTTGAAGCTGCTGCCGGCGATGCCGGCCCCCAGCAGGCCCTTGGCGCGGGCCTGCTTGAGCGCCAGCCGCAGGCGCTCGATCGCCAGCGGATACTCGGCTCGCACGTACACGTAGCCCTGGTCGGCGCCGACGGCGTAGGCGGCGATCGCCATGCCCTCGATCAGCCGGTGGGGGTCGCTCTCCAGCACGCTGCGGTCCATGAAGGCGCCGGGGTCGCCCTCGTCGGCGTTGCACACCACGGTGCGGGGGCCGGGGGGCTGCAGGGCCACCGTGTCCCACTTCAGGCCCGTGGGGTAGCCGGCACCGCCACGGCCCCGCAGGCCGCTGCGCTTCACCTGGTCGCGCACCTGCTCGGGGGTGCACTCCAGCAGCACCCGCTTCAGCTGGGCGTAGCTGCCGTGGGCCAGGGCATCGTCGATCGACTCCGGGTTCACCACGCCGCAGCCCTCCAGCACCACCGCCTTCTGCAGGGCGAAGAAGGGATGGGCGGGATCGAGGCGCTGTGCGGCCAGCTCGTCGCCCAGGCCGGTGGCCGCCGCCAGCAGGGCGGGGGCCTGCTCGGGGGTGAGCTCGGCGTAGAGCTCGGTGCTGCCGGCGGAAGGCTCCTGACCGTCGCCACCGCTGCGGTCGAGGGCCACCAGCGGGCCGCGGCCGCACAGCCGCAGGCAGCCCACCGGCTTAATCGTCACCGCCTCGGCGGCCCCGCCGAGCTGGTCGCGGGCGGCGAGCAGCGCCGCCTGCAGGGCCTCGGAGCCGGCGGAGCGGCAGCCGCTGGCGGCGCAGCAGCGCAGTTGCAGCGGGGTGGGGCTGGCCATCACGACGCTCCTCCGGGGGCATCAGCGGCGTCGGCGCCGGCCGTCAGCCCCAGGGCGCTCAGGCGCCGATCGAGGGCTTCCGGGTCGTCCATCGGCAGCCGCGGCTCCAGCCGGCCGTCCACCACCAGCACCGGCGCCTGGCCGCAGGCCCCCAGGCAGCTCACGTGCTCCAGGGCCCAGGTGCCGTTGCCGGCGGCATCGTCGAGCCGCAGCCCCAGGCGCTGCTCGATCCGGGCCGCCAGCTCACCCCCGCCCTTCACGAAGCAGGCGGTGCCCAGGCACACGGCGCAGCGGTGGGCGGTGGGGGCCTCCAGCCGGAACAGGTGGTAGAAGCTCGCCACCCCGTGCACCCGCGAGAGGGGCAGCTTCAGCTCCCGCGCCACCTGGGCCAGGGCCCCGGGCGGCAGGTAGCCGTAGAGCTCCTGCACCTGGTGCAGCACCTCGATCAGGGCATCGGCGCGGCCGCGGTGCTGGCGGATCAGCCGCGTGGTGCGCTCCACCGCCTGGGCGGGCAGCTCCGCCTGAGGCGGGGACGGCGCCGAGGGGGGGGACTGCGCTGAGGGGGGCGCGATCATGGCTGAGGGCGGGGCTGACGCGGCGTGCCCGCCGCTCCTGTCTTCTGCCTAGCCAGCTCCGCCGGGGCTGTCAGCGATTGTGGTGGAAGCGTGGCCTGGAGGCGGGCAGCGATGGGTGCCACCGGACTGGTGATCGATCCGGCCTTCCGCCTGCACGAGACGGGCCTGGGCCATCCCGAGAGCCCGCGGCGGCTGGAGGCGATCGAGCGCGAGCTGGACCAGCGCGGCGTGCTGCAGCGCTGCCGGCTGATCCAGGCCCGGCCGGCGGTGGACCGGGAGCTGCGCCGCTGCCACACCGCCCGCTACCTGGATGTGGTGCGCCGCGAGGTGGCCTACGGCGCCCGGGAGCTCTCCACCGGCGACACCGCCATCGGCGAGCACTCCGAGGACGCGGCCCGGCTGGCGGCCGGCGGCACCCTGGCGGCGGTGGATGCGGTGCTGGC
>JALOOQ010000037.1 GCA_025454305.1 Cyanobium sp. Prado107
CTGGTGCTGTGCGGCCTGGGCCTGGCCAATCCGCTCGAGGCCGAGGGCATGGCCACCAAGTGGTCGATCGAGCTGGTGTTCAGCCCGATCCATGGCATCGACCAGGCCGCCGATCTGGCCGAACTGTTCGCCCGCCCCCTGCGCCGCCGCGCCGCCCTCGCCTTCGCCTGACCCCCCCCCGCTCGCCTACCCAGCCCATGGATCTCACCCTCTGGACCTACGAAGGCCCCCCGCATGTGGGCGCGATGCGCATCGCCGCCTCGATGGAGGGGGTGCACTACGTGCTGCACGCACCCCAGGGCGACACCTACGCCGACCTGCTGTTCACGATGATCGAGCGGCGCGACCGGCGCCCGCCCGTCACCTACACCACCTTCCAGGCCCGCGACCTGGGCGGCGACACCGCCGAGCTGGTGAAGCGCACGATCGCCGGGGCGGTGGAGCGCTTCCAGCCCGAGGCCCTTCTGGTGGGCGAGAGCTGCACCGCCGAGCTGATCCAGGACCAGCCCGGCGCCCTGGCCTCGGGCATGGATCTGGGCGGCATCCCGATCGTGAATCTGGAACTGCCCGCCTACTCCAAGAAGGAGAACTGGGGCGCAGCCGAGACCCTCTACCAGCTGGTGCGGGGGCTCCTGAAGGCGCAGCTGCCGCCGTCAGGAAGCCCGAAGCCGGATCCGGGCCGCTGGCGCGCCGAGGGGCGCCGGCCGCGGGTGAACCTGCTCGGCCCCACCCTGCTGGGCTTCCGCTGCCGCGACGACGCACGCGAGCTCAGCCACTTGCTGGCGGGCTACGGCATCGAGGTAGGAGTGGTGGCACCGCTAGGGGCGCGGCCCGCCGACCTGGTGCGCATTCCAGCGGCCGACGCCAACGTCTGCCTCTACCCGGAGGTGGCCGGCACGGTGTGCAGCTGGCTGGAGCGCAGTTTCGGCATGCCCGTTGTGCGCACGGTGCCGATCGGCATCGGCGCCACCGTGGCCTTCCTGCGCGAACTGCACGGCGTGCTGGGGATGGACATCCCGGCCGAGCTGCAGTCCGGCGCCGATGGTGTGTGCGAGGCCGAGCGGCGCTCGCGGCTGCCCTGGTATTCGCGCTCGGTGGATTCCACCTACCTCACCGGCAAGCGTGTGTTCATCTTCGGCGACGCCACCCATGCCATCGCCGCCGCCCGCATCGCCAGCCACGAGCTGGGCTTCCAGGTGGTGGGCCTGGGCAGCTACAGCCGCGAGCAGGCGCGCGAGGTGCGGGCGGCGGCCAGGGAGCTGGGCCTGGAGGCCCTGATCACGGACGACTACCTGGAGGTGGAGGCGGCCATGGCCGAGGCGGCGCCTGAACTGGTGCTCGGCACCCAGATGGAACGCCACAGTGCCAAACGGCTGGGCCTTCCCTGTGCGGTGATCAGCGCCCCCCTGCATGTGCAGGACGTGCCGGCCCGCTTCTCTCCCCAGATGGGCTGGGAAGGGGCCAACGTGATCTTCGACAGCTGGGTGCACCCGCTGATGATGGGGCTGGAGGAACACCTGATCGGCATGTTCCGCCACGATTTCGAATTCGTCGAGGGACACCGCAGCCACCTCGCCGAAGCCGCTCCCACACCAGTTCCCGAGATGGGGGGCTCCGGCGCTCCATCCGTCGCCGCGGCCGTCACACCGGGCAACGGGGAGCTGCGCTGGACGGCCGATGGGGAGGCGGAACTGGCCCGCATCCCCTTCTTCGTGCGCGGCAAGGTGCGGCGCAACACCGAGGCCTTCGCCCGGGAGCGGGGCCTGGCCTGCATCGACGGTGAGACCCTCTACGAGGCCAAGGCCCATTTCAGCCGTTGACCGGGATCGGTCACCGACCGGTGACAACGGCAGCGGCGATGTTTCGGATTGCGCCAGTGCCCCACAACCGGTGATGCAGGGGTCTTGGATGGCATCACGCCGGCAGGATCTGGTCTCGGATCAGCAACTCGATCTGCAGGGCGCTTAGGCATTTTCTCTCAGCAACATTTCCAGCGGCCCCATCTCGCTCAGCAACAACATCTCCCGGCAACCATGACCACCACGCTTCCTGCTCCGGCCACCCGTCCATCCTCCGCAACTGCGGCGGACCCCAGCCAGCACAGTGACGGGGAGGGCAGCGTGCAGGTGCACCAGGATCCGTCGCTGCACATCGAGGAGGGCGCCCTGGTGATCGCCGTCTACGGCAAGGGCGGCATCGGCAAGAGCACCACCAGCTCCAACCTCTCGGCGGCGTTCTCGAAACTGGGCAAGCGGGTGCTGCAGATCGGCTGCGATCCCAAGCACGACTCCACCTTCACCCTCACCAAGCAGATGGTGCCCACGGTGATCGACATCCTCGAAACCGTGGACTTCCACACCGAGGAACTGCGGCCGGAGGATTTCGTGTTCGAGGGCTACAACGGCGTGATGTGCGTGGAATCCGGTGGACCGCCTGCGGGCACAGGCTGCGGTGGCTACGTCACCGGCCAGACGGTGAAGCTGCTCAAGGAGCACCACCTGCTGGAAGACACCGACGTGGTGATCTTCGATGTGCTCGGTGATGTGGTGTGCGGCGGCTTCGCGGCACCGCTTCAGCACGCCCACTACTGCCTGATCGTCACCGCCAACGACTTCGACTCGATTTTCGCGATGAACCGCATCATCGCCGCGATCTCGGCCAAGGCGAAGAATTACAAGGTGCGTCTCGGCGGTGTGGTGGCCAATCGCTCCGACGACACCGATCAGATCGACCGCTTCAACGAGCGCGTGGGCATGAAGACCATGGCCCACTTTCCAGCGCTGGATGCGATCCGCCGCTCACGGCTGAAGAAGTGCACCATCTTCGAGATGGAACCCAGCCCCGAAGTGGAGGCGGTGCAGAACGAATACCTCAGGCTGGCGGCGGCGATGCTGGAGAGCGTCGAGCCCCTGGACGCGGAACCGCTCAAGGACCGCGAGATCTTCGACCTGCTGGGCTTCGACTGAAGCTGGGCTTCGACGAAATCGATTGTCGCTCAGCCGGTTCTCAGGAGCCCGGCCCCAGGTCGACGCAGCCCTGGCTCTGGAACGCATCCACCTTCTCGCCCAGCCGGTCGGCCACCTGGGCCACCTGGTCCACCAGCTGGCCGTAGGTGGCGGCGTAGCGGGCGTAGGCGTCGGGATCGGCGTTGCGCAGCGTCTCGGCCTGGGCGGGATTGAGGCGGATGGTGCGCATCTCCCGCAGGCGCACGTCGAACTCCCCGCGCTTGAGGGCACCGATCTCGGCGCGCAGCTGGGCGCAGGCGGCCACGGCCCGCTGGTGGTACTGGCGGCGCAGCTGCCAGGCCAGCGCGAACACCCCCAGCACCGCCAGCAGGGCGGCCAGAACCGACAGCTTGGCGCGCAGGGTGAGCGGTGGCGGTGCCATGGGTCTCAGATCTCCGCGGCCGCCCGCTCCACCAGCCGACGCGCCACGGCCTGGGTGCCGGTGTGGCGGTAGGTGTCGGTGAAGACGTCGAGGAAGGTGGCCAGCTGATCGAAGCGGCCCTGCCAGGGCCCGAGGGTGGTCTCCAGAGCACGCACCGCTTTCTGGCCGGTGAGACCGAGGCCGCCCACGAAGCCGCCGGCCCAGCCCAGCCAGGTGTCCACACCGCGGCGGATGAAGTCCAGGTGGGCCACCTCGCCCCGTCCCGGGATCAGGGAGGCCATCCCGGCATATCCCGGCAGCTGGCGCAGGTCCGCCTGGCCCACCTGGCCGAGCAGCGCGTCCAGCCGCTCCAGCGCCTGATCGCCGAGGGGCAGCAGGGCGTCAAAGCACACCAGCGCCGCCATCCGCACCCGCGCCTCGCTGCCGTACTCCGCCAGGGCGGCGGCGAAGTCACCGAAGCTGTCGCCCGGCAGGCCGTTCACCTGGGTGAAGGCCAGCAGCTCGGCGGCCACCTTGAGCCCCAGATCGGCGGCCTGCAGGGTGTCGCTGGCCGGCGTGAGGTCGGCCATCCGCCGCAGCAGCGGCACCGCGCCGCCCACATTGGCCAGCAGCCTCAGGCCGCCGGCGGCCTGCTGGGAGCGGTTCACGGCCTCGTAGAGGCTCAGGGCCCGCCCGTAGCCCTCGTGACGGGCGCGGCTGAGGACATCGGCCCGGGCCCGCACCTGGGCGATCAGGGCCGGATCGTCGCTGCCCATCACCTCGCGGATCAGGTCGTCGGCGGAGGTGATGTTCCGCCAGTCCCCAGGCACCACCGTGCTGATGCCCCTGAGGGCCAGCACGGTGAGGTTGCGGCGGGGCAGGCGCTCGAGGCGCTCGAGAACGGTGGCGCTCATGCGGCCTCAGCAGCGGATCGGAGAGCGGGCTGGGGAACGGGTTGGAGAGCGGGGCCGCGGGCGGCCTGGCGGCGGGGCAGGGCCGGCGCCTGCAGCGCCGCCAGCCCCTTCAGGTCGAAGGCGTCCAGGAGCTCACGGCGCTGGCTCAAGTCCAGGCCGGCGCCCTGGCCGATCACCTTCACCTGGAAGCGCTCGGCCACCAGCAGAGCACTGGCCTGGGGGCCCTGCTCCACCACGGGCCAGCCCTGGATGCGCTCGCCGCTGGCGCTGAACTTCTCGCGGGCCTCCGGGGCGGTGGCGGTGTCGGAGATGGCCAGCAGGGCCAGGGTGGCGTCGCCCTGCTTCAGGCGGGCCTCGCTGAAGCCCCGCTTCTCCTGGGTGAACACCAGCTGCTCGCCGGGGCCGGCCGGCGGGAACAGGCGGTTGAAGGCGGTGCCGTTCACAACCTGGGCGGTGGGCACATCGGCCACCGTGCCGCCCGGCAGCCACTCGCCCAGCGGCAGCAGCACCAGGCCGGCGAGCAGCAGCCCCACCACCAGCAGGAGGCCCAGCCCCCAGCGAACGACACGCCCCATGGCAGCAGCGCAGATTCCGCGCCCTGCTTAGCCGCAGCCGGAGCCCGGCAGTGCCGAGGGCGTGTGGATCGTTGCAGATCTGCTTGGATTCAACGCGACGGCAACGGCCATCGATCGGGGGGTCCAGTGAGCGTGACCAGCGCGCTGATCGACGCCCTGCGCAGCCCCGAGGCCTACGACCATCCCGTGGACAGGATCACGGTGCTCGAGACCCACATTTCCTGGGTGCTGCTCACCGGCCCGGTGGCCTACAAGCTCCGCAAGCCCGTGGATCTGGGCTTCGTGAACTTCACCACCCTGGAGCGCCGGCTGCACGACTGCCGCGAGGAGCTGCGCCTCAACCGGCGCCTGGTGCACGACCTCTACCTGGGCCTGGCGGCGGTGGTGCCCACCGAGCAGGGGCCGCGCCTGCAGGAGCTGGCGGAAGACCGCAGCGACGCGGAGATCCTGGGAACCCCGCTGCTGGAGGTGGCGGTGCGCATGCGCGAGTTCCCCCAGGAGGCGCTGCTGCCGGCGGCCCTGGCCCGGGGAGAGGTGAGCGGGGCGCACGTCGATGACCTGGCCGAAACCCTGGCCCGCTTCCACGCCGCCGCCGCCATCGCCCCCGTCGACGGTCCCTATGGCACCCCGACTGCGGTGCGGGAGCCGGTGGAGGCCAATGTCACCTGCCTGCGGGAGCGGGCCGCCGCCGCCCTGCAGCCCCGGCTGGAGCGGCTGGCGGCCTGGAACGCCGCCGCCTTCACCGGCCTGGAGCCGCTGCTGCGCCAGCGGCTCGAGCAGGGCCGGGTGCGGGAGTGCCACGGCGATCTGCACCTGGGCAACATGCTGCTGCGCAGAGGCCGGATCGAAGTGTTCGACTGCCTCGAGTTCAACGCCGCCCTGCGCTGGATCGACGTGATCAGCGACCTGGCCTTCCTGGTGATGGATCTCCAGCAGCGCGGCCATCCAGACCTGGGATCCCGGCTGCTCAACCACTGGCTGGAGTGCAGCGGCGACTACGACGGCCTGGCCCTGTGGCGCTGGACCGTGAGCTACCGGGCCCTGGTGCGCGCCAAGGTGGCGGCCCTCAGCGGCGACAGGAGCGGCGACGGCCCCGTGGCGGCCTACATGGCGCTGGCCGAGGCCGCCATCACCCCGGCCCCCCAGGCCCTGCTGATCTGCCATGGACTGTCCGGCAGCGGCAAGTCGCACCACACCGGCCCCCTGGCCGCCGCGCTGGGGGCCATCCGCCTGCGCTCGGACGTGGAGCGCAAGCGGATGTTCGGTCTCTGGGGCATCCCGGCCCGGGCCGGCCGCAGCGGCGACCCCTACGCCCCGGAGGTGAGCGAGGAGCTGTTCGGCGAGCGTCTGCCGGCCCGGGCGGCGGCGGTGCTGGCTGCGGGCTTCACGGTGATCGTGGATGCCTGCTTTCTGCGCCGCTGCGATCGGGCCGCCATGGCGGCGGTGGCGGAGCGGGCCGGGCTGCCGCTGCTGATCCTGGAGTTCAGCGCACCGGCGGCGCTGCTGCGGGAGCGCATCGAGCAGCGCCTGCGCAGTGGCCGCGACCCCTCCGACGCCGATCTGGCGGTGCTGGAGCGCCAGTTCGGCTGGGATGAACCCCTGAGCGGCGCAGAGCTGCAGCACACCATCCCGGTCACGCCGGCGAGCCCGGTGGACGCCACGGCAGCCGCGGTGCGACCGCGCCTGCGCCTGGCCGCCCCGGAGCCCGGCAGGGCATGACCAGGGATGCAACCCTGGAACGACCGGTCCACCTGGTGCATCGCTATCCGACCCGCGCGCTCGTGCGGGCCGGCTCCGCAGACCCATGACTGCCGCCCCACTCCAGCCCGCCAACGCCCCCAGCCCGCGCACGGTGCTGGTGAGCGGCGCCAGCCGCGGCATCGGCCGTGCCATCGCCGAACGTCTGCTGGCCGATGGCCACCGCGTGAGTGCCGGCGTGCGCGACCCGGCCGGCACGGCGGCGCTGGGCGAAAAAGGGCCGGATCGCCTGCTCATCCAGGCCTACGAAGCCGGTGCCGGGGACGACGATCCCCGCGGCCCCCGGGCCTGGGTGGAGGCCACCGCGGAGCGCTGGGGTGGCGTGGATGCGGTGGTGCACTGCGCCGGCGTGTTCTCCAGGGTGGGTCTGCGCTACGCCGACGGTGAGGAGGAGGAGATCGCCCGGGTGCTGGACGTGAACCTGATGGGCCCCTGGCGGCTGAGCCGGGCGGCCTGGCCGCTGCTCGCCACCAGTGGCGAAGGGCGCGTGCTCACGCTGGTGTCGATGAGCGGCAAGCGGGTGAAGGGGCGGCTGGCCGGCTACGGGGTGAGCAAGTTCGCCCTGCTGGCCCTGTGCCAGGCGATGCGCAACGAGGGCTGGGACGACGGCATCCGCGTCACGGCCATCTGCCCCAGCTGGGTGAACACCGACATGGCCGCCGGCGTCAAGGCGATCCCCCGCCAGGCCATGACCCAGCCGCAGGACCTGGCCGCCAGCGTCAGCCATCTGCTCTCCCTGCCCGCGGCGGCGGTGCCGTTCGAGTTCAGCGTGAACTGCCAGCTGGAGGCCTGAACCCCGTGGCCAGTGCAACCCGCCAGCACCACTACCGTCTGCTGCTGGTCGCCTGCATGGCGCTGCTCGCCATCTTCACCCTCCCCGATCCCTGGAACCGGCTGGCCTCCCCCGGCTATCTGGCCCTGGGGGTGGTGATGCTGAGGGCCCTGGGGGTCGGCGGCGAGCGGAGCCGCCGGGGCACCCTCCACCGGCGGCTGTACCGGGGCACGGGCATCGCCACTCTGGCCGTGGGCGGGCTCTGGCTGCTCACCCCGTTGGAGCTGCGCGACACCGGGGTGCCGGTGGTGGTGCTCTGGGTCCTGTTCAGCCTCTGGAGCGCCCAGCGCCTGATCCATCAGCTGGGCGAGGAGCGCAGCGTCGACGAGGCGGTGCTGAGCGGCGCCCTGGCGGGCTACCTGATGCTGGGTCTCTCCGGCGGCATCCTCAGCGCGGCCGTGGAGACCGTGGCCCCCGGCAGTTTCACCGGCGTCGACCTCACCCCGCACGGGCCTTACGGTCTGGATCCGGTGTGGAGGCTCGACTTCGTGAAGCTGAACTACTTCGCCTTCGTCTCGCTCACCACCACCGGCTACGGCGACATCCTGCCGATCACGCCTGCGGCGCAGATGCTGAGCATTGCCCTGGCGGTGGCCGGCAACAGCTACCTGGCCATCGTGCTGGGGATGCTGATCGGGCGGTTCAGCATGCGCGACAGCGATGACCGGAACACCGATGAGGAGGGTTCCGGCGGCGACTGAAGCCACCGGGCCCGGGCCAGCCGCGTCGGCTGGTTGTGATCAAGGGTGACCGGTCGTTGACCGGGCACGGGCTGATGCACAGATTGGAGGAACGGCTCCTGAATGCTTCGCCGGGTTCTCCCTCTTCAACTCCATGACTTCGCTCCGCTTGCTGGCGTTGCTCGGCTCCGCCATCTCGCTCGGCGCCGTGGCCCTCCCGAGGGCCGCCGGTGCGCAGACCCTCTACTCGCTCAACACCACCTGCAGCATCCAGCGCATGGCCCCCGTGCCCTGCGTGGTGGAGGCCGTGGACGTGGGCGAGGCGACCGAATACCGGCACCGGGTGGGCAACCGCACCCTGGTGTACCGGGTGTTCGATGAGCCCTACGTGCGCATCGAGGCCCTCAACCCCGCCACCAACACCTGGGGCCCGGTGCGCAACGCCACGATCCGCTTCTCCAGCAACGAGCTCTGCTTCAACGACCGCGCCTTCTGCGTGGTCAACCCCAACTACCTCAACAGCGTGCGCGAGGAAGGGGGGCCGGCCCTGGCGGGGCGTGACCGGATGGGCCTGAGCTTCGGCAGCAACGGCCGCACCGAGATCGCCTGCTTCGACGACGGCTGCACCCGCCTGCTGGAGGCCATCAACCGATGAACCGCGTTCTCCGTCTGGGCACCGTGGTGGGGCTGACCCTCAGCCTCGCTGTCGAGCCGCTCCCATTGCTGGCCGGATCCCGTCTCACCGCCGAAGCCCCTGCCGTCCATGCCGACCTGCTGCTCGCCCGAGGCGGCGGTGGCGGGGGCCGTGGTGGCGGGGGCCGTGGTGGCGGTGGCGGCCGCAGCTACGGCCGCAGCAGTGGCGGCGGCCGCAGTTCCTCCTCCGGCCGCACCGGCTTCGGCAACTACAGCAATGGCGGCAGCGCCTTCCGGGGCAGCAGCAAGCCCGCCGGTGGCTTCAGCAGCGGCAGCAAGAAGGGGGGCACAACCGGCAGCCGCCAGTTCCAGGGGGGCCAGGAGGCCTCCTTAACGCGTCGACAGAACACCTCCTCCCGTCAGCAGGGCCGGCAGGATCTGGCTGGAGACCGCCAGGGCCAGCGCACCGACCAACGCAGCGACCGGCAGGGTCAGCGTGCCGACCAGCGCGGCGATCGCCAGGGTGAACGCACCGACCGCACCGAGATCCGCCAGGAGAACCGCACGGACCGCTCCAGGAACCGCCAGGACGAGCGCAGCGACCGCGTCTCCGACCGCACCGACCTGCGCCGCGACCGCTCCGACAACCGCTGGGACAACTACTGGTCGGGCTGGGCCCGGCCGGGCTGGGGCTATGCCCGCCCCTGGAACTACGGCTGGTACGGCGGCTGGAGTTCTCCCCCCTGGGGCTGGTGGGGCGCCAGCGCCGCGGCCTGGGGCGTCACCGCGCTCACCACCGCCGCGATCATCGACTCCGCCGTCGATGACGCCATAGCCGATCAGGTCACCTACATCGCGGTGCCCAACACCAGCTATGAGCTCTACTACCCGAGCGTCGAACCCGCCGGCAGCCAGGGCGTGACCTTCGTGGTGAATACCGACACCGGCACGGTGGAGATGACGGCCGACTGTGAACAGGGAACCCTTGACGGCCGCGCTCCCCGGACCGCTCAGGAGGCGGAACTGCTGAACGCGGCCTGTGTCGTGGCCTACGGGGATTGAAGACTCACCGCCATCGACACGATCTCTGGGGAGCATCCCTTCATTCCATTCAGCAACACCGGATCGGGCCCACCTGCCGCGGTTCCTAATCTCAGGTTTCGCCGCAGAGGGTTGCGTTGAGCGTTTCCGATCGCTTCATCCGCAATCCGGTGCTCACCACGGTGTGTTCCCTGGTGATCCTTCTGATCGGTGGGGTGGCGATCCCGCTGCTGCCGCTGGAGAAGCTGCCCCAGCTGGCCCCCACCCAGATTCAGGTCACCGCCACCAACATCGGCGCCGACGCCCGCACCACCTTCGACACCACCACGCGGGCGTTGGAGAAGGAGATCAACGGCGTGGAGGACATGAAATACATCTCCTCCAACACCTCATCGGATGGCATCAGCAACATCAACGTGTTCTTCCCGGTTGATGTTGACCGCAACATCGCCCAGGTCAATGTTCAGAACCGGGTCGCCCAGGCAGAGCCCTCGCTCCCCGAAGTTGTGAAACAGACCGGGGTGACGGTGAAGGCCGCCTCGCCCAGCATCCTGGTGGCCTACGGCTTCTACGCCGACAGCGGAGCCGACGGCAAGCCCCTCTACGACCAGCTGTTCCTCAGCAATTTCGTCGACCAGAACCTGATCGACGAGATCCGGCGTGTGCCGGGCGTGGGCGACGTGAAGATCATCGGCGAGCGCCGCTTCGCCATGCGGATCTGGCTCGATCCGGCGCGGCTGGCCAGCTCCGGGCTGACACCGATGGACGTTCAGCGGGCCCTGGTGGACCAGAACATCCAGGCCGGGGCAGGCAGGCTCGGACAGGAACCGAGCCCGGCGGGGCAGGAGGTGGCCATTCCCCTCGTGGCCCGGAGCCGTTTCCGGGATGTGGGCGATGCCGAGAATCTGGTGCTCAAGGTGGGTGACGACGGCACCCTGGTGAAGGTGAGCGACGTGGGCCGGGTGGAGCTCGGCGCGGAGAACTACGACGTCGATACCAGCCAGAGCGGCCAGCCCTCGACCTCTCTGTTCGTGTATCAGCTGCCCGGCGCCAATGCGCTCGATACGGGCAACCGGGTGAAGGCCAGGATCGAAGAGCTCTCCAAGACCTTTCCACCCGGTCTGCGCTATGAAATTCCCTACGACTCCACGTTGTTCGTCACCACCTCACTGGCGGATGTCACAGGGAACCTGCGCGATGCCATCATCATGGCCGTGCTCACCATCCTGCTGTTTCTGCAGGACTGGCGCTCCACGATCGTGCCGGCCCTGGCGATGCCGGTGGCCATGGTGGGCGCGATGGCGGTGGTGCTGGGCCTGGGCTTCAGCATCAACCAGCTCACCATGTTCGGCATCATCCTGGCGATCGGCACCGTGACCGACGATGCCGTGGTGATCGTGCAGGCGATCAAGGCCAAGCTCGGCCAGGGCATGAAGCCCCTGCAGGCGGCGCTGGATTCGATGAACGAGCTGGCCTCGCCCACGATCACCGCAGCGCTGGTGCAGCTGGCGGTGTTCATCCCGGTGTGCTTCTTCCCCGGCACCACCGGCATCGTCTACCGCCAGTTCGCCGTCACCCTGGCCGCGGCGATCGTGTTCTCCACCTTCAACGCGCTCACCTTCTCGCCCACCCTCAGCGCCCTGTTCCTGCGGCCCGAGGGCGCCAGACCCGATGCTGTGCAGCGGCTTCTGAATGCCGGCCTGGGCTGGCTGTTCGGGGGGTTCAATCGCCTCTTCGGCGGGCTTGTGGCCTGGTATGGCCGCACGATCGAGCAGCTGGTGCGGGTGCGTTACCTGGTGTTCGCCATCTTCGTGGCGGGCCTGGTGGCCACCTACCTGATGCTCACGATCGTGCCCACGGGATTCATCCCCGACGAGGATCAGGGCCTGATGATCATCCAGGGTGAGGCCCCACCCACGGCGTCACTGCCCTACACCCGGCGACAGGTGGCCCAGGTGACGGAGATCCTCAAGGATTACCCCGACATTGAGAGTTTTCTGGGGGCTGCCGGCTTCGGCCTGGAGGGGAACGCCTACAACAAATATCTGTTCTTCATCCGCCTCAAACCCTGGGATCAACGAGCCACGGCCGACCAGTCCGTGTTCAGCCTGCTGCAGTCCATCAACACCAGGCTGCGTGCCGAAGTGAGCGGTTCGCTGGCATTCGCCGCCAACATCCCCCCTGTGGACGGGGTGGGGGCCACCGGCGGCTTCGAGTTCCATCTTCAGAATCGTGCCAACCAGCCGATGGATGTGCTGATCGACAACGCCCAGGCCCTGATCGCCGCCACCGTCGACCGCCCCGAGCTGGGACGGGTGACCACCACCTTCACGCCGGCCACCGAGCAGATGTCGATCACGCTGGATCGAGACCTGGCGAAGGCGCTGGATGTGGACGTGCAGGAGGCCTTCGGCACCCTGCAGGCCTATCTGGGGGGTACCTATGTGAACGATTTCATCCTCGGTGCCGATCAGTACCGCGTCTATGTGCAGGGCGAAGCCGACGAACGGCGTCAACCCGGCGATATCGGCGCCTTCTTCGTGCGCTCACGCAGCGGTGATCTGGTGCAGCTGCAGAGCCTGATCCGCACGGAACCCTTCATCGCCCCGCCCGCGATCACCGCCTTCAACGTCTACGAGTCGATCAAGATCCAGGGTGTGCCGGCTCCCGGCTACAGCTCAGGCCAGGCCCTCGCCGCCATGGAGGAGCTGGCCGCCGAAACCCTCGACCCCGGCTTCGGCTACGAGTGGGCCGGCCTGTCCCTGGAGGAGAGGAGCGCCGGCGGCGCCACCCTGGCGATCTTCGCCCTGGCCTTCGTGCTGGTGTTCCTGGTGATGTCCGCCCAGTACGGCAGCTACGTGGACCCGATGATCATCCTGCTCACCGTGCCCCTGGCCACTCTCGGGGCCATGGTGGCGATCTGGGGCCGGGCGACTCTGCTCCAGGCCGGTGGCTTCTGGCCGGTGATCAGCAACGACATCTTTGCCCAGGTGGGTCTGCTGATGCTGATCGGCATGGCCAGCAAGAACGCCATCCTGATCGTGGAACAGGCCAACGAATTCCTGGCGCTGGGCATGAGCCTCACCCAGGCGGCCATCAATGCCGCCAAGGTGCGCTTCCAGCCGATCGTGATGACGGCCGCTTCCGGCCTGGTGGGCTACATCCCCCTGATGACCGCCTCCGGTGCCGGCGCCATCAGCCGCTGGTCGATCGGCACCGTGAGCTTCGGCGGCTACCTGGTGGCCACGGTGCTCAGTCTGGGGGTGGCGCCGGTGATCTACATCATCATCAAGGGGCTGGAACGCCGCTACCTGAGCGATCCCGAACCGATCGACGGGTCCGTTGAGCCGGCCTGAGATGAACCGGGCCAACCGCCAGCGTCTGTTCGCCGCCGTCATCGGGGCCGTGCTCGGGGCCGGGCTGGGCCGCTCGATCGAGCCGCTGGCGCAGGATCCCGCCGGGCAGGAGCGCTTCCGCAGCCGTCCTTACCAGCGCCTCTACCGGGCCTACCCCCGGGTGGGGGCCGGGCTGGGAGCCCTGGTGGGGGCCGGCTTCGCCACCATCGCCCAGGCTCAGCGGCGGCGCTTCAGGCGGCGAACACCTCGATCAGACGGGCCATCAACAGGTTCGCGGCCTTGAGGCCGTAGTCGCTGCCCCAGCAGCGCAGGGGCAGATGCCCCGGCGGCGGCAGACCCTGGTCATCGAGGGTCGCGGCCACCGGCACCGTGAGCTCCTCGGGCAGCGCGAATCCCACCCCCGCCAGCGTCGGCCAGGCCACCGCCCGGGTGAAGCCCTCGAACAGGGCCGTGTCCTGGGCGATGAGGGTGCTGCGGCTTCCCCCCAGCTCGCGATAGATCCGCTGCTGCACGGCGAAACCGAATCGGCCCTTGCTCGTGGAGCTCCAGAGCCCGTCGATGATCTGCAGCATCGCCGCCGGCGCCCGTTCCAGGGTTTCCGGACTGACATCGCCATCCCGGTCCACCAGCAGGTCGAGCAGCAGACGGGCCGTTTCCCGGTCGGCGGCATCGAGATCACCCGCCGTCAGCAGATCCCGGAGACGGGTGTAGCGCTGCACATCGCCCACCAGCAGGAGGGTTCCCTGGATCTGCCGGAGATCGGCCGCCAGCTCCGCCACCTGTTGCTCCAGCTGCACCACGCGCTGATCGAGATCGCTCATCGCACCGCCACCGGGCTGCCATGGCGCAGGCTGAACAGGTTGCTGACGATCACCGACTGACCGGCCTGCAGGCCCCGGACCACCGGGTAGCGGTTGTCCTGCAGCGGTCCCAGCGTCACGGGCACCTTGAGCGCGAAGCGGCTGCCGGGCGGCAGAGCCTGCAGCGGCTCCAGCGGCACGTTGCCGGGCATGGCCTCGAGATCCTGGAGGCTGCCCACCACGAACACGAACGTCTGGCCGCTGGAGCGCGTCACAGCCAGCGCCGGTACCGCCAGGCGCTGCACCGAATCGATCACCAGACGGGTGCGCACCCGCTCACCGTTGCGGAAACGGCCGTCGGCATTGTCCAGTTCGGCCTTGGCCAGGAACGACTGGGTGGCGTTGTTGACGCGGGGATCGATCGACACCACCCGCCCC
>JALOOQ010000166.1 GCA_025454305.1 Cyanobium sp. Prado107
TGGCCAGATCGGCGAGCCGCTGGAAGGCGTCCAGGTAGTCGGGGCGGCAGTCGGGGTAGCCGGAGTAGTCCACGGCGTTCACCCCCAGCACCAGCCGCTGGGCGCCGCGGGCCTCGGCCAGGCTCAGCCCCAGGGCGATGAACACGGTGTTGCGGCCGGGCACGTAGGTGCTGGGGATCACCCCCTCCCGCACCCCGTCGCTGGGCACGGGCAGGGCGGCATCGGTGAGAGAGGATCCGCCCCAGGCGGCCAGATTCACGGCGATCGTGAGGTGTTCGCTCAGCCCCAGGGCCTCGGCCAGCGCCGCTGCCGCCTGCAGTTCGCGTCGGTGCCGCTGGCCGTAGTCGAACGACAGGCCGATCACCCTGTGGCCCGCCTCGAGCGCCAGGGCGGCGGCCGTGGCCGAGTCCAGTCCGCCGGAGAGCAGGGCGATGGCGGTGGGCTGGGGGGGCATCCGCTCAGGCACTCTTTACAGATGTACACCCTCTCTGGGCCGGTGGGGGCGATCCGTGGAGTATGGCCGTGCTGCAGCGAAGGATCCTTGGCCCGGGGCGCGACAGGCAGCACAACAGCCAGTGCGACAGCCAGCGCGACAGGCAGGACGTGGCGGCTTGCGGCCCTGCCCCTGCTGATCGCCGCCGCGGCTGCCCCAGTCCGGGCCATCCCCCGGCTCGACCTCAAGCCCTACCCGGCCCCCGGAGCCGGTGAAACGCGGTGGGTGATCCAGCTGCCGGGGGTGTTGCGGCCCAGTCCGGATCCGGCGATCTCGTCCGATCCCGCCGACTGGCGCGTGGAGCTGATCGTGGGCAAGGAGCTGGAGGTCGACTGCAACCGCCACCTGCTGCAGGGCCGCATCACCCCGGAGAGCGTGCCCGGCTGGGGCTACACCGTCTACCGGGTGAGCGGCGGCGAGCGGGCGCTGTCCACGCTCATGGCCTGCCCGCCGGATCAGCCTCCGCGCCGCGCCTTCGTGCCGCTGGCGGGTGAGCCCACGCTGGTGCGTTACGACGCCAGCCTGCCGATCGTCATCTACGCCCCCGAGGGTCTGCAGGTGCGCTGGCGGCTCTGGAAGGCCGAGACCGGCCGGCAGGAGGCCGTGAAGCTCTGATCAGCCCGCCCTGTGTCGGCGCATCCGATCTCAGCGCACCCCCAGCCGCTTGTGGGTCTGCAGGCTGAGGCGCCAGGCGGAATGCGCCTTCACGTAGTCGATCGCCAGCCGGCGGCCCGCGTCGCTGTCCCAGCCCGGCTGCAGCAGCAGCGCCGGCCGCGGCACCGTGCTGGCGGCGCCTGGCGAGGCGGTGGGGCCTGTGCAGGCGGCAGCCATGGTTTCGGCGAAGGCCAGATCGGCCGGCTCGTGCACCACCACCTTGAGCTCGTGGCAGGCGGCCAGCAGCTCGGGCCGCGGCGGCCGGTGGCGCTTGGGCGAGAGGGTGATCCAGTCGAAGCGGCCGCTGAGGGGGTCGACGCCGCTGGTCTCCAGGTGCAGCGGCAGCCCGGCGGCTGCCAGGGCGCTGCACAGATGGCCCAGGTTGTGGTGCAGCGGCTCGCCGCCGGTCACCACCACGAAGGCGGCACCGGCGGTGGCGGCGGCGCGGGCCTCGGCAGCGAGCTCCGTGAGCGGCCGCTTCGGGTGCTCCGCCTGGGGCCAGGAGTGCCGGGTGTCGCACCAGGGGCAGCCCACCGTGCAGCCCGCCAGGCGCAGGAAGAAGGCGCTGCGGCCGGCGTGCACACCCTCTCCCTGCAGCGAGTGGAAGGTTTCCACCACGGGGATGGCCGAGTGCAGGGTGTCGGGCATGGCGGCGGTGGCTGCCGGCATGGGGATCGGATGCGACCAGGCCTGGTGCCGCAACCCTAGGCAGCACGTTGCGGCGGTCGTCTGCGCGGCAGGTCCAGCCACCGCAGACCAGGCAGGATGAGCCCACTGAAGGTGTCTGATGCAGAGCCCGGATCTGGCCCGTCTGGCCCGCTACGGGCTGCTGCGCAGCTACCTGCGCCAGGCCCTGCTCGAGGAGCTGCTGGCGGGTGTGCCGCTCGACGCCCAGGAGCTGGAGGCGGCGCGCGGCCAGTTCATGGCGGAGCGGCGGCTCGCCGATGACGCCGCCCTGCAGGCCTATGCCCGCGAGCAGTGCCTGGGCCAGGCCGATCTCGAGTACCGGATCACCTACCCGGTGCGCATCTGGAAGTACTGCCAGCAGCACTTCGCCCCCAAGGCCGAATCGCGCTTCCTGGCCCGCAAGCAGAGCCTCGATCAGGTGGTGTACAGCCTGCTGCGCACCCGGGACGGCGGGCTGGCGCGGGAGCTGTTCCTCCAGGTGAGCGAGGGCGAGGCCGATTTCGCCGAGCTGGCGGCGCGCTATGCGGAGGGTCCGGAGCGGGCCACGCGCGGGATCGTGGGCCCGGTGCCGCTGAACCAGGGCCATCCCGATCTGGTGTCCCGCCTGCGGGCGGTGGAGCCGGGGATGGTGCTGGAGCCGTTCTGGATCGAGAGCTGGTGGCTGCTGGTGCGGCTGGAGAGCCTGGTGCCCGCCAGCTTCGGGCCGGAGGCGGCCGATGCCATGACCCAGGAGTTGTTCAACGACTGGCTCGACGCCGAGGTGGACCGCCGCCTGCAGGCCCTGGCTGCCGCCCCCGAACCGGTCCAGGCCTGAGCGCCAGCGCACCCCCCATGCCCGCCACCGATCCCCCTGCCGCTGCCTCCCTTCCCGGCCTCGATGGACTGGGCGAGGCCCTGCGCGAGCGTCTGCTGGCCAGCGGCGAGCGCCGCCTGTACGGCCTCGGCCAGTCGCTCTGCCATGCCGATCTGATTCCCTCGGAGATCCTGCTGCTGCTCAGCGGCTCGGCCCGGCTGCTGGTGCGCGATGCCGGCGCGCTGCGCACCGCCGAGAAGCTGGGACCGGGGGCATGGGTGGGGCTGGCGTCGCTGCTGCGGGCCGCCCCCTGCGAGGAGGTGGCGGCGGCCGGGGAGGTGGAGGTGCTGGCGATCGCCGATGCCCGGCTGCTTGCGCTGCTCAAGGAGGAGTCCGCGTTCGCCGAGTGGTGCGCGGGCAGGCTGTTCAGCGCCGAGCTGCTGGCCCTCCTGGCGGAACTGCTGCAGCGCCGGGCCCAGGCCGATGTGTCGCTGCTGGGGCTGTGGCAGGACCTGGCGCCGCAGGCCCGGCTGGTGCCGCCCACACGCGAGGGCCTGCAGAGCCTCACGGCCGGGGAGCTGCTGCTCGCCGCCAGCCACAACCTGCCGGACCACGCCATCGGCAGCGAGCTCGATCCCGCCCAGGGGGTGCCCAAGGTCCGGCCGCCGCTGCCGCCGCGGCTGATCGCCCTGCCCGCCGCTCCCCTGCGGGCGGTGCTGGCGCCGCCGGAGCCGTGTCAGCCGGGTAAGGCTGACCCCGCCGCGGCATCCCAGCTGGTGCCCACCGCTGCCGCACCGCTGGCCAGCGGCCTGGACCTGGGGCAGCGCGACCGGCCCGAGCTGGCGCTGGTGCGCGGCAGCGGGCCGCTGGAGGAAACCCTCGCCTGCTTCCAGATGCTGGCGGCCCAGCTGAAGCTGCCCTTCCGCCGCGATGCGATCGAGAAGATCCTGCGCGATGTGCTCGGCCGCGGGCAGACGCCCGACCTGCAGCTCTGCGGAAACATCGCCGCGATGATGGGGCTGCACGTGAGCGGCGTGCGGGTGCCCCCGCAGCTGGGCACGCGGCTGCAGGTGCCGGCCCTGGTGAACTGGAAGGGCGGCTTCGCGCTGGTGCGGGCCGCCGACGCCCGTGGCCTGGTGCTGGCCTCACCCAGGGAGGGCTGGGTGGAGCTGCCGCCGGCCGGGATCGAAGCCACCTTCCCCGACGGCATCGACGTGCTGCTGCTGGAGCGCAGCAACACCACCCCGGAGCAGCGCTTCGGCTTCGAGTGGTTCTGGCCGGCCCTGCTGCGCTACCGCGGCATCCTGATGCAGGTGCTGCTGGCCTCATTCGTGGTGCAGCTGTTCAGCCTGGCCAACCCGCTGCTGATCCAGGTGGTGATCGACAAGGTGATCAGCCAGCGCAGCCTCGACACCCTGCAGGTGCTGGGCATCGCCCTGGTGGTGGTGACGCTGATGGAGGGGGTGATCGGCGCCCTGCGCACCTTCCTGTTCACCGAAACCACCAACCGCATCGACCTGCGCCTGGGCTCGGAGGTGATCGACCACCTGCTGCGCCTGCCGCTCAGCTACTTCGACCGCCGGCCGGTGGGGGAGCTGGGCACGCGGGTGGCGGAGCTGGAGAAGATCCGCGAATTCCTCACCGGCCAGGCGCTCACCACCCTGCTGGATACGGCCTTCTCGGTGATCTACATCGCCGTGATGCTGATCTACAGCTGGCTGCTCACCCTGATCGCCCTGTGCGTGCTGCCGATCCAGGTGGGGCTCACGGTGCTGGGAGCACCGCTGTTCCGGCGGCAGTACCGGGCCGCGGCCCAGGAGAACGCCCGCACCCAGAGCCACTTGGTGGAGGTGCTCACCGGCATCCAGACGGTGAAGGCCCAGAACGTGGAGATGATCAGCCGCTGGAAGTGGCAGGACCTCTACACCCGCTACATCGCCCGCAGCTTCGAGAAGACGATCACCGGCACGGCGCTGGTGGAGACGTCGCAGGTGCTGCAGAAGCTCTCCCAGCTGCTGGTGCTCTGGGTGGGGGCCTCGCTGGTGCTCAACGCCGAGATGACCCTCGGCCAGCTGATCGCCTTCCGGATCATCTCCGGCTACGTCACCCAGCCGCTGCTGCGGCT
>JALOOQ010000167.1 GCA_025454305.1 Cyanobium sp. Prado107
TTCACGGCCAGCTGGGTGACCCAGGGCAGCTTCGAGCCGCCGCTGGTGGTGATGGCGGTGCGGGCCGACAGCACCAGCAACGGCATCATCCAGCGCACCGGCCGCTTCTCGCTGAACGTGCTCGCCGCCGACCAGAAGGATCTGGCAGCCGTGTTCTTCAAGCCCCAGAAGGCCATCGGCGGCCGCTTCGACGCCGCCCCCTTCCGGCTGGGCGAGCTGGGCCTGCCGCTGCTGGAGGACGCCCTCGGCGCGGTGGAGTGCGAAGTGGTGGGGCAGGTCGCCCACGGCGACCACACCGTGTTCGTGGGCGAGGTGAAGAGCGCCGTACTCAACCGCGACGGGGCCGCCCTCGAACTCTCCGCCACCGGCTGGCAGTACGGCGGTTGACGTCGTCGGCCCGGCTGCCCCTGATCCAGCAGCCTGATCGTCTCCGGACCAGGCTGGCGGAGCTGCCCAGCGAGCCGGGCTGCTATCTGATGCGCGACGGTGACGACCGCATCCTCTACATCGGCAAGGCCAAGGCGCTGCGCAGCCGGGTGCGCAGTTACTTCCAGAGCGGCAACGCCCACGGCCACAGCCCCCGCATCCGGCTGATGGTGCGGCAGGTGGCCGAGATCGAGTTCATCGTCACCGACAGCGAGGCCGAGGCGCTGGCGCTGGAGTCGAACCTGATCAAGCAGAATCAGCCGCACTTCAACGTGCTGCTGAAGGACGACAAGAAATATCCCTACCTGTGCATCACCTGGAGTGAGCCCTACCCGCGCCTGTTCATCACCCGCCGGCGCCGCTTCCGCTCACCCCTGGATCGCTTCTACGGCCCCTACGTGGATGTGGGTCTGCTGCGCCGCACCCTGGCGCTGGTGAAGCGGGTGTTCCCGCTGCGCCAGCGTCCCCAGCCGCTCTACCGCGACCGCACCTGCCTGAACTACGACATCGGCCGCTGTCCCGGGGTGTGCCAGCAGAAGATCAGCTCCGAGGACTACCACCGCAGCCTGCGCCAGGTGGCGATGGTGTTCCAGGGCCGCAACGACGAACTGGTGGCGCTGCTGCGCGAGCAGATGGAGCGCTACGCCGAGCGGCTCGATTTCGAGAGCGCCGCGCGGGTGCGCGACCAGATCCAGGGCCTCGACGCCCTCACCGCCGACCAGAAGATGAGCGTGGGCGACAGCTCGGTGAGCCGGGATGTGATCGCCCTTGCGGCCGACGAACGCGTGGCCGCGGTGCAGCTGTTCCAGATGCGTGCCGGCAAGCTGGTGGGGCGGCTGGGCTACCTGGCCGATGCCGAAGGTGCCACCGGAACGCCCGGCCTGATCCTGCAGCGGGTGATCGAGGAGCACTACAGCCAGGTGGAGGGGGTGGAGATCCCCCCGGACCTGCTGCTCCAGCATCCGCTGCCCCAGCAGCGCCTGATCGAGGACTGGTTGAGCGAGCAGCGCGGCCGCAGGGTGAAGCTCACGGTGCCCCAGCGGCAGCAGAAGGCGGAGCTGATCGAGCTGGTGGTGCGCAACGCCAGCTATGAGCTGCAGCGGGCCCAGCGCGCCAGCGAGCAGAACCTGCTGGCCACCGAGGATCTGGCCCAGCTGCTGGAGCTCACCACCCCGCCGCGGCGGATCGAGGGCTACGACATCAGCCACATCCAGGGCAGCGACGCAGTGGCTTCCCAGGTGGTGTTCATCGACGGGCTGCCGGCCAAGCAGCACTACCGGAAATACCGGATCCGCAGCAGTTCGATCCGGGCCGGCCATTCCGACGACTTCATGGCCATGGCCGAGATCATGCGCCGTCGTTTCCGGCGCTGGGCCCAGGCCAAGGCGGAGGGGGCCGACCTGGCGCAGCTGCGCCGCCGCGGGGCCAGCTCCCTTCACACCGATGGCATGGGCGACTGGCCCGATGTGGTGATGATCGACGGCGGCAAGGGCCAGCTCTCGGCGGTGATGGAGGCCCTGCGGGAGCTGGGCCTGGCGGAGGATCTGGTGGTGTGCTCGCTGGCCAAGCAGCGCGAGGAGGTCTTCCTGCCGGGGGCCGGCCTGCCGCTGGAGAGCGACCCGGAGCAGCTCGGGGTGCAATTGCTGCGCCGCCTGCGGGACGAGGCCCACCGCTTCGCCGTGAGCTTCCACAGGCAGCAGCGCGGCGAACGCATGACACGCTCCAGACTCACCGACATCCCCGGTCTGGGGCCGAAGCGCGCCAGGGAGCTGCTGGCCCACTTCCGCTCCATCGACGCCATCCAGCTGGCCAGCGTGGACAGCCTGGCGTCGGCGCCGGGGATGGGCCCGGCCCTGGCCCGTGTGGTGTGGGAGCACTTCCACCCCGACAGCGAGGACCTGGTCACGGAGCTGGCCAGTTGAGGCGTGTCTGGCTGCCGCTGCTGCTGCTCGCCCTGCTGCTGGGTGTTCTGCTGACGCCGCTTCCTCTGCGGGGTGCGGCCGGGGCGGCGCCAGGCCTGTGCGTGGGGCCGGTGTGCGCCGATCAGATCACCCGCAGCGCCAAGCACCACTGGCAGCTGCGGCTGCGGGTGGGGGATCAGCGCGGCCAGTGGGAGCGGCTGGTGGTGGACTGCCGCAGCGCCAGGATCAGTCCCGAGGACGGCGCCGTCGACCGCCTCTATGCCGCCGCCGTGGCCCGGCGCGTCTGCCGGATGGCGGGGGAGATCCCTACCCCTCAGGGCGGACAGCCTGCGCGGCAGGCTCCGTTCAGAGGTTGAGCTCTGGAGGTGTCGCAGCCCGTCTGACCCGGTCGACGTCCCCGATGACGCTGCCGGGGATGTGTGGACGAGTGCTACGAACCATGGTCCGGCGATCGGGTCCTGCCGACGATGAAAGCGCCAGTTCTTCCGCAGCGACCCTGCCCTCTCTCTATGCAGTCCCGCGTCCTCCTGATGGCGGTGATGGCTCTGGGCGCCGGCGCCGCCATCCGCCTGTGTTCGGCGCCGGCCATGGCCCAGACCACGACTCTCTACCGGTTGGAGACGACCTGCACGATCCGGGGCGGGGCCCCTCAGGACTGTGTGGTGGAGGCCATGGGTGGAGGTGGTGCGGGTGAGCGATCCGCCGCTGCGGATGAGCATCCTCGATGCCCCCACGGGCCGGTGGCGGCAGGTGCAGTCCGCCGGAGCGCGCTTCTCCACGAACACGATCTGTTACGACGATCGCGACCTCTGCGTGATCAACCCCAATCACCTCAACAGCGTGCGTGAGGAGCGCGTGGATTCCCTGGAGGGCCGCGATCTGGTGGGCGTTCGCTTCGGCGCCGATGGGCGGGTGATCCTCACCTGCTACGACGAAGGTTGCGAGGGGCTGAAGTGAAGACGGGTTCTCTTCCCGCGCTCGTGCTCGCCGCGATTCTGGTGATGCCGGCGCTGCCGAGCCAGCCCACCTGGGCTGCCGCCGGCGGATTCTCGGCCGCCGAACAACTGCTCAGCCAGCGTGGCGGCCGCGGGGATGGTGGTGGTCGTGGCGGTGGCAGCAACCGTCGCTCCGGAGGTGGCGGCAACCGGGTTGGCGGCGGTGGTGGTGGCGGTGGTGGTGGCGCTGGCGGTCGTGGTGGTGGCGGTCAGGCCCGACGCTCCGGCAACAACAGCGGCTTCCGCACTGCGTCCCCCGGCCTCGGGCGCGGCTCGCGGCAACCCCAGGGAGGGTGGACCACCAACAGCCGGGGACGGGGAACCCCCTCGCTGGACCGCGCCGGCAGTGCGGACCGCAACCGCAGCGCCGACCGTGCCCGCCGCGATGACCGCAACCGTGGCGGTGATCGCAACCGTGGCAGCGACCGCAACCGCAGTCGCGACAACGACCGCGCCCGGCAGGAGCGCCTCGACCGGCGCGACGACCGCTGGGATCGGGCCGGCAACCGCCGCGATGACCGCTGGGATCGCGCTGGTGACCGGCGGGACGACCGCTGGGACCGGGCCGCCGACCGCCGTGACGACCGCTGGCGCCGGGCCAGTCGTGACTGGAACCGCTGGTACAGCTATCCCGGCTGGGCCCGGCCCGGCTGGGGCCCGGCCCGCCCCTGGGCGTGGGGGTGGTACGGCGGCTGGTCCACCCCCCGCTGGAGCTGGTGGGGTCCCAGTGCCGCCGCCTGGGGCATCACGACACTCGCCACCGCGGCGATCATCAATGCGGCCGTGGACAACGCCGTGAACAGCCACACCACCTACATCGTGGTTCCCAACACGAACTATCAGCTGCTCTACGGAACGATCCGTCCTGTCGGCACCCAGTCGACCACGTTCTCGGTGATCGCCAACAACGACGAGATCGAGATCACCGCCGACTGCGATCGGGGCACGCTGGACGGCCGCAATCCCCGCACACGGGATGAAGCCGAACTGCTCAACGCCGCCTGCCAGGTGGCGTTCGGGACAACCTGATGGCCGGTCGGGTTGGGGCCTTCAGAGTCGTGCCAGCAGTTCGGCCTTCTTGGTGTTGAATTCCTCCTCGGTGAGGATGCCCTTGGCCTTGAGCTCGCCCAGACGCTCCAGGGCTGTGTAGGGGTCTTCCGGCTCCACGGTGTCGGGGGCCCCGGTGCCAGCAGGGCTCCCGGGCGGCCTGCCGGGCCCCGGGGTGATCTCCACGAACTGGTCCAGGGGCCGTTCGCCATCGGGCGTGGCGAGGATCAGTGCTCCGGTGCCGCTCTGCAGAGCCACCCCGCGGACCACCTGCCCCTGCACATCGAACACCCGGCAGCGGCCGCCCTGCTCCACCGCCAGGCGCCCGCTCGCCGGGAACACGGCGTAGCGCAGATCGTTCTGGGCGCCGCTGGAGGCTGGCGTGCCGAGCTCCGCGGGCCACCAGCTCTGCTGCGGAGCCATGGGCGCCATGGGCGCCATGGTCATCCCGCCCATGGGCTGCATACCGCCCATGGGTTGCATCGGGGCGACCTGCCGGGCGCCTGCGGTGCTGCTGCTCTGCTGCTGCCAGCCACCGCCGCTGCTCTGCTGCTGAGCGCCACCACCGCTCTGCTGTTGCTGGCTGAAGCCATCGGCCGAGGAGAAGCTGCTGAGGCTGACACTTCCGGCCGGGGTGGTGAACACCACCCCGCCGCCGCCCTGCTGCTGGCCGAAGCCGGCGATGTGGTGGCCGCCGGTGTCGTACACGTTCACCTGGCCGTTGACGTCCACCGCCAGTCGCCCGGCGTTGGGGAAGAAGGCGTAGCGGACGTTGTTCTGCTCGCCGGTGGCGCTGGGAGCCCCGAGTTCGGCCGGCCACCAGGTGTCGCGGGGGTCGGGAACGAACAGCGGCGCCATGCCTGTCATCGGAGCCATCGCTGCCATGGCCGGCATGGCTGCGGCAGCCTGGGCGCCGGAACTCTGCTGCTGAAAGCCGCCGCCGCTCTGCTGCTGAAAACTGTGGCCCATGGCTGCCGCCGGCATCGGTTGGGACGCCAGCACCGCGGAGATGTCCCGGCAGAGGCCATCCACCCTGGCCTTGAGGGCGTTGTTGAACATGTCGCCGATCATCAGCATGCCGCCGGGCATCCACTGGCCGGAGCCGCCGAATTCGGGATGGTTGAACTGCGCCATGCCGCCGCGACTGCGCAGCATGGCCTGCATCATGTGCGCCACGGCGCCGGGACTGAACCCGTGGCGCTGGCCGAGCTCCTGGGCGACCTGCAGTCCTTCCGGGGTGATCTGGTCCATGGTTGTCCGCTCCGTTGCTCGACCCTGCGGTGTCAGGGTCTGAAATCCATCTCCCTTCACCCTATGCAGCCCCGGGATGGACGACACCATTGATGCTCATGGGCAGACCTGCAGAGGCGCAGTTCCCTGCCTCGGTTCCATGGCTGCATCGAACTGAGATCAGCAGCGCACCAGGCTCATCCAGGCGCTGGCTCCTCCTCCTGGAACATCGCCCGCCAGCGGCGCTCCTGCGCCTCGGCCTCCGGCGTGCCCTCGGCGGGGAACTGCGGCAGGAAATCCTTGTCGGCACAGGGCCGGTAGGGGCCCTGCTTGAGCTCGAACAGCACCGCGTCGGGCGTGAGCGCCACCAGGGTGTGGACCTGCCCTTCGCCCAGCTCGATGCCGCGCAGCGGTCCGGCGGCCTCGAGCCGCTGCCGGCTGATCACCGCTCCCGCGTCGTCGAACACCAGCAGCCCCACCGCACCCTGCAGCACCAGGAAACACTCGAAGCCCGTGCCCGCCTGCTCGCGCAGGTGCCGGTGGGGACGCACATAGGTGCCCGGCTGCAGCACGTTCAGGAATCGCTGCACCACGTCGATCTCCCGGTGCAGGTTGTGGTTGCGGCGTTGCCGCGGCGCCTCGCGGGCCTGGGCGGCCACCGCGTCGAAGAGCTGCTGATCGAGGCGCTTCAGGTGCGGCACCTGCACCCGTGGATGGCGCAGCCGGTAGCCGAGCTGGTGCAAACGACTGTTGCTGATGCGGCGGTCTGCGGGGGGTGGGCCGGTGGCGGCCGCCGGATCCCAGCGCACCGGCTCCAGACCCCCGGCCGTGAGCACCCGCTCCAGGAGCTCGGCCACCGGCAGCGGCTCGTCGTCCACGAGGTTCACCACCCCGTCCCAGCCGCCGCTGACGGCAGCGGCAATCGCGCCCACCACGTCGTCGCGGTGGATCCAGCTGCTGTGCTGGCGGCCATCGCCGGGGCGGGTGGCGCCGGCCAGGCGGCGGAAGCGATCGCCCAGCTCCCGGCCGGGGCCATGGATGGCGCCAAGCCGCAGCACACACACATGGCGCCCGGGTGCCCGGCAGCGGCCCAGCAGCTCCTCGCTCTCCAGAAGCACCCGTCCGTGGTCGTCGCGGGGGCTGGCGGGGGTGGTCTCATCCACCCAGCCGCCACCGGCATCGCCGTACACCGAGCAGCTGCCGGTGTACACGATCTGGCGCAGCCGGGGCAGCTCAGCCACGAGAGCCGCCAGGGCGGTGAAGCTGTCGCGGTAGGTGGCGCCGTAGTCGTCGGCGCTCACCAGCCGATCGCCCCTGGGGGCCAGGCAGAACACCGCCGCGTCAGCGTCCTCGAGGGCGCAGCGCAGGGCGGCGGAATCGCCGGCCCGCAGCACCTCCACCCGCTCGGCCAGGTCGGCCAGCCGTGGGCGACGCTTCTCCCGGGTGGTGGTGACGGTGAGCTGCACGGCGGGATCCTGCCGCCAGTGGCGGGCCAGGGCGGTGCCCACGTAACCGCAGCCCACGATGGTGATGCGCATCGGCTGCGGTTTGAGCTGAGCGACCCTAGTCAGTCCTGTGGCAGGGACGGTTCTCCACCCTCCCCACCAGCGAGCGTGCACCCGGTCACAGCTCCACAATGAACGGACATTCGCGGTGCTGACCCCATGGCCCCGATCCAACCCTGGAGAAGTGGACCGCCATCGGCGCTGGTGGCGCCGGTGCTGGGGCTGGCGGCCGTGGGTGCCCTGGTGGTGTTCCCACTGGTGGCGCTGGCGGCGATCCCCCTGGTGATGGCAGTCGTGATGGCGGCCGGAGGGGTGCTGGTGCTGGGCCTGAGCCTGTGGGCGCTGATCGAGGGTCTGGCGGCCCTGGAGCGCTGGCTGGAGACGGACCCGCGGTTTCACCGCTGACGTTCCGCAAGAGAGCCGTTTCGCGGAACCGCTGTTGAGGCACAAGCCGTGAAGGGCATCTGGGTGCTTGGCGACCAGCTGTCTTGCGCCCAGGCT
>JALOOQ010000168.1 GCA_025454305.1 Cyanobium sp. Prado107
CTCGCGGAAGTACTTCAACACCCCGAAATCCGTTCTCGAACCGGCGCTCAAGGGTCAGTACCAGCTGGGGGCTGACCGCAAGGCCGTGAGCGATCCCAAGCTTGGCCCCCTCTACTGGAACAGTGATCGTGGGGTCGTTTCCTACCCCTACAAGAGCCTGAGCCTCTGGTTCCTGGTGGAATCGCTGCGCTGGGGCTTCCATCCCGGCAAGCTCACCAGCATTGAGCAGGCCAGGCAGCTGGTGGACCGCGTCAACCGGGAGGACCTCTGGCAGCAGGCGGCCCGCGAGCTCGGCGTTCCCGACAACCAGATCCCCAAGGGCTCCAGCCGCGGCAAGGAAACCTTTTTCGACGGCAAGGTGTTCGACCCCGAGAACCCGCAGGCCTACCTGGACAGCCTCGCGATCAAGCGCTGATCTCCCTCCTTCATTCCTGACACCATCGTTTCGCACACAGCATGGTTTCCCTCTCCACCGCCGGCTCCGACCGGCGACCGAACCTCTGGTGGCGCCAGTTCCGACGAACCTGGCTCCCCCCCCTGCTGGGGGTTCTGGGTTTCCTCGTCGCCTGGCAGCTGAGCGCCAGCCTGGGCCTCTCCAGGCTTCCGGGTCCGCTCAGCCTCTGGACCGAAGAGCGCACCCGCGAACTGCTGATCGACCCCTTCTATGACCGGGGGGGTCTGGACAAGGGGCTGTTCTGGCAGACCGTGGCCAGCCTCACCCGGGTGGCCCAGGGCTATCTGCTGGCGGCGATCGTGGGCATCGGCATGGGCATCACGGTGGGCCTCAACCAGACCCTCAACCGCGCCTTCGATCCGATCTTCCAGTTTCTGCGCATGGTGGCGCCCCTGGCCTGGGTGCCGATCGCCCTGGTGCTGTTCCAGAAGAACCAGCCGGCGGCCATCTTCGTGATCTTCATCACGGCGGTGTGGCCGATCCTGATCAACACCGCCGAGGGCGTTCGTCAGATCCCCCAGGACTACCGCAACGTGGCCCTGGTGCTGCAGATGTCGAACCGGCGCTTCTTCACCAAGATCCTGATCCCTTCGGCTCTGCCCTACATCTTCACCGGCCTGCGCATCTCGATCGGCCTGGCCTGGCTGGCGATCATCGCCGCCGAGATCGTGATGAGCGGCATCGTGGGGATCGGCTTCTTCATCTGGGATGCCTACCAGCAGAACTATGTGAGCGACATCGTGCTGGCGGTGATCTGGATCGGCGCCATCGGCCTGATCCTGGACCGGGCCATGGCCTGGCTCCAGAGCCGGATCGCCTCCAACCGCTGATTGCTCAACACCTCGAGGCCTCGGTGGTAGCCGGGGCCCTTCGACTTGCCGTTCTTGATTTCCAAATGCCATGACGACACTGGTCGCCGTCCAGGATGTTGCCAAAGACTTTCCCCTCTCCGGGGGCGGAAGCTACCTGGCTCTGAAGGGGATCGATCTGGAGATCCGCAAGGGTGAGTTCATCTCGCTGATCGGCCATTCCGGCTGCGGCAAGAGCACCCTGCTGAACATGATCGCCGGCCTCGATCTCCCCACCGGGGGAGCCGTGCTGCTCGAGGGTGAAACCGTGAAGCGGCCCGGGCCCGACAAGATGGTGGTGTTCCAGAACTATTCACTGCTGCCCTGGCTCACGGTGCGCGAGAACATCGCCCTGGCGGTGGACGAGGTGATGCCGGGCCTGCCGCGTGCCGAACGGGATGCGGTGGTGGAGGAGCACATCGCCATGGTGGGGCTCACCCCCGCGGCCGACAAGTCGCCCCTGCAGCTCTCGGGCGGCATGCGCCAGCGGGTGGCCATCGCCCGCGCCCTGGCGATCCGGCCGAAGCTGCTGCTGCTCGATGAGCCCTTCGGGGCGCTCGATGCCCTCACCCGCGGCAATCTGCAGGAAAAGCTCATGCAGATCTGCAATGAGCATGAGCTCACCGCCGTGATGGTGACCCACGACGTGGACGAGGCGGTGCTGCTCTCCGACCGCATCGTGATGCTCACCAATGGCCCGGGCTCGAACATCGGCGGCATCCTCGAGGTCGACATCCCCCGGCCCCGGCAGCGGCTGGAGGTGGTGCACCATCCCAGCTACTACAGCCTGCGCTCCGAGATCATCTATTTCCTCAACCGCCAGAAGCGGGTGAAGCAGTGGCAGTCCAAGCCCCATCAGGTGCTGGCGCGCCATGGCCTGGAGAAAGTGAACCTCGATCTCGGCTTCATCCCCCTGGCCGCCTGCGCTCCCCTGGCGGTGGCCGAGGCCAAGGGCTTCTTCGCCAGGCACGGCCTCGATGAGGTGCAGCTGGTGCGGGAAACCAGTTGGCGCGGCATCACCGATGGCCTGCTGGATCGCACCCTCGACGCGGCCCTGATGCCCTCCGGCATGCCCACCTGGATGACGGCCGGCGGCCATGGCGGCGAGCCGACCCCGATCGTGACGGCGCTCACCCTCAGCCGCAACGGCAACGGCATCACCCTCGCCAGCCGCCTGGCGGAGCAGGGGGTGAGCAGCGTGGCCGACTACCGCGACTACCTGCGACGCACCAACCGGGAGTCCCACACTCTGGGCATCGTGCACCCGGCCTCGATGCACAACCTGCTGCTGCGCTACTGGCTGGCCTCCAACGCGATCGATCCCGACCGCGACGTGCACCTGCAGACCATCCCGCCGGCCCAGATGCTGGCCGACCTCAAGGACGGCTCGATCGACGGCTACTGCGTGGGCGAGCCCTGGAACCTGCGGGCCGAGCGCGAAGGGCGCGGCTTCCCGATCGTGGGCGACCTGGAGATCTGGTCCGGCCACCCGGGCAAGGTGCTGGGGGTGCGGGAGGACTGGGCCCTGGCCCATCCCAACACCCACATCGCCCTCACCAAGGCGCTGCTGGAGGCCTGCCGCTACTGCGCCGATCCGGCCCACTGGGATGAGCTCAGCGAGCTGCTCAGCGATCGGCGCTACCTGGGCATGAAAGCGGAGCTGATCCGCTTCGGTGTGCCGGCCGGCGGCAGCGACACCCCCCACGGCACCGCCCACAGCCTGTTCTTCGGGCCCGGGGTGAACCGGCCCAGCCGCAGCGAGCACCTCTGGATCATCAGCCAGCTGGCCCGCTGGAACGAGATCCCCTTCCCCCGCAACTACGTGGAGATCCTCGAGCGGGTCTGCGCCGTGTCGGTGTACAGCACCGCCGCCCGCGAGCTGGGCCTCGAGGACGTGTCCTATGTGCGCGGCGGCATCGAGCTGTTCGACGGCGTTCCCTTCAACGCCGACGACCCGATCGCCTACCTGAACCAGCTGCCCATCCACCAGGACTTCAGCGTGGCCGAGATCCCCATCGGCGTGCCCAGGGCGATGGCGGCCTGAACGCAGCCGCCTTAGCCACTGGCACCCGCCCTCCCCATCCGCACCAGACGTCCAGCCGAAACCGCCCGCCTTCCGATCACCATGACCACCACCTTCGCGGCCAACCCGCAGCTGTCCACGCCAACGGCCAGCCCCCTGCTGCGCTTTGAACAGCTGGGCCTCGCCTATCCCACCCCCAAGGGGCCCTACCCGGTGCTCGAGAACATCAATCTCGAGGTGCAGGCTGGTGAGTTCGTCTGCGTGATCGGCCACTCCGGCTGTGGCAAGAGCACCCTGCTCAACACCGTGTCCGGCTTTGCCAAGCCCACCAGCGGCCGCGTGCTGCTCCACGGCCAGCCGATCCAGCGCCCCGGGCCCGACCGGATGGTGGTGTTCCAGGGCTATGCGCTGCTGCCCTGGTGCACGGCCTACGAAAACGTGCATCTGGCGATCGACTCGGTGAAACCGAACCTGAGCGAGCGCGAGAAGCGCGAGATCGCCATGGAACACCTGCAGCTCGTGGGGCTCACCACCGCCGCCGGGAAGCTCATCACCCAGCTCTCGGGTGGCATGAAGCAACGGGTGGCGATTGCCCGGGCCCTCGCCATCCGGCCGGAAGTGCTGATCCTCGATGAACCGTTCGGTGCCCTCGATGCGATCACCAAGGAGGAGCTGCAGGAGGAGCTGCTGAAGATCTGGAACACCCAGAAGTGCACGGTGCTGATGATCACCCACGACATCGATGAGGCGCTGTTTCTCGCCGACCGGCTGGTGATGATGACCAACGGGCCTTCCGCCGGCATCGGCGAGGTGCTCTCCATCGACTTTCCCCGCCCGCGCAACCGGGAGGACATCATGGAAGACCCCTATTACTATGAACTGCGCAATGGCGCCCTGGACTTCCTCTACAACCGCTATGCCCACGATGAGGACGCCTGACCACTGATCGACGCCATCAGAGAACCATATCAAAGGCTGACTGATTGATCAGTGAGTCTCCCTACACTCAGCTCACAACAGCCTCTGGACATGAGCAGTACTCCCCTCCGATCACCCCTGGGCCCACCCGCTGCAGCGGGCTCTCGGTGCAGCGTTACTCGGTCCGCGACGTCGCCGCCCTGCTTGAGCCACACTTCGAGCTACGAATGCATCAGCTTGAAAGCCATCGCACTCCAATGGGGACGGTGCAGCAGTTCCTGTATGCGTGGTGGCAGGCTGCGGCATGACTAGGCAATGGAGCTGACCGACCGCTGTAGGTGTCGGGCGGAGCGGGTTGACCGCCGGCCGCCGCGATCGGGTGGTTGACACGGCGGCGTCCGGCGGTCGAGACTGCGGGGCATGCGGTGGCCGGCAGCTCATTCCCCAGCCGTCAGGCGGCGAAAGGAACAGCGAGTTGAATTGGGAGGCCTTGGGCGCGATCGG
>JALOOQ010000002.1 GCA_025454305.1 Cyanobium sp. Prado107
CTCCACCAAGGACCACCTCTACACGCGGATCCTCGAGGAGTTCGACCGGGCCGGCGATCGGGCCCGCATCGCCTCCGCCACCGTGCAGCTGGTGCAGCCCCCTCCGTTCGAGGTGCGTCTGCGGTCACTCCGGCAGGACGACGCGCAGCAGCACTGAGCGCCTGGCTCAGAGGCCGGAATTCAGGCGTCAGCGGTCGACTGAAGGGAGCCGATCCCGCCGCCGCGCTCCAGCTCCGCCTCGAGAGCGGCCACGGCGATGCGGGTGGGGATCACCGCATCGGGATTGAGGCTGATGGAATCGATGCCCTCGGCCAGCAGGAAGGCGGCGAACTCGGGATGGTCGCTGGGGGCCTGGCCACAGATGCCCACCTTGCGGCCGCAGCGCTTCGCCGTGGCGATGGCCATGGCGATCATCGCCTTCACGGTGGCATGGCGTTCGTCGAAGAGGTCGGCCACGAGGGCTGAATCGCGGTCCAGCCCCAGGGTGAGCTGGGTGAGGTCGTTGGAGCCGATCGAGAAGCCGTCGAAGCGCTCGGCGAATGCCTCGGCGCCGATCACGTTGCTGGGCAGTTCGCACATGACGTACACCTCGAGCCCGTCGCGTCCCCGCTCCAGCCCCTGGCGGGCCATTTCCGCCAGCACCTTGTCGCCTTCCTCGGGCGTGCGGCAGAAGGGCACCATCGGGATCACGTTCTTCAGCCCCATCCGCTCCCGCACCCGCCTGAGGGCCTGACACTCCAGCGCGAACGCCTCGCGGAAGGCCGGGGCGTAATACCTGGAGGCGCCCCGCCAGCCGATCATCGGGTTCTCCTCGCTGGGCTCGAAGTGGCTTCCGCCCAGCAACTTGGCGTACTCGTTGCTCTTGAAGTCGGAAAAGCGCAGGATCACCGGCCGGGGGAAGAAGGCGGCGGCGATCCGCGCCATCCCCTGGGCCAGCAGATCCACGTAGTACTCCCCCGGCGTGCTGTGGCCGCGGGTGAGCTCGGCGATGGCATGGCGTTCACCGGCATCGCTCACCCGCTCCGGCTCCAGCAGGGCCATGGGATGCACGCGGATGTGATTGGCGATGATGAACTCCAGCCGGGCCAGCCCCACCCCGTCGCAGGGAATGGCGGCGAGCTTGAAGGCCTCCTCCGGATTGCCCACGTTCATCAGGATCCGGGTGCGGGTTTCGGGCAGGTCGCCGAGTTCCTGCTCCTCCATCCTGAACGGCAGCTCGCCGCGGTACACCCGACCCTCGTCGCCCTCGCAGCAGCTGGCGGTGATCAGCTCGCCATCGCCGATCCGCTCGGTGGCATCACCGGCGCCGACGATCGCCGTGATCCCCATCTCGCGGGCGATGATCGCCGCGTGGCAGGTGCGTCCCCCCTGGTTGGTGATCACCCCGCTGGCGCGCTTGAGGATCGGCTCCCAGTCCGGATCGGTGCGCTCGGTGACCAGCAGGTCGCCCGGCTGGAAACGCTGGATCTCGCCGGGGTCCTGGAGGATCCGGGCCGGACCGGCGCTCACCGAGGCGCCGATGGCGCGGCCGCGCACGATCGGTTCCTCCCGGTGGGGCTCCAGATGCCAGCTGCGCAGCACCGTGGCCGATCGCTGCGACTCCACCGTTTCCGGCCGGGCCTGGAGGATGAACAGCTCACCGCTCTGCCCGTCCTTGGCCCATTCGATGTCCATCGGCGTGGGACTGCCGCGGCGGTTGCTGTAGTGCCGCTCGATCGTGCAGGCCCAGCGGGCCAGCTGCAGGGCCTCGGCGTCACTGATGGCGAAGCGCCGCCGCTCCTCGTCCGTTACCGGTACGTTGCGGGTGGCGCCCTGACCGGGCTCGTGGCTGCGGCCGCGATCGCTGCCGGTGTCGGCGTACACCATGCGGATCGCCTTGCTGCCCAGGCGCCGATGGATGATCGGCTCGAAGCCCTGTTCGAGGGTGGGCTTGAAGATCAGGTATTCGTCGGGATTGACGGCCCCCTGCACCACGTTCTCGCCCAGGCCCCACGCGGCGGTGAGCAGCACCGCGTCGCGGAAGCCGGTTTCGGTGTCGATGCTGAACATCACCCCCGAGGCGGCCAGGTCGGCGCGCACCATCCGTTGCACGCCGATCGAGAGGGCCACCTCGAAGTGATCGAAGCCGTTGATCTGGCGGTAGGAGATGGCCCGGTCGGTGAACAGGGAGGCGAAGCAGCGCCGGCAGGCTGCCAGCAGCGCCGCCTCCCCCTGCACGTTCAGGAAGGTTTCCTGCTGGCCGGCGAAGGAGGCTTCCGGCAGGTCTTCGGCGGTGGCGCTGGAACGCACCGCCACCGACAGCTGCGCCCCCTCCCCGAGGCCGCTGCTGCTGGCCAGCTGCCTGTAGGCATCGAGGATCTGCCGCCGCAGATCGTCCGGTAGCGGCGCGCTCAGCAGCAGGGAGCGGGCGGCCGCTCCGGCGGCCTGGAGGGCGGCGATGTCGTCGCCGTCGAGGTCGTCGAGCAGTTCGTGCAGGTGCTCGCCCAGGCCGCCGCTGCTGATGAAGTGCCGGTAGGCCGCGGCGGTGGTGGCGAAGCCATCCGGCACCCGCACCCCCTCGCTGCCGAGTTCGCGGATCATCTCCCCGAGGGAGGCGTTCTTGCCGCCCACCCGGTCGACCGCCTCGATGCCCACGGCGCTGAAGGGCAGCACCAGGGGCTCGGACCGGGGATCGCGGGAGTGATCGGTGGGAAGCATGGTGCGCTGGCGACCAGTTCGACTCTGGCTGTGCAAGCCGGTGGCGGCCGCAACTGTGAACGGCACGATGCACTGGGTGGAAGGGCGGATGGGTGGCACAGTGGTGCGTCTGTTCCCCAGCCCCGCCTCGTGCTCCGCTCCACCCACGCCTGGATCGCTTCGGCTGCGTTCACCCTGGCGACGGTCCTCACCCTGCCTGGCGCCGCTCAGGCGCAGGCCGCAGCTCCCGGAGCCGCGGCCCGCCCCATCTCTCAGGACGCCATGAACGACATGGCCCTGGCGGCCGCGGTGAGCGTCTGCGAGATGGCCGTGGAAGAGAAGGTGGCCGTTCAGAAGACCGTGCTCTCCGCTGCCAAGGCCATGACCTACGTGGTCACCAACCGCTACGGCTCCCAGGTCGCCAACGCCGGCAAGCTCCAGCCCGAGCAGATCGCCAACGGCAGCATCATCCAGATCGTCGGCCGGGTGCGTCAGGGCTGCTACGACAAGCTCAGCGCGGCTGACAAGAAGTTCGTGGACGACATCCTCGCCGAGTACAACAAGGCCGTCCAGAGTCAGGGTCAGGGCCAGCGCCGCTGATCCGCCAGCGCCGCCGGCTTGGCCCCAGGGCCTCCTCGGATCAGTCCTCGCCGTCGGGGGTCTGATCCGGCAGCAGCTGGGCGAGCAGCCCCGCCCCCATCAGCACCCCGCCGAGCAGCAATGCCAGGGTGCGGTTCCCGGCGGCGGGCCCGTCTCCGCTCCATGCCGCCGCGGCCATGAATGCTCCCCCCAGCAGCAGGGAGGGCACCAGCACGATCCCCTTGGCCGTGCGGTTGAGGCTCATCGTGAAGCGCAGGCCTGAAGGTCGGCTCCGGCCAGCGGCTGTGCCAGCCCCTGGGCCACCAGCGCCTCTCCCAGGTCCAGCGCCGGATGGTGGCGGTCGGCCAGGGTCCGCACCCGGGCCAGGAGCACGCCATCGCGCTGCCCCACCGGACGCAGATTCACCCGGGTCCCTCGTGGTGCCCGCTCGCGCAGCCACTGGGTTGCGGCGTCCGCCTGTCCCGCTTCAACCGCCACGCAGGCCAGGGCCACGCCATAGCTGCGGTTGCTGTCACCCACCTGGAGCAGCGAGGCGCTGCGCACCTGTAGCACCTCGGCGGCCGCGGCGGTGCCGGGTGCCAGGAGAGCCAGCGGCAGGATCACCAGGGCCAGCACCAGCGACAGCAGCAGGCGGGTGGGGCTCAGAGCTTGGTGCCGCAACTGGGGCAGAAGAGGTGGGCACTGGCGGTGCTGGCCCCGCAGTGGCCGCACTGGCGGGTGGTGTCGATGGCCAGTTCGGGATGGCTCGGCAAGCCGACCATCTGAGCGTTGCTGGCACCCGGCGGCACCATCGGATAGCAGTTCTCGTTGCGGCGCACCTTCACATCGATGAAGGCCGGACCGGGATGGTCGAGGGCGTCCCGCAGCTGCTGCCTGAGGCTGGCGCGCTCGGTGATCAGCACGCCGCGCACCCCGAAGGCCTCGGCCAGGCGCTCGAAATCGGGCATGCCGCCGGTCATCTCCGAGGCCGAGTAGCGCTCCCCGTAGAAGCTCTCCTGCCACTGGCGCACCATGCCCTGCCAGCCGTTGTTGAGCACCACCACCTTCACCGGCAGGTCGTACTGGGCCAGGGTGCCGAGTTCCTGGATGTTCATCAGGATGCTGGCGTCGCCGGCCACGCAGATCACCTGCTCGCTGGGGAAGGCGGTCTGCACGCCCATGGCGGCGGGCATGCCGAAGCCCATGGTGCCCAGACCGGCGGAACTGATCCAGCGGCGCGGCCCGTTGTGCAGGAACTGGGCCGCCCACATCTGGTGCTGGCCCACATCGGTGGTGTAGAAGGCGTCGGGCGCCAGTTCCCGCAGGGCCACCACCACCTCCTGGGGGGCGATGTCTCCCTCCGGGGACGGCACCACCAGGGGGTAGTGGTGTTTCCAGGTGGCGATGCGGTCCAGCCAGGCGTCGGTGCGGCCCTCGGCACTTTCCCCCTCGCTGGCGGCCAGCATGGTTTCGATGGCCTGCCGCACATCGCCCACCACGGCCACCTCCGGGATGCGGGTCTTGCCCACCTCGGCGGCGTCGATGTCGAAATGGATCACCTGGGCCCGCGGGGCGAACCCATCGAGGCGACCGGTGACGCGGTCGTCGAAGCGGGCTCCGGCGGCGATCAGCAGATCGCATTCGGTGACGGCGAAGTTGGCGTAGGCGGTGCCGTGCATGCCGAGCATGCCCAGGGCCAGAGAGTGCTTCTCATCGAAGACGCCCTTGCCCATCAGCGTGGTGGTGACGGGCAGCCGGAAGCGTTCGGCCAGCTGTCGGATCGCCTCGTGGGCGCCGCTGCTGATGGCGCCGCCGCCCACGTAGAGCAGTGGCCTGCGGGCCTGACGGATCAGCGCCAGGGCTTGGTCGATCCGTTCACGGGAGGGCGCTGAGGGCAGCCGGAAGCCCTTGGGCACGGCCGTGCCCGGATCCACCGGCACGTAGTCGAACTCCTCCAGGCCCACGTCCTTGGGCACGTCGATCAGCACCGGGCCGGGCCGCCCGCTGGCGGCGATCAGGAAGGCCTCGGCCACGATCCGGCCGATGTCCCGGGGGTCGCGCACCACCCAGGAGTGCTTCACGATCGGCAGGGTGATGCCGAAGATGTCCGTTTCCTGGAAGGCATCGGTGCCGATCGCGGCACGGGGCACCTGGCCGGTGATCACCACCATCGGCACCGAATCCATGTGCGCGGTGGCGATGCCGGTGACGAGGTTGGTGGCGCCCGGCCCGGAGGTGCCGAAACACACGCCCACCCTGCCGGTGGCCCGGGCGTAGGCGTCGGCGGCGTGGGTGCCGCCCTGCTCATGGCGCACCAGGATGTGCTTCAGCCAGCCCCGCTCCTCGGCCTTGTGCAGCTCGTCGTAGATGGGCAGGATGGCGCCGCCCGGGTAGCCGAAGATGTGCTCCACCCCGTGCCGGTGCAGAGCGTCCATGAGGGCGTAACCACCGGTCACGCGTTGCACACGGGTGGCCGAGGCCTCCGCACCGGACCCGCTGGAGCGTGCGGGTTCGCTGATGCTGGTGTTGGTCTGGGCGGCAGAGGTGAGGGGCGAAAGCGTCACGGCTGCGGCGGCCAAGCACCCTGGCCAGTGGAAAACTGCGCTCACCCTAGGCGCTGAATGGCCGTCTGAGGCCAGTCGTCGCAGGCCTCAGACGGCTCCCTGCCTGGCCCTGGCCATCGCCCTGAGCACCAGGGCGGGATCCATCCACGCGTTGCGGAAGCGCATGCCCCAGTGCAGATGGGGTCCGGTGCTGCGGCCGGTTACCCCCACATGGCCGATCAGCTCACCGGTGCGGATCGCCTGACCGGCGCGGATCGCCACCGGTCCGCTGCGGTACACCCCCCCCGACACCGAGCCGGAGAGGTGGCAGTAGATGTGTTCGTAGTCCCCGGAGCGGATCACCAGGCCCAGACCGCAGGTGCCGTCGTTGATCACGCTCTCCACCACTCCGCCCCACCAGTTGCGGATCGGCGAACCCATGGGAGCGGCGATGTCCAGGCCGTAATGGGGTTCGACCGCGCCCCAGGGGCCGGTGCGGGTGCCGAAATGGCTGGTGTACCCCGCGAAACTCACCACCGGAAACACCCCCCGGTTCCACATGCTGCGGGCCTGGACCGGCTGGAGTTGCAACGGACCGCCGTGAAGCACCAGCGCGCCGGTGATGAGGCCACCCAGGGCGGTGGCGATCGCCAGGTGCCGTCCCCGGGGGGAAGCGTCCTGGAGGCGCAATCGCGCCCCTGCCCGCCATCCCCTCACGCCGGCGTCGCGGTCGGCGATCTCAGAGCAGCCCCAGAGCATGCAGCGGTCCCCTGCCACTGATCAATTCCAGCAGAAAAGCGGAAAAACCGAGCATCGCCAGGCGGCCGTTCCACACCTCGGAGCTGTTGTTCCAGCCCCAGGCCCAGCGGTCCTGGGGATAGAGCTTCACCTTCCTGGGCAGGGACGCGGCCTGGTCGAGGTTCACCTCCGGGCCCTCGAGGGCCTGCTGCACCAGGTGCGCCAGGCCGTCGATGAAGGACGGGGTGGTGTCGAGGGCCGGAACCCGCCGGAAGTTGGTGATCCCTGCCTCGGTGGCCAGCTCGCGGTACTCGATGTCGATCTCCTCGAGGGTCTCGATGTGCTCGCTCACGAAGCTGATCGGCACCACCACCAGATCCTTCACACCCTGCTGGCCCAGTTCCTCCAGGGCCTCGTCGGTGTAGGGCTTGAGCCACTCCACCGGTCCCACCCGGCTCTGGTAGGCCAGGGTGAACGCGTTGGCATGGCCCAGGTCGCTTTCCAGGCGCTCCATGATCAGCCGGGCGCAGGTCTCGATCTCCTCCTGGTACGGGTCGCCCGCCTCCTCCACGTAGCTCCTGGGCACGCCGTGGGCGCTGAAGAAGACGTGTGCCCGGGCCGGGTCCGGGCAGGCCTGGATCTCTCGCGCGATCAGCTCGGCCATCGCTCCGATGTAGCCGGGGTCGTCGTAATAACTGCGGATGCAGCGGATCGGCAGGCGGGCGAAGGCCGGATCGCTCTGGCGCAGACGCTGGAGTTCCCGGAAGCTCGAGCCGCTGGTGCTGATCGAGAAATGGGGGTAGAGGGGCAGCACCACCACCTCGTCGATGGCGTCCGCCTTGATGTCGGCCACCGCCGATTCCGTGAAGGGGTGCCAGTAGCGCATCGCCACGTAGCTGGTGGCCTCGATCCCCCGCTGGCGCAGCACGCTCTGCAGTTCGCGCGCCTGCTGCTCGGTGATCCGCCGCAGCGGCGAGCCGCCGCCGATGGAGCGGTAGGCCTCCTGGGACTTGCTAGCCCGCAGACTGCTGATCAGCCAGGCCAGGGGTTTCTGCAGGGCCGGATTCGGCAGCCGGATGATCTCCGGATCGGAGAAGAGGTTGTAGAGAAAAGGGCCGACGTCCTGGATCCGCTCCGGACCCCCGAGGTTCAGCAGCAGCACGCCCACCTTGGCCATGCCTTCGTTCCATCCGGCGCACCGCGCTGAGCGTAACGCTGGCCGCACTGCCCTAGCGCCCCTGCCGCCCCATCGATAGGTTCATGGCGACCACTGCCTGAACGGCCATGGCGGCCAGCCCCGTCGCGTCCGGCCCGGGGGCGGCACTGGATGCCGCCCTGGCCGATCACAACGCCCGCCTGGCGGCGATCGGCATTGCCCTGAGGATCGAGCGGCGCGGCTCCAGGCTGGGTCTGCGCGGGCCTCTGCCCTGCAGGCAGGGCGGGCAGCGCCACACCGTGCAGCGCCTCAGCCTCGGCCTGCCCGCCACCGCCGCGGGCCTGGAGCAGGCCCGCCAGCAGCTGCGCGAGGTGCTGCGGCAGCTGGAACACAACTGCTTCGGCTGGGAGCGCTGGAGCCGGTCCCGCGACACCGCCGCCGCCGCTATCGGCCTGGAGGACAGCGAGGGCCACCTGGAGGGGATCTCCGATCTGGGGGTGCTGGTGGACCAGTTCGAGCGCGCCTTCTTCCAGGATCACCAGCGCCGCCGCAATCCCGCCGGCAGCCGCACCACCTGGACCGCCGCCTACCGGCCTTACCTGCGCCGCTTGCTGCAGCAGGGCCAGTCCGAGCGCGCCCTGCCGCCGGCCGCGCTGAGCGAGCTGCTGGAGCGGGTGCTGGAGAGCTATGAGCCGGCCAGCAGCAGCCGCCAGCAGTGCGGCATCGCCCTGGCGGCCCTGGCCCGGCATGCCGGCATCCCCCTGCCGCCGGACTGGGGCGAGCGGGCCGCCGGCTACGGCCTGCACGCGGCCCGCTTCCGCCGGCTGCCCAGCGACAGGCAGATCCTCCAGCTCCTGGAGCTGATCCCCAGCCCCGCCTGGCGCCTGGCCTACGGCCTGATGGCCACCTACGGCCTGCGCAACCACGAGGTGTTCTACTGCGACCTCTCGGCCCTGGCCTCCGGTGGCGATCGGGTGATCCGGGTGCTGCCCACCAGCAAGACGGGCGAGCACCAGGTGTGGCCGTTCCAGCCCCAGTGGGTGGAGCACTTCGGCCTGGAGCGGCTCGGCGGTGATCCACGGTTGCTGCCGCCCGTGCGCACCGACCTGAACCGCACCACCCTGCAGCAGGTGGGCCGGCGGGTGGCCGAGCAGTTCCGCCGCTACGGCCTGCCGATCACCCCCTACGACCTGCGCCACGCCTGGGCCGTGCGCACGATTCACATCGGCCTGCCCGACACGGTGGCGGCGCGGATGATGGGCCACTCCGTGGCCATCCACACCCGCACCTACCACCACTGGATCACCCGTCGTGACCAGCAGCAGGCGGTGGACGCCGCCCTGGCCCGGCAGCGGCAGGGCGGTCAGCGGGTGGCCTGAACCCGCCAGAGTGGCAGACCCCGTCCCTGCTGCGCCCATGCCGCCCACCCGCCTTGATCATGAGCTCGACATCCAGGCCGCCGAACTCGGGCCGGGAGGGGATCTGGCGCCGGAGGCGGATCAGGAGGCCTATCGCCGCCGCATGGCCCGCCGCCGGGAGGTGCAGCAGCAACGCGTGGGCGAGCGCAACCTGGAGAAGGGTCTGGTGCTGGTGTTCACGGGCGAAGGCAAAGGCAAGACCACGGCGGCTCTCGGCCTGGTGCTGCGCAGCCTCGGCCACGGGGAGCGGGTGGCGGTGGTGCAGTTCATCAAGGGCGGCTGGCAGCCGGGCGAGGCCAGGGCCCTGGAGCTGTTCGGCGATGCCCTGGCCTGGCATGCCCTGGGGGAGGGCTTCACCTGGGAGACCCAGGACCGCGAGCGTGACCGCCAGCTGGTACAGACCGCCTGGGAGCGCTCCTGCGCCTACCTGGCGGATCCCGGGCGCCATCTGGTGGTGCTCGATGAGGTGAACGTGGCCCTGAAGCTGGGCTATCTGGCGGTGGAGCAGGTGCTGGAGGGGCTGGCCCTGCGCCCCGAACTCACCCATGTGGCGCTCACCGGCCGCGGCGCGCCGCCGGCCCTGCTGGAGCGGGCCGATCTGGTGACGGAGATGAAGCTGGTGCGCCATCCCTTCCGGGAGCAGGGGGTGAAGGCACAGCGCGGCATCGAGTTCTGAAGCCCCCCGGTGCCGCCATTGCTACGGTGCCGCAGATCGGCGGGGGGCGATGGGGTTCAGGCGTGTGCTGCTCAAGCTCAGCGGCGAGGCTCTGATGGGCGAGCAGGGCTACGGGATCGACCCGGCGATCGTGCAGTCGATCGCCGCTGACGTGGCCGCCTGCGTGGCCGACGGCACCCAGCTGGCGATCGTGGTGGGCGGCGGCAACATCTTCCGGGGCCTCAAGGGCAGCGCCGCCGGCATGGACCGTGCCACCGCCGACTACGTCGGCATGCTGGCCACGGTGATGAACGCCATCACCCTCCAGGACGGGCTGGAGCGGGCCGGGGTGCCCACCCGGGTGCAGAGCGCCATCTCGATGCAGGAGGTGGCCGAGCCCTACATCCGCCGCCGGGCGATCCGTCACATGGAGAAGGGGAGGGTGGTGATCTTCGCGGCCGGCACCGGCAACCCCTTCTTCACCACCGACACCACCGCCGCTCTGCGCGCTGCGGAGATCAACGCCGACGTGGTGTTCAAGGCCACCAAGGTGGACGGGGTGTACGACCGCGACCCGGCCCGCCACCCCGATGCCCGCCGCTACGAGACGCTCTCCTTCCTCGAGGTGCTCAGCAGCGAACTGGAGGTGATGGACGGGGCCGCCATCGCCCTCTGCAAGGACAACGCCATCCCCATCGTGGTGTTTGATCTGTTCGGCCCCGGCAACATCGGCCGGGCCGTGCGCGGTGAGCCGATCGGCACCCGCATTCATCCCTGAGCCCCCAGTCTGAGCGATCGACATGGATCTGGAAGCCGCGATGCGCAAGTCGGTGGACGCCGCCCTGCGCAACTTCAACACCATCCGCACCGGGCGGGCCAACACCTCCCTGCTGGACAAGATCAGCGTGGAGTACTACGGCGCCGAGACGCCGCTCAGATCGCTGGCCAGCCTCACCACGCCCGATTCCCAGACGATCCAGATCCAGCCCTTCGACCAGGGCGCCCTCGGCCTGATCGAGAAGGCGATCGCCATGAGTGACCTGGGTCTCACCTGCAACAACGACGGCAAGGTGATCCGCATCAACATCCCGCCCCTCACCGAGGACCGCCGCAAGGAGCTCTGCAAGATCGCCGCCAAGTACGCCGAGGAGGGGAAGGTGGCCCTGCGCAACAACCGGCGTGACGGCATCGACCGGATCAAGAGGCAGGAGAAGGACGGTGAACTCTCCGAGGATCAGAGCCACGACGAGCAGGAGAAGGTGCAGAAGCTCACCGATCGCTTCATCGCCGAACTGGAGAAGCATCTGGCCGAGAAGGAGGCGGAGATCCTCAAGGTTTGAGTGCCGCCGTGGCCGGTGCCATTGATGTGATCGTGGTGGGTGCAGGGGCCGCCGGAGCCTCCGCCGCCCTTCACCTCGCCCGTGCCGGCCGCAGCGTCCTGGTGATCGATCAGGCCCGCTTCCCCCGCGCCAAGCCCTGCGGCGGCGGCATGGCGGCGTCGGTGCAGGCCTGGTTTCCGTGCGACCTCACCCCGGTGGTGGAAGCTGTGATCGATCGGGTCCGCTTCACCTGGGACCTCGGCGACCCGGTGGTGGCGGAGCTTCCCGGCGCGGCCCCGTTCTGGATCGTGCGCCGTTCCCGGCTGGATGCGTTCCTGCTGGCGCAGGCCACCGCAGCCGGGGCCGGCTTTCTCGGCGGTGCCACCGTGGAGGCGGTGCGGCGCCACGGGGACCGCTGGCGGGTGACCCTGGCCGCCGGCGCGGACGAGTTCCCCGGGGGTGGATCACCGGAGGCCCCGGGTCTGGTGATTGCGGATGGCTCGGGTTCACGCCTGGTGGACGGCCTGGGGTTGGGGCCCCGACGGCCCCGGTTCGCCACCACGGTGTCCGTGGAGCTGGAAGGGGAGGTGGCCGATCCCGCCACGGCCCATTTCGGCTTCGGGCTGGTTCCCCAGGGCTTCTGCTGGGCCTTCCCGCGGCAGGGGGGCTACAGCATCGGCCTCGGCAGCTTCATCGGCCGGCCCGCCGATCCCTCCGTCGCCCGCGCCGAGGCCGATTCCGTGCTGGCCCGGCTGCTGCCCAGCCTCGGCTTCGCCGCCGACGCGGGCCAGCGCACCACCGCCCGGCTGCGCATCTGGGACGGCCACCATCCCCTGCACGCTGAGGGGGTGGTCGTGGCCGGCGACGCGGCCTCGCTCTGTGATCCCTTCCTGGCCGAAGGACTGCGGCCGGCCCTGCTCAGCGGCTGCCGCGCCGCCAGCGCCATGGACCTCTGGCTGGCGGGTGACGCCGCGGCTCTCGGCCACTACAGCGAGGGCATGCGCCGCGAGTGGGGGGAGTCGATGGCCTGGGGACGCCGCATCGCCAGCGTGTTCTACCGGGTGCCGCGGGTGGGCTATCAGCTGGGCATCAAGCGTCCCACCGCTCCCCAGCGCATCGCCCAGATCCTCTCCGGCGAGATGGGCTACGGCGACATCGCCCAGCGGGCGATCCGCAGGCTGCTGTTTCAGCGGGGCTGAGGGGATGCCCGTCTCAGATGCGTGTGCAGTCCTTGAGATTGCGCAGGCGTTGATCGATCGAGCCGAGCAGCTCGATGGCGAACATCGGCGATTCCTGAACCGCGAAGAGAAACTTCTCGCGGTTCATCACCAGCAGGCGGCAGCTGGTGATCGCCTTCGCGTCTCCATAGCGCCTGTGCTCGCTGGTGACCAGCGCACCGGCGCCGAAGACATCGCCGGCCCTGATCTGCTCATGGCCGGCATCGCCGTTCCAGTTCAGCTGCACCTCACCCTCCAGCAGGCCGAACATGCAATCGCCGGGTTCGCCGGATCGGAAGATCAGCTCGCCCGGTTCCACGGTGATCACCTCACCGCTGCTGGCGAGGGCGCGCATGGTGTCGAGAGCGTTCACAGCAGGCAAGAGGGATCAGACGGACCGATGGTCCAGTGTGGACGAGGCCCCGCACCCCCAGTTCAAGAGGCGATTAAGAGCCTCCCGGTCAGAGCCTCCACTCCAGGCCTGCCCGGAGGTTCAGGGCTCAGGAGGCACTGACGGCCAGGGCAGCTCCCAGGCCGCCACGGACGTCGTCCGGCGCCAGCCGGCCATCCTTGTCGGTGTCCAGGGCATCGAACACTGCGTCGCTGCCCAGCCATTCCTCGCGGGTGATGCAGCCGTCGCCGTCGAGGTCGTTGAGGAGGAAGATCTCGTGCACGGCGTGGCCGAAGGCAGCGCCCCCCTCCAGTTCCGCCAGCCGGTGGGCCAGCTGGGCCTCGAGAGTCTCGATCGCCTTGCAGAAGCCGCGGATGCCCTCGTCGAGCTTCTCGGTGGCCATGGGGTCGGCGACGAGCATTGCCCGGAAGCGCTCCTCGTCGAGGTGGATCTGGGCTTCGGTGGGCGCCGGATCGAAGGGGTTCAGCTTGCGCTCCAGCACGCCGTCGGTGGTGCGCAGTTCGTTGAGCAGGGCCGGGGAGATGGTGAGCAGGTCACAGCCGGCCAGCTCGATGATCTCCTCGGAGTTGCGGAAGCTGGCCCCCATCACCTCGGTCTTGTAGCCGTAGGTCTTGTAGTAGTTGAAGATCTGGGTGACGGAGATCACGCCCGGATCCTCGGCTCCGGGGTAGTGCTCACGGCCGGTGCTCTTCTTGTACCAGTCCAGGATCCGCCCCACGAAGGGCGAGATCCGGGTGACGCCGGCCTCAGCTGCGGCCACGGCCTGGGCGAACGAGAACAGCAGAGTGAGATTGCAGTGGATGCCCTCCTTCTCGAGTTCCTCGGCGGCGCGGATGCCCTCCCAGGTGGAGGCCACCTTGATCAGCACCCGCTCCTTGCCGATGCCCGCCTGGCTGTAGAGCTCGATGATGCGCCGGGCCTTGGCGATGGTGGCTTCGGTGTCGTAGCTGAGGCGGGCGTCCACCTCGGTGGACACCCGGCCCGGCACGATCTTGAGGATCTCCTTGCCGAAGGTCACGCAGATCTCGTCGAGGGCCTCGCGCACCACCGCGTCGGCACCGGCATCGCTGCCCATCACCGCGCGTGACTCGCGCAGGGAGCGGTCGATCAGCTCCTGGTAGGTGGGAATCTGGGCGGCCGCCAAAATCAGTGAAGGGTTGGTGGTGGCGTCACGCGGGGTGAACTGCTTGATCGCGTCGATGTCGCCCGTGTCGGCCACCACCACGGTCATGGCGGCGAGTTGGTCAAGCAGGTTGGCCATGGCTGGCAGGGAAGCCGGTTGGCTGAACGCTAGCCAGCACAGGCGCGGCTCCACAGCTTCTGGGGCGGTGCTTGCGCGAATGGCCACAGAGCGGCTTGGGGTCAGCCTGGCGTGGGCTTCGGCTTGGCCGGTGCGGAGAGGGGCATGGAGGGAGGAATCTGCTCCAGCACCAGCAATCCATCGATGATCTGTCGGGCCACGGGGGCGGCCACGGTGGAGCCGTAGGCGTTGCCGCCCTGGGGTTCATCCACCACCACCAGCACCACATAGCGGGGTTCCTCGATCGGCAGCAGCGCCACGAAGCTGGTGATCAGGGCGCCTGGGATGTACACGCCACGGTCGGCCTTCTGCGCCGTGCCGGTCTTGCCACCGATGCGGTAGCCCGGCACATGGATCCCCAGACTCTGGCTTCGGGCCACCGTCCGCTCCATCCACCCCAACACCGTGCGTGTCACCGCCGGGTCCATCAGCTGGAGGCCCGTGTTGCCGGGCGTCTGGGCCAGGGCATCACCGGAGCGCAGGCCCCGGGTGATGTGGGGACTCACGAGGCGCCCACCGTTGGCGAGCATGGCATGCAGTTGGGCCAGCTTCAGCGGGGTGAGGGAGAAGCCCTGGCCGAAGGCGGCCACGGCCGGTTCGATCGGGTGGCCGGTGAACACTCCCCGGGGCTTCAGCTCCCCCGCCACGGCGCCCGGCAGATCGGTGTCGGGCCTGGTGTCGATGCCGAGCTTGTTCAGCCACTCCCAGAAGCGCTCCCGCTTCACCTGGGCCATGGCGTTGACCATGCCGACGTTGCTGGACACCTCCAGCACGGTGGGGAAGTCGATCACGCCATTGCCCTGGCGGTTGGCGTTGAAGATCGGCCAGCCCCCGATCGTCAGCTGGCCTGGGTCATTGACCGTGCCCTTCGGGTCGATCGCCTTCTCCTGCAGGGCGATGGCCAGGTTGATGGGCTTGAAGGTGGATCCGGGTTCATAGAGATCCTGCACCGACCACTCACGGAACAGGCCGGGATTGAATTTCCAGAACTGGTTGGGGTCGTAGGTGGGATAGGAGGTGAGGGCCAGCATCTCGCCGTTGCGCACGTCCATCACCAGGGCGGCTGCCCGCTTGGCCTTCCACTTCGCCACCTGACTGGCCAGGGCCTGCTGGGCCAGCTGCTGCAAACGGGCGTCGAGGGTCAGCTGCAGGCGCAGGTCGTCTCCGTAGAGGGAACCGGCCTCGAGGCCCTCCGGCAGCGGGGTGCCGTCGGCACCGCGGCGCATGCTGATGGTGGTTTCCTGCCGCTGCAAGTCGCTGTCGCGGCTCTGTTCCAGCCCTGCCTGCGGGACCCGCTCGAGATTGAGAAAGCCCACCACATTGGCGAACAGGGACCCCTGGGGATAGATCCGCTGCGGATAGGCCTCCAGATCGAGGCCGCTGATGCCGAGGCTGCGGATGCGTTGCGCCGTTTCCGGATCGATGTCGGTGGCCACCTTCACACCGCTGGGGCGCCCCGCCATGCGCTCGTGAAGCACCTCGGCGGGCTGGGCGAGCACGGCTGCCAGACGCTCGGCCACCTCATCTCGGCTGCGCAGCTTCTGGGGGTCATCCCCCGGAAAGTTGAAGTAGCGGGGGTGGGCCCAGAGCGTGAAACGCTCCTCATCCAGGGCCACCAGGCGGCCGTTGCGATCGACGATCGTGCGGCGCTTGCCCAGGGGACGCTGGGACTGCGTCTGGATCGCCCGCGCCTTGGCCTGGAGGTTGTCGGTGTCGATCACCTGCAGCCAGGCCAGCCGCACCGCCAGGCCCAGGAGTCCGAGGCAGAGCAGGCCGTAGACAGCCAGAAGCCTGTGGTTGGTGAGGGGTTGGAGCGCCACCACACGCTGCTGCCGGCCGGATCCCATGCGCTGGTGCTGGACCGTCCGGCGGGAGCGTTGCAGCGGGGTCGTGCCCATGAATCCGGCCAGGGAGTGAAACGAGGTGGGGATGGTGAGGCGAAGCCGGTGCCGGGCTGTCGGTGTCGGGCTGGAGGCGTGTCAGTAGCCGGCTGCTGCCTTCCTCCAGTCCAGCCCGGGCAGCAGGGCTGCCGTGGCTGGACCGGATCGCCGCGGTGGCGGCGGCACGAAGATCAGCTTGTCGCTGCTGGTGGGCACCAGTTGCCCGGGTTTGCCCACGACGCCGAGATGGTGCCGCTCCAGCTGGGCGGCGGCCTCCTGCAGGCGGTGCTCCAGCACCTGGGCGGCTTCGAGCTTCTGGTAGCTCACTGCCCACTCATTCTGCCAGTGGAGGGTGAGGCCGCTGAGGGCGAGCATGCACAGGCCGAGACCGGCAAGGGTGCCGTCGGCGGTGCGGTGCAGGCTCTTCAGCCATGGGCGGCGATGACCGCCGGCCCGTCCTGAGAGCGACCCCTGGATCACCTGCAGCGGGGCAGATGCGGTATCCAGACGGAATCGCCGGCGGTCGGAGCTCTCGAGGTCGATGAGGCGCCTCGCGGCCCGCCCTGCTGTTTTGGAGGCGACCACGGAAGGGAGCCGAATGCTCCGCCAGTGAACCACTCTGTCCGGCCCGCAGCAAGGCTGGCGAAAGGCGTCGTCAGACCCCGAGCAACAGCAGGTTGGCGAAGGTGAACCCGTTCCAGAGGCCGTGCATCAGCACGCACGGGCCCAGCCGCCCGCTGCGCAGACGCAGCCATCCCAGACCCAGGCCCAGCACCACCAGAGGCACCAGCTCCCCCAGGCTGAGGTGGGCCAGCCCGAAGACCAGGGCGCTGGCGGCCACCCCGGCAGCACCGCCCCAGCGGTTGCCGAGCACGGGCAGCAGCACACCCCGGAACAGGGTTTCCTCGAACAGGGGGGCGAGCACCATCGCCGTCAGGGCAAAACAGCCGAGCGCCAGCGGGTCACGGGCGGTGAGCACCAGTTCCAGCAGGGGATTGCTGCCCCCCGGATCACCAACCAGCCGATCCACCAGCCAGCCCGTCAAGGCCACCAGCGGCAACACCATCAGCATGTGGCCCAGGGCGCCGCGCAGTGCCGATCCGGCCGGCTGCCAGCGCCACTGCAGCCATCCCGCAGGCGGCCTCCGGGCGGCGAGGGGCCGCAGCTGGGCCCGCAGGATCAGCAGGGGCGGCACCGTCAGCCCCAGATAGAGCAGCAGCACCTGCACGCCCTGCTGCCTCACCGGCATTGCTTCCAGGGGCGCCAGCAGGGGACGCAGAGCCGGCTCCAGCAGCAGCGGCACGCTCAGTTCGCCCAGCACCACGAACCCCCCGGCGATCAGCAGCGTCACGTCCAGCAGATCGAGCTGGGGGCCCAGCAGCGCCGGCATTGGGGTGGAGCGCCGCCGCCACAGCAGCCAGCCTTCCCGTGCCAGCAGGGCCAGACCCAGCAGCAGCAGCAGCCCCGGGAGCCAGCTGACGGCCAGCAGGCGTGCCAGGGCCCGGCGCTGCACTTCGGCATCGCCGCAGTCGGGGCGCTCCGGCTCCAGGGTCTGGCAGAGCAGCTGGCTGGTGAGCGGGCTCAGGTCTCCCTCCCAGGGCGCGGTGAGGCGGGCGAGCTGCGTTGAGGACGTGTCGTTCCCGGTGTCGTTTTCCTCCAGCAACGCCACCAGGGGCCGACGCTCCGGCGGCACCTGCCGGCGCAGCTCGGCCAGCACGGTTGCGGTGTGGTCCTGCCCCTGGCTGCGGCTGAGCAGGGCCAGCTGCAGCAACTGGTCGGGACTGCCGGGGCCGGGACCGGCGGCCAGGTTCTGCTCCAGTTGTCCGGCCAGGGCCGCGCGCGCCTCCTCTCCCGCCAGCCAGGGCCTCAGCCGTTCCGGCAGGGCGGGCTCCGCCAGCACCTGGAGCTGCAGCTGGCGCAGCTCCAGGGCATTGCCAACGGAGGGGCGGTTCAGGCTCTCCAGCAGTCCGTTGAACCAGAGCAGGGTGCAGAGCACAAGGCTGAGGCACGCCAGAAGCAGCTTCCAGGGCGGCGCCGCTTCCGGCGGCTGAGATGCCGGCCGCTGCGCTGGCCGGTTCGGCGGGACGGTCAAACGCGGATCTGCGGTGTGGCGATGGCCTGGATTCTCCCCCTGCCGCAGCACCCCTGTAGGGCGGGCGGTTCCCGCAGGCTGCTCCCATACGATGACGGCGCGCAGCCCTGGGTCCGTGTCGCTTCGGATTGTGCTGGTCCGCCACGGGCTCAGCAGCTTCAACGTCGAGCACCGGATCCAGGGCCGTGACGACCTTTCCGCCCTCACCGACGTGGGCGTGGCCCAGGCCCGGGCTGCCGGTGCGGCCCTGGCCGATGTGGGCTTCGACGCTGTCTACAGCTCACCCCTTCAGCGGGCCTGTGACACCACCGCCCACCTGCTCGAGGTCCACGGCCGGGGGCTCGCCCCCGGCTTCGACGAGGATCTGCTGGAGATCGACCTGGCCCCCTGGAGCGGGCTGCAGCGCCGGGAGCTGCGGGAGCGTTTCCCCACCCAGGAGGCGCTCTGGAGGGCGGCACCCCACACCCTGGAACTGGAGCGGCAGGACGGCAGCCGCTACCGCCCCCTGCCGGAGCTGATGGAGCAAGCGGCCCGGTTCAACGACCGGCTTCTGGAACGCCATGCCGCGGCCCTGGACGGCGCCGACCACAGCGTGCTCGTGGTGGCTCACAACGCCATCCTGCGCTGTCTGGTGCTCACCCTGCTGGGGCTGGATGCCGCCGGCTTCCGTCGCCTGCGGGTGGACAACGGTTCGATTTCCGTGCTCAACCTCGACCGTGGGGCAGCCGGAGCCCTGGCGGTGCAGGTGGAGTCGCTCAACGGCACCGCCCACCTCGGCGCGCCGCTTCCCCCTCGCGGCGGCGGTCCCCGTCTGCTGCTGGTGCGCCATGGCGAGACCGACTGGAACCGCCAGGGACGCTTTCAGGGGCAGATCGACATCCCCCTCAACAGCAACGGGCTGGCCCAGGCCGAGGCGGCCGGATCGTTCCTGGCCTCGGCGAGCATCCACCGGGCCTACACCAGCTCCATGGCACGGCCGCGGCAGACGGCCGAGGTGATCCTCAGCTCCCACCCCGGTGTGCCCCTCACCGCCACCCGAGGACTGGTGGAAATCGGTCATGGCCTCTGGGAGGGACGGCTGGAGCGGGAGATCGCCGAGTCCTGGCCGGAACTCCTGGCCGACTGGAAACGCGCTCCCCATACCGTGCAGATGCCCGAGGGCGAGACCATCCACGACGTCTGGACCCGTTCCCTGCAGACCTGGCACACGATCGCGGCCAGCCTCGACGACCAGGAGACCGCCCTGGTGGTGGCCCACGACGCCGTCAACAAGACGATTCTCTGCGCGCTGCTGGGGCTCTCCCCGGCAGACATCTGGACGATCAAGCAGGGAAACGGCGGCGTGACCGTGATCGACTACCCCCAGGGGGCGGGCGGCACCGCCGTGGTGGCGGCCATGAACCTCACCACCCACCTCGGCGGGGTGCTGGACCGCACCGCCGCCGGTGCGCTCTAGGCCCCATGGCCCCACCCCTCTGGCTCCGCCGTGTGCAGGTTCTCGCCGGTCCCGGTGAAGCGCCGCAGCACCAGGACGCCCTGATCGACGCTGAGGGTCGCCTCCAGGCGTGGGGCGAAGGGGCGCGGCGGCAGGGCGAGGAACTCGGACTGGATCCCGTGGCCGCAGAAGGCTGGCTGCTCGCTCCGGTGCTGGTGGATCCCCACAGCGTGCTGGAGCAGCCCTGGGACGGTGTGGCCGAAACCCTCGACAGCCTGGCCCGCTCTGCGGCCGCCGGTGGCTACGGCACTGTGGCTCTGCTCCCCTGGGCCCGTCCCTGGCGGGACCGTCCCGAGCGCCTGCAGGGCCTCGCCTGGCCTGCCCCCCTGCAGCTGCTGCTGTGGGGAAGCTTCAGCTCCGAGGGCGCTGATGCCGAACTGGCTCCCCACCGCGACCAGCTGCTGGCCGGCGCCATCGGGCTGGCCGGCGGTGATCAGGTCCCCCCCCTGCCGTTGCTGGAGCGAGGCCTGCTGCTGGGAGAGATGGGCGCACGGCCTGTGCTGGTGTCTCCGCGCAGCGCGGGGCTGTGTGCCGGTGGCTTCGTGCGCGAGGCGGTGGAGACGCTGCGGGCCGGCTGGCCCCCGGACCCGGTGCTGAGCGAGACGCTGCCCCTGCAGGGCCTGCTGGCCGTGGCGGCCGCCCGGCCCGGTGCCCGGCTCACGCTGATGAACCTGTCCACGGCGGCCGCGCTGGAGCTGCTGCGCGTTCTGGATACCCCGTTGCCCTGCACCGTGAGCTGGTGGCACCTGCTGGCCGACAGCGGCAGTCTTGACCCGGCGCGGGTGGGCTGGCGGCTGGTGCCCTCCCTCGGGGCTCCCCGCGATCGCCAGGCTCTGCTCACCGCGGCCGTGGAGGGCCTGATCTCCGCCGTGGCCGTCCACCACCTGCCCCTGGATGCGGAGGAGCAGCTGCTGCCCCTCGATCAGCGCCGCCCAGGCCTGGCCGGACACGGCGCTCGCCATGGCCTGGTGCTGCCCCTGCTGTGGCGGGAACTGGTGGACCGCCTGGGCTGCCCGGTGCAGCAGCTCTGGCAGCTGCTGAGCTGGGGGGGCTCCCAGCTGCTGGGACTCCCGCCGGAGCGCCTGGAAGGCGGCAGCCGGCGCTGGCTGCTGTTCGATCCCCAGGCGCAGTGGACCTGGACCCCGGGCGACTCGCTCTCGCTGGCGGCGAACCAGCCGCTGCTGGGTGAGCGGATCACCGGTCAGGTGGTGGCCAGCGGGCTCAGCGCCGGGTCGACCTGGCCACTGGCTGGTGACTGCTGATCCCCCCGGGCTCGGCACTCCGCAGGTCTCTCCGCGGCGGCTCGGGCGGAAGCAGGGAGCCCGCACGATCGAACGGATAGAACCGCCAGAACGCCCGGCCGATGACCTGGTCGGTGGGGATGAAGGGGCCGCCGGGCCAGAAGCGTCCGTCCCAGCTGTTGGCGCGGTTGTCACCCAGGGCCAGCACGTGATCCGGAGGCACCACGGCGTTGATGGTGCGGCAGGGGCCCATGCCCTGGGCATCCACCGGACAGAGGTTCTGCACGTAGGGCTCCTCCAGCCGCTGGCCGTTGATGCTCACCTGCCCCAGCGGATCCACCACCACCCGCTCTCCCGGCAGGGCCACCACCCGCTTGATGTAGGCGTCACAGGCGGGGTTGGCCAGACCCGGCAGCGCGCCCACGACGGGAATGTTCACCAGCAGACAGCGCAGTGGATTGGCGTCCGAGCCGCTGGAAAGCACCGGATCGAAGCGGTGGGGGGAGCGGAACACCACGATCTCGCCGCGCTGCGGTGGCCGGCTTCGATAGGTGAGCTTCTCCACCAGCAGCCGGTCCTGGATCTGGAGCGCAGGCAGCATGGAGCCGGAGGGGATGTAGCGGGCCTCCACCAGCACCTGGCGGATGCCGAGGGCCACGGCCAGGGTGATGGCCACGCTGCGCCAGAAGGCCCAGGGATTGTCGGGATGGTGGGCTTGATCCTTCGGGTTCGGCTCGCTCAAGGACAGGGGTCTCCTCCGGGATCACCGCAGCCAGGCGCCACGGCCAGGGCAGATTAGGCAGGCCTCCACCGCGCCCCGGCCGATGGTCCGCCCCCGTTGGCAGATCCCCCGCCCTCCGTCCCGGGGCGCCCTGGAGCGGGGCTGGAACGGCTTCGTGGCGGTGTGGGCCGGTCTGAATCTGCTGTGGGTGGCCTTCGATCTCACCTACGTGCCGCTGCGGCCGTTCTGGCTGCAGCGCAACCTTCACCCGATCCCTGGGGTGCCCCTCTCGGTTCCCCTGCAGTTCGTGCCCGACATCACCGGGTGGGTGGACCCGATCAAGGGCATCGAGCCCCATCGCGAGACCGAAACCTATCTCGCTCAGTTCGAGCGGCTGGACCAGGCGTTGCAGGACCTGCCCGCCGGAGCCAAGCCCACTGGCACCCAGCGCGCTCTGCTGGATCGGCAGGTGCAGCTCACCAGGGCGATGATCGACGGCAATCCCTTCCTGGCCTCGGGACAGTCAGGCACCCTCGAGAAGATCAAGAACCGCCTGGAGAAGCGGGCCGGCCTGGATTCCGGCAAACGCTCCGCGGAAGAGCTGCTCAGTGATGCCTGGCTTCAGCGGCATCCATGGGAGCAGGAACGTCGCTTCTGGCGTGAGCAGGTGCTGCCGCTGGTGGAGATCAACTACTGGCGCTCGATCGACGAGAACGCCCAGCCCACCGACCAGGCCTGGCGCATCGATCTGCTGCTGTTCCAGTGGGTGTTCCTGCTCGACATCCTCCAGCGGGTCGTACGGCTGCGGCGCCGCATTCCCGGCCTGTCCTGGCGTGATGCGGTGCTGCGGCGCTGGATCGATCTGCCCCTGCTGCTGCCGTTCTGGCGCTGGTTGCGGGTGGTGCCTGTGGTGGAGAGGTTGCAGACCTCCGGGCTGGCAAACTTCGAGCCTCTGCGGGCGGTGGTGAGCCGGGGCGTGGTGGGGCTGCTGGCGCTGGAGTTGTTCGAGGTGCTGGCTCTGCAGCTGATGGACGGATTCCAGGGGGTGGTGCGCTCGCCCCGCTGGCCCCAGCGCATCCGCTCGCTGCGCAGCCATCAGACGGTGATCCGCAGCGAGGATGAGCGCCAGGTGCTGGAACTGGTGCGCATCTGGGGGCCTCTGCTGCTCTCGGAGGTGGCGCCGCGCCTTGCCCCAGAGCTGCAGGGCCTGCTGGCGTACAGCCTGCGCCAGAGCCTGGACCGCACCGTGGTGCCGCCGCCCCTGAGGCAGCTCGCCCCCTTGCTGCAGGTGGAAGCCGGTCTGAGCACCCAGCTGGCCGGAGGCATGGTGGACAGCCTGCTGGATCTCTCGCGCAGCACGGGCTCCCGCCTGGCGCGCACCGACGACGCCCAGCTGGAGATGCTGCAGCGCTGCATCGATCGGTTCTGGGACGAACTCGCCCTCTCGCTGGAGACCGGGCCTGCGCTGCAGCGCACCCAGGATCTGGTCTGTGGCCTCATCGAGGGCCTCAAGTCCACGTATCTGAGTCAGATCAGCCGGGCGCGCATCACCTCCCTGATCGACGAACTCGACCAGCTCATGGCCGCAGGCCCTCCTGCCCCGGCGGAGGGAGTGGAGTCCGACAGCCCACGCAGGACACAGCTCTGAGGCCGGCGCTACTCAGCCCAGCAGCAGCTGCTGCCATTCCGCGGGATGGAAGCCGGTGAGCACCCGGCCCCGGTGGAGCAGGAAGGGTCGCTTGACCAGCTTGCCGTCGGCTGCCAGCGCCGCCAGCGCCTGCTCGTCATCCATGGCCTGAACGGCGGCGGCGCCCAGCGCTCGGTAGCTCTGGCCGCTGGTGTTGAACAGACGCCTGCGGCCCAGCTGCTCCAGCCCCAGTCGTAGTTCCTCCAGGTCCGGAGGCTGGAGGGTGATGTCGATGGGCTCGGCGGACAGCTCGTGGCTGCGAAGCCAGGCCAGGGCCTTGCGGCAGGTGCCGCAGCGGGGATAGCTGTAGAGCTTCAACGGAGCTTCAGGATGGCTTCAGGTGCCAGGTTTCAGCAGCGACGACCTTGGGCCCGACTCACTTGCGTCCCACCAGCGCCTTGAGGGCACCCACCAGGCTGTTCGAGCCCTTGCCCACCCCGTCGTCGGGCCGGGTGCGCACCGTGACATCGCCGTTGACGCTGGTGCGGCAGCTGAGGCGGTAGCTGGCGGGCCGATCGGCCAGGTACACCTCTTCGACATCGGAGCGCGGCGAGAGGTTCTGCATTCCCTCGAGCACCTCCATGACACAGGTGCCGCACTGGCCCAGGCCGCCACAGTTGTTGAGATTGTTGAGGCCCTTGTAGGGGTTGATTCCGGCGTCGAGGGCCGCCTTGCGGAGATTGGCGCCTTCGATGCAACCGACCTGCTGGCCTTCCTGTTCGAAACGGATGGTGGGCACGGTCGGCTGGGGGTGAACGCGCCGCCAAACTTAGGCCCTCAGGGGTGGCGATGCCTAGCATCGCCGCCAGTTGTTGCAAGCCCGTGGGAGAGAACCAGACCCTGCCTCAGCCCCCCTCTGCCGGCCCCAGCGGGAATCGCCCCCTCGTTGATTCCCCGTCGTGCGATTCCCCGCTCAGTGATTCCCAGGGCTACGACCTGGTGGTGCAGCAGCTGATCCCCGGTTACGCCAGCCTGGCCCGGCTGTCGGTGGCTCTGCTGGCGGCATCTGCGCGGGCCGGCCGGGAGGGTGCCGCGGTGCTGGTGGCGGGCTGCGGCACCGGCGCGGAGCTGGTGGAGGCCCGTGCCCAGCGGCCGGACTGGCGGATCACGGCCATCGACCCCTCCCTGGCGATGCTGGAGGCGGCGCAGCGGCGCCTCGGCGACGCCGGCATCCAGTGGCAGCAGGCACGCGTGGAGGATCTGCAGGCGGAAGCCTGTTACGCCGGAGCTCTCTCGGTGCTGGTGCTCCAGTCGCTCCCGGATGACGGCACCAAGCTGGCCTTTCTCACCACGCTGGCCCGCAGCCTCGAGCCGGGAGGGCAGCTGGTGCTGGTGGATCTCATGGCTCCGGAACGCTCACCGCTGCAGGCCCAGGTGCAGGCTGCCTGGCTGGGCTTCCAGCGGGCCAGTGGTCTGAGCGAACAGGAGAGCCGGCAGGCGGCCCTGGGCCAGGGTCTGCATCCGATCGGGGTGGCGAGGCTCACGGCTCTGGTGAACGCGGCCGGGTTCGGCGATCCGGCCCGGATCTTCCAGGCCCTCGGCTACGAGGGCTTTCTCCTGCAGCGCCCCGCCTAGCCCCGCTGCTCAAGGGTGGCGGCCTCGATGCAGCGCTCCAGCAGCGCCGGCACCGCCTCCACATCCAGCCAGCCCAGAATCTCGATCACCCTGCCCTCGATGTTCTTGTAGGTGCGGAAGAACTCGGCCACCTCCTCCAGCTGGTTGATCCCGATCTGGCGGATCGAGCGCACGCGGCTGTTGGGGATGTCGGCCTCGGGCACGCAGAGCAGCTTGCCGTCATGCGCTCCGCAGTCGACCATGTCAAGGATGCCGATCGGACGCGCCCGGATGAGACAGCCGGCGAAGGTCGGCTCCTCCATGATCACCATCGCGTCGAGGGGCGAGCCGTCCTGCGCCAGGGTGTTGGGCACGAAGCCGTAGTCGAAGGGGTACCGCACCGAGGAGTGCAGGATCCTGTCGAGCGCCATCACGCCGGCGGTGGCGTTGTATTCGTATTTATTGCGCGAGCCAGCGGGAATCTCCACCACCAGGTTCACGAGCCCGGGCGCTGGGGATGCCGGCAGCTGGCTCAGATCCATGAACGCTGGGAGGTGCTGGAGACGGGGGACGGGCGGCCAGCACGGTGGCCAGAGGGAGCACGATGGCGATCACTCCGATCAGGCCACCGAGCGCCTGGAGCAGCGGAAGCAGGCCCGGACTGTAAGGGTCTTCAGACTGCGCGGACGGCGACTCAGGCTGGCCAGGGTCGGCATCACTGTCGTTCAGCTCAGGCGCGGCCAGATCTGGTTTGAAGGCGATGGTCATGGGGTGGGTGCCTGATCACCGCTTGGGAAGCGGCGGGCGTGGCGGCACCGGACGACCGGTCAGACCGGATGATCAATACGAAAACATTCTCGCACCCGCGCGCCTGTCCTGACACGGCCGGATTTCCGCTCTGGCCGGGACGGCAGGCTCAGGCAGCGGACCTGGCTTCGCCCTCGATGTCGAGCCGGTCCAGTCGACTGCGGATCGCCTGCAGTTCCGTGAGGATGGCACCGAGCAGCTGCTGGGTGGCCGTGGAGGGCGCGTTGAGCACCTCGACGGTCACTTCCTTGATGCGCAGCACATCCCGGGCGAAACGGGCGACCTCGTTGGGGTGGAACAGCAGGGGATCCTTCTGGTCGCTGCGGTACTCGGGGTTGAGCCGGCGTGGGTTGAACGCCGGGTTGAGGTTGCGCGGGTCGGTGTTGGTGTAGCGATACACCGATGCCCTGGAGCGGCTCAGCGCTTTCTGCACCTCATCGATGCCGAGCAGGCTGGTTGAGGAGTCACCGCCTCCGGCCGCCTCGGCAGAACCCACACCGGCACGCTCCGGATCTGGGAACCCCGCCCTGGAGGAAGGGTCTGGGTCGGGGTGGATCACCGGGTTATGCGCGCCGTGATTGAGCACGCCGTTGCCGGCGTGATTCAGAAGGCCGTTGCCGGATTGAGCGGTGTGCACGGGATCTGAATGGCCAGGAACGGACTGGAGATGGGGGGAGCGGCCCAGGGAATCGAAGCTGCCTGGGCTGGTGGCCATGAGACGCGAATGAGACGAGTGGGATCAGCGTTTGAACCTAGCAGGATCGCACCCGGGCCAGGGTGTCGGCTGTGACGGGTTCCCCGGCAGTGGTAGCTTCCGGCCTCCTTCAACGCAACCCCCCATGCGCGTCTCCCGCCTGATGCTGGTGACGCTGCGGGAGGATCCGGCGGAAGCCGAGATCGCTTCCCACAAGCTGCTCCTGCGTGCGGGCTACATCCGCCGTCTGGCGCCGGGGATCTATGCCTACCTGCCGCTGATGTGGCGGGTGCTGCGCAAGGTGGCGCAAGTGGTGCGCGAGGAGATGGATGCCGCCGGTGCCCTCGAAGCGCTGCTCCCCCAGCTTCAGCCTGCCGATCTGTGGCGGCGCAGCGGGCGCTGGGCGGGTTACACCGCGGGTGAGGGGATCATGTTCCACCTCGAGGACCGGCAGGGCCGGCAGCTTGGCCTGGGTCCCACCCACGAGGAGGTGGTCACGGTGCTGGGGGCGGATCTCCTGAGGTCCTACCGCCAGCTGCCGGTGAACCTATATCAGATCCAGACCAAGTTCCGGGATGAGATCCGCCCTCGCTTCGGTCTGATGCGAGGTCGCGAATTCATCATGAAGGATGCCTATTCCTTCCATGCCGACGAGGCCTGTCTGGCCCAGACCTACGCGGCCATGGACCGGGCCTATCGCCGCATCTTCGCCCGATGCGGTCTGCGGGCGGTGGCGGTGGAAGCCGACAGCGGTGCGATCGGCGGCTCAGCCAGCCAGGAATTCATGGTCACCGCCGAGGCCGGTGAGGATCTGATCCTCACCAGCCCGGACGGCCGCTACGCCGCCAACCAGGAACGGGCGGAGTCCCTCCCCCCCGACCCAGTGCTCCTGCCCGCCGGTCCGCGCAGTGGGGGTGCCGGGGAGCCTCTGGCCACCCCCGGCGAGACCACGGTGGAGCAGCTCTGCGCCGGCCACGGCCTCGATCCCAGCCAGGTTGTGAAGGTGCTGCTGCTGCTGGCCCGCTTCGAGGACGGCGCCCCTCAGCCCCTGCTGGTGGCATTGCGGGGTGATCAGCAGCTCAACGAGGTGAAGCTGTCCAACGCCGTGACCGCCCGCCTGGGGGCGCAGCACGGGGCGCTGCTGGAGTTGGCCGCCATCACCGCCGAGCTGCTCGCGGCTCAGGGACTGGATCCTCTCCCCTTCGGCTACTTCGGCCCGCAGCTCGAGGACCGGCTGCTGGCCGGCAGCCGAGGCTGGGCCCGCACTTTCCTGCGGCTGGTGGATCACACGGCCGCGGATCTGACGGCGTTCGTGTGCGGGGCCAACCGGATCGATCAGCACCTGGTGGGTGCCAGCTGGCAGGGCCTGAACCTGTCGCCGGACGTCGTCGATCTGCGCGCCGCCCAGCCCGGCGACCGCTGCTGCCACGATCCGGCCCAGCGACTGGAGGCCACCCGCGGCATCGAGGTGGGCCACATCTTCCAGCTGGGCCGCAAGTACTCCACCGCCATGGAGGCCTGCTTCACCAGTGAGGCCGGCAGCAGCGAGCCCTTCTGGATGGGTTGCTACGGCATCGGCGTGTCCCGGCTGGCCCAGGCTGCCGTGGAGCAGCACCACGACGCCGACGGCATCCGCTGGCCCCTGGCCATCGCCCCCTTCGAGGTGCTGGTGGTGCCGGCCAACGCCGCCGATCCGGTGCAGGCCGACCTGGCCGAGCACCTGTCTGCCCAGCTGGAGGAGGCCGGCGTGGACGTGCTGCTGGACGACCGGCCCGAGCGGGCGGGGGTGAAGTTCAAGGACGGCGATCTGCTCGGCATCCCCTGGCGGGTGGTGGTGGGCCGTGGGGCCGCCGAGGGCCGGGTGGAGCTGGTGCAGCGCGGCGGGGAGGGGTCCCGGGATCTGCAGGCCCACGGCCTGCTCGACCATCTCCTGCCCAGGATCCGCCGCCAGAGGCGCGGCCTGCTGGAGGAGTGACCGGATCTCAGGGGAGCCTGCCGGGTGGCTGACGATCCGGCTGCAGTCCCGCTGCCGCGGACCCGCGACAGGCGCGATCCCTAGGATTCGGATCCCTGCATCGTCGCCATGGCCGCCTTCACCCTCTCGCTCCAGCGGTGGCGTGAGCGCTGGGGGCGTGCCCTGGCGGCGCTGGCGCTGGTGGGCTGTCTCCTGCTCGGCGCCTGCAGCGGCAGTTCGAGCCTCAGCGGCAACTATGTGGACGACACCGTGGCGGTGGCTGACAGCCTGATCGCCACCATCGCCCTGGGCGCTGACGACCCTGGCCGGGGCGAGGCGGAGACCCGCGCCCGCGGGCTGATCAACGACTACATGGCCCGCTACCGTCCGCGCGCGTCGGTCAACGGTCTGGCCTCCTTCACCACCATGCAGACCGCCCTCAACTCCGTTGCCGGTCATTACGCCAACTACCCCAACCGCCCCGTTCCCGACGCCCTGCGTGAGCGGGTGACCAAGGAGCTGCAGAAGGCTGAGCGCGGCGTGGTGCGCGGGGCCTGATCCCGCCGCCCTTTACGAACTCCCCCACCGGATGAGAGGCTCTTCGCTTGTGCTCACAAGCGGCCTCGGGCCGCCGTGTCCTTGGCCAACGTCGTCGTCATCGGTGCGCAGTGGGGTGACGAGGGCAAGGGCAAGATCACCGATCTCCTGAGCCGTTCAGCGGACGTGGTGGTGCGCTACCAGGGTGGCGTGAACGCCGGCCACACCATCGTCGTGGACGGTCGGGTGCTGAAGCTGCACCTGATTCCGTCCGGCATCCTCTATTCCGACACCACCTGTCTGATCGGTTCGGGCACGGTGGTGGATCCGCGGGTGATGCTCAGCGAACTCGACATGCTGCTCGAGCTCGGCATCGCCGTCACCGGCCTGAGACTCGCCTCCACGGCTCACGTCACCATGCCCTACCACCGCCTGCTGGATCAGGCGATGGAGCAGCGGCGCGGGGTCCGTCGCATCGGCACCACCGGCCGCGGCATCGGTCCCACCTATGCCGACAAGTCGGAGCGCAACGGCATCCGGGTGATCGACATCCTCGATGAGCAGAGACTCCGGGAACGGCTCGCAGGCCCGCTGGCCGAGAAGAACGAGATTCTCCAGAAGCTCTACGGCCTCGATCCGATCGACTTCGAGGCCGTTGTGGCCGAGTACGTGGGCTACGGCCAGCGCCTGGCGCCCCATGTGGTGGACTGCACCCGGGCCATTCACGAAGCGGCCCGTGCCCGCAAGAACATCCTGTTCGAGGGTGCCCAGGGCACGCTGCTGGACCTCGACCACGGCACCTATCCCTACGTCACCTCCTCCAACCCGGTGAGTGGGGGTGCCTGCATCGGCGCCGGGGTGGGTCCGACCCTGATCGACCGGGTGATCGGCGTCGCCAAGGCCTATACCACCCGCGTCGGTGAGGGGCCGTTCCCCACCGAGCTCGAGGGGAGTCTCAACGACCATCTCTGTGACCGTGGAGGCGAGTACGGCACCACCACCGGCCGTCGCCGACGCTGCGGCTGGTTCGACGGCGTGATCGGCCGCTATGCGGTGCAGGTGAACGGCCTCGACTGCCTGGCGATCACCAAGCTGGACGTGCTCGACGAACTGGATGAGATCCAGGTGTGCGTGGCCTACGAGCTCGATGGCCTGCGGATCGAGCACTTCCCCAGCAGCGCCGAGGACTTCGCCCGTTGCCGGCCCATCTACCAGACCCTGCCCGGCTGGCAGACCTGCACCGCCGACTGCCGCACGCTCGAGGACCTGCCGGCCACGGCGATGAGCTACCTGCGCTTCCTGGCCGAACTCATGGAGGTGCCGATCGCGATCGTGTCGCTGGGCGCGGGGCGTGACCAGACGATCGTGGTGGAGGATCCCATCCACGGCCCCAAGCGGGCCCTGCTGAGTGCCTGATGCCCTCCCCCGCTCCTTCCCTCGACGTCGTCGCCATCGGCAACGCCATCGTCGACGTGCTCGTGCACGCCCCGGACCGCTTCCTGGGCGACCACGGGCTCACCAAGGGCACCATGACCCTGGTGGACGAGCAGCAGGCCCAGCGGCTCTACGGGAGCGTGGGTCCGGGCCTGGAGACCTCGGGCGGTTCGGCCGCCAACACCCTGGCCGGCATCGCCCAGCTCGGTGGCCGGGCCGGCTTCATCGGCCGCGTTCGCGACGATCAGCTGGGCGGGATCTTCGCCCATGACATCCGCGCGACCGGGGCTCACTTCGACACGCCGCCCGCCACGACGGGGCCGTCCACGGCACGCTGCCTGATCCTGGTGACACCTGATGCCCAGCGCACCATGTGCACCTACCTGGGAGCCTCGGTGGGTCTGGACCCGGCGGATCTCGATCTGGAGATGGTCGCCCGGGCCCGGGTGCTCTATCTGGAGGGGTACCTCTGGGACTGCGACGCCGCCAAGCGGGCCTTCATCGCGGCCGCCGAGGTGGCGCGGGCCCACGGCGGTGAGGTGGCCCTGAGCCTCTCCGACGCCTTCTGCGTGGAGCGGCACCGGGAGAGCTTCCTGGAGCTGGTCGACGGTCACGTCGACCTGCTGTTCGCCAACGAGATGGAGATCACCGCCCTCTACCGCGCCAACAGCTTCACCGAGGCGGTGGAGCAGGTGCGCGGCCGCTGCCGGGTGGCCGCCCTCACCCGCAGCGAGGCGGGATCGCTGGTGCTCGCCGGTGACGAGAGCCACCCGATCGAACCGGTGACGCTGGGTCCCCTGGTGGACACCACCGGCGCCGGCGACCTCTACGCCGCCGGCTTCCTGCACGCCTACACCCGGGGCCGGGATCTGCTCACCTGCGGCCGTCTGGGCTCGCTCTGCGCCGGCCAGGTGGTGACCCAGCTGGGCCCCCGCTGCCAGGTGGATCTGCTCGAGCTGGCCCGCCGTCACCTGGGCTGGGAGCAGCCTTCGGCCAGCCAGGCGCCGTAGCCGCCGCTGCAGCGCGCGGGCCAGTGGATCCACTCCGGCGTGGTGTAGCTGTGGAGCTCCTCCACCGCCTGACGCAGGGGCTCCAGGCAGGCGGGGTGCGTCTTGATCAGCAGCTGCACCTCCGGGCTGCACTCCAGCTGGCCCTGCCAGCGGTAGAGCGAGGTGAGCGGCAGCAGGGCCACGCAGGCCGCCAGCCGCCGCTCCAGAATCGCCCGGGCGAGCGCTTCGGCCCGCTCCCCATCTGCCTCGGTGGTGAGCACCAGCACCAGATCGGCGTCCTCAGGCATGGTGGCTGCGTGGCTCAGCAGTCCCAGGCTGCCAGGGTCTGCAGCAGGGTCTCGGCACTGAGACCGGCTGTGGTGCTGCTCTGCCGCTGCGGCCTGCGCAGCAGCAGCAGCCTGCAGCCCTCGGCGGCTGCAACCCGGCGCCAGAGGGTTTCGGTGGGCGGCCCCGAGGCCCTGGCCAGGATCGCCGCGATCCCCCAGCGCCGCACCAGCGCCGCCTCGACCCGTCCCGTCGGCGGCTCGGCGCCGGTTCGCGGGTGCAGCGGTGCCAGGCGCTCCGGGGCCAGGCCCGCCGCCAGGGCCTGCCGCACCGCCGCCGGCTCGGGCAGCACCCGGGCGTGATGCAGGGCACCGGGGCTGCAGCGCAATGCCTCGGCGAGGTGGCGGGAGCCGATCGCGAGCAGCAGCCGGGTGCCGGCCAGAGGCACGGCCCCGAGGCTGGGGAGATCGGCGAGCTCCTGAACCGTTCCGCCGTCGCTCACCTCGCCGCCGCTGTTCCGCTCCAGCCTCAGCAGCGGCACAGCGGCGGCGGCACTCCCCTGCACCAGCTCCGCCTGAATGCGGCTGGCGAAGGGATGGGTGGCGTCCACCACCACGGTGAAGGGTTCGCCCAGCTCCCGTGCCTGCAGCAGCTGGCGGGCCAGGCCGGCGGCACCCCCCAGCCTCCCCACCCGCAGCTCCAGCCCTGGATGGGCGGGATACCGGTCGGCGGCGGCGCTGGTGAGCACACTCAGCCGCACCCGCCAGCCCAGGGCGAGCAGGCGCTCCGCCAGCGGCGGGCCCTCGCCCGTGCCGCTGAACAGCCACAGCCGCCTGTGCTGCTGCCGGGCCGGGGTGTCGTGCATCAGGATGGTCGACGTTGCGAGGGTCAGCGGGCGTGAATCACTGTCTTCTGGAGGTCGACGTGCTGGAGGCGCCCCAGGTTCGCTACACCCAGGACAACCAGACGCCGGTGGCGGAACTGCTCGTTCAGCTTGATGGACTCCGGCCTGACGACCCGCCGGGTCAGCTCAAGGTGGTGGGATGGGGCAACCTGGCCCAGGATCTCCAGAACCGCGTGCAGCCCGGCCAGCGTCTTGTGGTGGAGGGCCGGCTGCGCATGAACACCGTGACCCGCCCCGACGGCATCAAGGAGAAGCGGGCCGAGCTGACCCTCTCCCGGCTGCATCCCCTCCAGGCTGCGCCCGACTACTCCGCACCAGCCCATGCGGGCGTCGCGGCTGCGCCGGCTCCAGCCCGATCCGCCGCGCCTCAGGCCGCGGCAACCGCCAACCCGGCTCCCAGCTGGAATGCCGCGCCCCTGGTGCCCGACCTGTCAGAGGGGGAGGACGAGATTCCCTTCTGATCCCGTCGCGCCCGCAGGCAACGATCAGTCCCGGGTCCGGGAGTCCTGGGCCTGGGGATGCTCCCCCACCCGGTCCAGCAGTTCGCCCAGTTCCCTCTCCAGGGCCGCCAGATCCAGCCGCCAGCCCGGCCAGGCACCGCTGTCGATGTGGCGCAGCAGCCAGAGACGGTCGGCCTGAAGCTGGCGCACCAGCTCCGCCGCGCTGGGCGCGGCCTCCGCTGCGGCCTCGGGTGGGGTCGCGTCGGCCATGGGCATGCTGGAAGATGACCTCATGCAAGCACTTCTCTCGCCCGGCAGCCTGGTCACCCTGGCCGGAGCGCTTCTCTCGGTGATCGGCTGGGTCGGCTACGCCAGCGGCAACCCCAATCTCAGCCTGCCGACGATCTTCTACGGCATCCCGATCCTGCTCGGAGGGCTGGCGTTGAAGTCGTCCGAACTGCCCCCACCCGAGCGGCTCACCCCCCCGGACCGCTTCCGGGACCTGCGCGAGCGGCCTGAGAGCGAACCGCTGCGCAAGCTTCTGGCCGATGTGCTGCGCTGGCGTTACGGCCAGAAGGCCCACCTGGAGAGTTCCCTGGAGGTGCTCAAGCTCTGGGATGAGGACAACCCTCCCCAGCTGGTGAGCGTCGAGGAGCTGGAGCAGCACGGCGGCTACGGTCTGCGCCTGCGCTTCCGCCGGGGCGCCGTGCCCTGGGAGCGCTGGCTCGAGCGTCGCGACCGCCTGGGCCGCTTCTTCGGCGACGGCCTCGTGGCCGAGCTGGAGCCCCTCGACGGAGACGGGCTCCAGCTCACCCTGTCGCCCCTGGCGGCCGCCGCGCCCGCCGGCTGAGCCGCGACGCGCGCGGGCCCGATCATGGGGCCCTCACGTTCCCCGATCCCCCCTGCTGCCTTGAGCCCCGATCCCGCCATCACCCGCACCGATGCCCTGCGCGTCTCGGTGCTCAGTGAGGCCCTGCCCTACATCCAGCGCTTCTCCGGTCGCCGGGTGGTGGTGAAGTACGGCGGAGCGGCGATGGCCAGCGCCGACCTGCGCGACGCCGTGTACCGGGATCTGGTGCTGCTGGCCTCGGTGGGGGTGCGGCCGGTGGTGGTGCACGGCGGCGGTCCGGAGATCAACGACTGGCTGGGCCGGCTCAACATCCAGCCCCAGTTCAAGGCGGGCCTGCGGGTCACCACCCCCGAGACCATGGACGTGGTGGAGATGGTGCTCGTGGGCCGCGTCAACAAGCACATCGTCAACGGCATCAACACCGTCGGTGGACGGGCCGTGGGGCTCTGCGGCAGTGACGGCTCCCTTGTGGTGGCCCGCACCTATGACGACGGCAACCACGGACTGGTGGGCGAGGTGCAGGCGGTGGACCCGGCCGTCCTCTTCCCCCTGCTGGAGGCCGGCTACATCCCGGTGATCTCCAGCGTCGCCGCCGACCGCGAGGGCCAGGCCCACAACATCAACGCCGACACGGTGGCCGGCGAGCTGGCCGCCGCCCTGCAGGCCGAGAAGCTGATCCTGCTCACCGACACCCCCGGGATCCTGCGCGATCGCCACGATCCCGCCTCGCTCATCCGCCAGGTCACCCTGGCGGGTGCCCGCGAGCTGATCGCCGAGGGGGTCGTGGAGGGCGGCATGACGCCCAAGACCGAGTGCTGCATCCGCGCCCTGGCCCAGGGGGTGGGGGCAGCCCACATCGTCGACGGCCGTGTGCCCCACGCCCTGCTGCTGGAGGTGTTCACCGATGCCGGCATCGGCACGATGGTGGTGGGCAGCGAACGGCTGCTGCGGAGCTGAGCCGGGCCGGTGCGCGCGCGATGAGCCACGAGTCCTCCCCCCCAGATCCCCTCCCCACGGATCCTTCTCCAGATCCCTTTGCCCCTGCCCGCCAGGCTCTCGACCGCGGGGACTACGGAAAGGCGCTGCGGCTGCTGGAGCCGCTGGTGAGCCGCCATCCGCCGGCCACCCCGCAGGGCGGCCAGCTGCAGCTGCTGATGGCCACAGCCAGCATGGGCCAGGGCAACACTGCGGCCGCCCTGGCCTGCTGTCAGCAGGTGCGGCGCTGTGCAGACCCTGCCCTGCGGGTGCAGGCCCGCGAGCTGCTCGAGGTGCTGGAGGCGCCCTCCCTCCAGCGGCCCCGGGAGTGGTCGCTGACGTTGCCGGAACTGGGCGCGGTGGACCCGATCGCCGGCTCCCTCAGCCAGCGCTCCCGGCGCGGCGCTCCCCCCGGCCCGCCCCCGCCGCCGCCCCCGCCGGTGGGCCCGACCCGGGCACCGCAGGGCCTGGCGGTGCTGGCGCTGCTGCTGATGCTGCTCACCCTGCTGCTGGCGGGGTGCGTGGAGGTGCGGGCCGAGCTGCAGTTCGGGGCCCCCGGACGGCTGCAGCTGGTGGAACAGCTCAGCCCCGGTGAGGGGCAGTCCCCTGGGCCGTGGCAGCGGCAGTTCGCCGACCAGCTGCGGGATCTGGGGATGCGCCCGGCCGCGTCTTCAGCCCGCCAGGGCAGGCTGGACCGGCTCGAGGGGCGGATGCAACCGGCCGCCGACACCCTGGAGACGCTCGTCGCCAGTGCCGGCGAGGCGGCCCGGCTCGCCGGGGTGTCGCTGCCGCCACCCCGGGTGCAGTGGCAGGAGACCAACTGGCTGGTGGGGGTACGACAGGAGCTGGCGCTGGAGTTCGACCTGCGGGCGGCCGGTGTGGTGCCGGGCGTGGCCTTGGCCGTGGATCTGCGGCCCGTGCGGGCCCGCGCCGTGCGCCGGGCCGTGCCGGAGCCCGTGCTGGTGCTGCGCTCGGAGCACGGTCAACCGGGTCCGTTGCTGCGCTGGCCTCTGCGTCTCGGCCAGCTCAACCAGCTGCAGCTGCGCTGCTGGCGCTGGAGTCCGCTGGGCCTGGGCGCCGCCGCGATCGGCCTGGCTCTTGCCCTGGTGCTGCTGCTGGCCAGCCTGCGGCGGCGGCTGGGATTCGGCTGGCCCGAGTTGCCTGCCTGAGACCAGCTCAGAGCACCAGCGGGTCGGGGTCGATCGCCAGCCCCACCGCGGCGGGCAGCATGCGCCGCAGCTCCGCTTCCGCGGGCAGCGGCAGCGGGCTGGCCGCCGGACCGTGGAGCAGCAGCTGCCAGCGGCTGCGTCCCGCCACCCGGGCCACCGGTGCCGGTGCCGGTCCGATCACGCACCAGCCCTGCAGCCGGGCCGCCGGCAGGACGCTCTCGGCCACGGATGCCGCGGCGGTGGCCGTGGCCGAGGCGCTGTGGCCACTGAAGCGCAACAGGCAGGCACGGCTGAAGGGCACCAGCCCGCCCTGGCGCCTGAGCTTCAGTTCCTCTTCCAGGAAGCGGCCATAGCGGCCATCCACCAGATGGCGGATCACCGGATGTCCGGGGCTGTAGGTCTGCACCAGCACTTCCCCGGGCCGCTCACCCCGTCCCGCCCGCCCCGCCAGCTGCAGCAGCAGTTGCAGGCACTGTTCCCCCGCCCGCAGATCCGGCCGGTGCAGCAGACCGTCGGCCGCCAGCACCACCGCCAGCGTCACCCGCGGCAGGTCCATCCCCTTGGCGAGCATCTGGGTGCCCACCAGCACATCCGCTTCACCGTCCGCGAAGCGCTGCAGCAGCACACGATGGGCGTCGCGGCCGCGGGTGGTGTCGCGGTCGAAGCGCAGCACCCGCAGCCCCTCCAGCTCCCCCGCCAGCTGCTCCATCACCCGCTGGGTGCCGGCCCCGAAGGGCTTGAAGGCGGTGGAGCCACAGTGGCCGCAGCGCTCGCCCAGTTCAGCCCGGTGGTCGCACCAGTGGCAGCGCAGCCACTCCCGCCCGCCCCGTGAGCGGTGCACCGTCATCGCCACGTCGCAGTGGGGGCAGAGCACCGCCTCACCGCAGCTGCGGCAGCTCACGAAGGCGTGATAGCCACGCCGCGGCACCAGCACCACCGCCTGCTCGCCCCGCTCGCGCAGGGCCGCCAGCCGCTCCATCAGCGGGCGGCTGAGCAGGCGGCGGTGCCCTTCGGCCAGCTCCTGGCGCATGTCCACCACCCGCACGGGCGGCAGGGGGCGCCCGCCGATGCGCTGCGGCAGGCGCAGCAGCCGGGTATCGGCCTGGGGCCCCTGGCAGGCCAGCCAGGTTTCCAGCGATGGGGTGGCGCTGCCCAGCAGCAGCCGCGAGCCGCTCAGGCGCGCCCGCAGCCGCGCCACGTCGCGGGCGTGGTAGCAGGGCATGGGGCTCTCCTGCTTGTAGGAGCTGTCGTGCTCCTCATCGAGCACGATCAGGTCCAGGGCGGGCAGCGGCAGGAACACCGCCGAGCGCGTGCCCACGGCCAGCAGCGGAGCACCGCTGAGGCAGCGGCGCCAGGTGCTCACCCGGGCACCTTCAGCCATGCCGCTGTGGAACTCCACCACCTGCGCTCCGAAGCGCTCGCGGCAGCGGTCGAGCAGCTGGGGGATCAGGCCGATCTCCGGCGCCAGGATCAGCACGCTGCGGTCGCGTCCCAGGCTGCGGGCCGCGGCCTGCAGGTACACCTCCGTCTTGCCCGCGCCGGTCACGCCCCAGAGCAGCAGGGCCTGGGCGGCCGGGGCGCTGTCGATGACCTCGAGGGCCTCCGCCTGGGCCGCCGTGAGCTGGCGGCAAGGCACCGGCGGGGACGGTTGCGGCGGGACGCTGTCGACGCCGGTGCTGCCGTCCTGCCCGTCCGCAGCATCCCGGGGTGCGGGCCCCCGTTGCCGGCACACCAGCCCGCGCCGCTCCAGCGCCTGGACCACCGAGCGGCTGAAGCCGTCCCGGCCACAGACGCTGCGCAGGGGCAGAGGGGCTCCGGCCCTGCGGAGGTGGTCCAGCAGATCCCGCTGGCGTCGGCTGAGCTGCTCCTCGCCTCCTGCGGCAGGTGCCTGGCTGATCCCGAGGTACCAGATCGGTGACGGAACGGAGCTCCTGCCCTGGCGGCGTTGCCCCAGCCACCCGGGGGGCAGCGCGCTCTTGAGGGTTCTGAAGCGACTGGTGTGGCAGCGATCCGCCACGGCCGTGATCAGCTGCTGCCAGCTTCCGTCAACGGCCGCTGGCTGCAGCAGCCGTTGCACGGGCCGCAGACGGCGTGCCGCGAGATCCGGCGGTGGCGCGGTGAGGATCTCCACCACCAGTCCCGCATGGCTTCTGCCCTGCAGACCCACCTCCACCAGATCGCCGATGGCCAGGGGCAGGCCGTCGGGGTTGGCGTAGGTGAACACCTGGCCTTCCCGCCCGGCCTCCACCCAGATCTGGAGCCAGCCGGGGATGGATTTGCTTGCGGTGCTCACCGCCACTTCATAGGATGGGTGCGTTGGGCAGTTCAATGACTGCCGTCGGAACCCGACAGAGTTCCGTCCAGAGGGAAGACTCGAAGAGTTCGCCGGTGTCCGGGCCTTCGTGGCCGGGATTCTCTGGCCTGCATCTCCAGTCTGCGACCACCCCTGCCGATCCTGTCGCGGCCACCGCCAATTCCCCGTCCCGTTCTCCAGGCTGTCCTGTTTTCCCAGGTTTCCTGCGTCTGTTCCCAGATCCTGCAGCCCACCCGGCAGCAGGGTTCCCGGAAGATTCCGGTTCCTTGCGGCCATGGTCACACCGTGTGCCCGTGAGCCACTGATGTTCAGCCAAGGCTCCTCAGCCACGGCCCTTCAGCCATGCCCCCTCAGCCACTGCTCGTGAGCTGACCCTGGCGCCAATCCTGCGATTGCTGCATCAGTGATCGTGCTCTGTCTGCGACCCTCCCCGTTCTGTCCCGCCCGTTCCCTGCATCGATGAGCCCTGCCACCGCCCAGTCCAAGTCCGCTGTTGAGATCCTCAAGGTGGCCACGGCGACCGGTGATGAGGTGGTGGTGACGCCGAAGGCCAGAGCCGCCGCCGGCAAGACCGCCACAGGCCGCGCCAAGCCGGCAATGACCGCCAAAACCACCAAGGCCAGGACCGCGAGCCCTGCTTCAGGGACCGCGGCCGATCTGGACCGGGCGGCCGATCGGTTGCTGGCGCAGGCGGTCCCGCCGAGCGGCGCTGGCGAGGACGAGGTCAGCGGCTCCGCCAAGGACGACGACAAGGCCGCCAAGGCCCTGGCCAGCATCAAGGTGGGGCCCAAGGGCGTCTACACGGAGGACTCCATCCGGGTCTACCTCCAGGAGATCGGCCGCATCCGCCTGCTGCGCCCGGACGAGGAGATCGAGCTGGCCCGCAAGATCGCCGATCTGCTGCAGCTGGAGGAGATCGCCGCCCAGTTCGAGAGTGACCACGGCCGCCAGCCCGACACCAAGGAGTGGGCGGCGCTGGTGGAGATGCCCACGATCAAGTTCCGGCGCCGGCTGATGCTCGGCCGCCGGGCCAAGGAAAAGATGGTGCAGTCGAACCTGCGCCTGGTGGTGTCGATCGCCAAGAAGTACATGAACCGGGGCCTGAGCTTCCAGGACCTGATCCAGGAGGGCAGCCTCGGCCTGATCCGCGCCGCCGAGAAGTTCGACCACGAGAAGGGCTACAAGTTCTCCACCTACGCCACCTGGTGGATCCGCCAGGCGATCACACGCGCCATCGCCGATCAGAGCCGCACCATCCGCCTGCCGGTGCACCTCTATGAGACCATCTCGCGCATCAAGAAGACCACCAAGACCCTCTCCCAGGAGTTCGGCCGCAAGCCCACCGAGGAGGAGATCGCTGAATCGATGGAGATGACCATCGAGAAGCTGCGCTTCATCGCCAAGAGCGCCCAGCTGCCGATCTCGCTCGAAACCCCGATCGGCAAGGAGGAGGATTCGCGCCTCGGTGACTTCATCGAAGCCGACATCGAGAATCCCGAGCAGGACGTGGCCAAGAACCTGCTGCGCGAAGACCTCGAGGGCGTGCTGGCCACCCTCAGCCCCCGCGAGCGGGACGTGCTGCGCCTGCGCTACGGCCTTGACGACGGCCGCATGAAGACCCTCGAGGAGATCGGCCAGATCTTCGATGTGACCCGCGAGCGCATCCGCCAGATCGAGGCCAAGGCCCTGCGCAAGCTGCGC
>JALOOQ010000169.1 GCA_025454305.1 Cyanobium sp. Prado107
TGACGACATGCAGACCTTCCCAGCGGTCAATGCAGCAGACGAAGGGCCTGTGATCCACGTAGACGACAAGGTGCTGATCGGCAAAACGCTGCACGGGACGCTCTTAAGAATCTCTTCACAGTTTCAGCCTCGCCTGTCGTGGTGGTCAATAGGTAGTCATCACTACCAGCTGAATCCGGGCCAGGGACGGCAGGGCAGAGCGAATCCATCCATCCGGTTCAAGAGAGCTCCATCCTTCTCCTTCCAGAGATCTGACCCACACCTGCCAGACCCCGACCGGCCCCGGCTCGCACCGGGATGCGGCGGCGAAGTCTTTCTACAGTCCCGGCGTGGGCCTGAGCAGTTGATGGATCCCAGGTCCGCGCCCCCGGCCACTCCGCCCGCTCGCCCCGCCCCCTTCTGGAGCCTGCCCCTTCAGCAGCTGCTGGCTGAGCTGGGGACGGAAGCGGACCGGGGGCTGAGCGAGTCCGAGGCGGCCGCCCGGCTGGCGAGGCTGGGCCCCAATCAGCTGGAGGAGCGGCAGCAGTCCGACCTGCCGGCGCTGCTGCTGCGCCAGTTCTGCAGCCCGATCGTGGTGATCCTCATCGTGGCGGCGGCACTCTCCTTCGGCCTGCGCGACCCCACCGACGGCGGCATCATCCTGCTGATCGTGCTGGCCAGCGGTCTGCTCGGCTTCTGGCAGGAGCGGGGAGCCGCCAGGGCGGTGGACACGCTGCTGCGCACGGTGGAGCTGCAGGCCAGGGTGCGGCGCGGCGGTCTGGAACGCGTCGTCCCCACCCGCGAGCTGGTGAAGGGCGATGTGGTGCTGCTGCGTGCCGGAGATGGGATCCCGGCCGACTGCAGGCTGCTGGCGGAGTGTGATCTGTTCGTGAACGAGGCGGCACTCACCGGCGAGAGCTTTCCGGTGGACAAGAGTCCCGGTGTGGTGAGCGCGGAGGCACCGCTTCCCCGGCGCAGCAACGTGCTGCTGCTCGGCACCCATGTGGTGAGCGGCAGCGGCGTTGCCGTGGTGGTGCACACCGGCCGCGCCACCGCGTTCGGCCAGATCGCCGAGCGCATCCGCCTGCGACCGCCGCAGACGGAGTTCGAGCACGGCGTGCGGCGCTTCGGGGCCCTCCTGCTGGAGATCACCCTGGTGCTGGTGATCACGATCTTCGCGGTCAACGTCTACCTGCAGCGCCCGGTGCTGCAGTCGTTCCTGTTTGCCCTGGCGCTGGCGGTGGGTCTGACGCCGCAGCTGCTGCCGGCGATCATCAGCGTGAATCTGGCCAGGGGCGCCCAGCGGATGGCCGACCAGCGCGTCATCGTGCGGCGCCTGGCCGCCATCGAGGACTTCGGCAGCATGGATCTGCTCTGCTGTGACAAGACCGGCACCCTCACCGAGGGGAACGTGCGTCTGCAGGCGGCCCTCGACGCGGCGGGGCGCGAGAGCGATCGGGTGCTGCTGCACGCCTGGCTGAACGCCCGCTTCGAAACCTCCTTCCCCAACCCGATCGATGACGCCATCCGCAGCCAGGCCGCACCCCCGGCCTCGGGCTGGCGCAAGCTTGACGAGTTGCCCTACGACTTCCAGCGCAAGCGCCTGAGCGTGCTGGTGGAGCACGGCGGCGAGGCCCTCGTGATCACCAAGGGTGCACTGGCCAACGTGCTCGATGTGTGCCGCACCGCCGAGCAGCCCGACGGCGATCTGGTGCCCCTGGCCCAGGTGCGGGCGGCGATCGAGCAGCGCGCCGAGGGTCTGAACGCCAGCGGACTGCGAACCCTCGGCGTGGCGCTTCGGCCCATGGGCGTGGCGACCACGATCAGCCCCGGATCGGAGGCCGGGATGACCTTTCTGGGGCTGCTTGCCTTCGCCGATCCCCCCAAGCCGGGAATCGCCCGCACCCTGGCGGAGCTGGAACGGCTGGGGGTGCGGGTGAAGATCATCAGCGGCGACAACCCCCTGGTGGCCGTCCGGGTGGGGGAGGAGGTGGGCCTGAGCCAGCCTCGGCTCCTCACCGGCGCGGATCTGCGGCTGCTCAGTGACGCCGCGCTTCCAGCCCGGGCCCGCGACACCGACATCTTTGCCGAGATCGAACCCAGCCAGAAGGAGCGCATCGTGCGGGCCCTGCGTCAGGCGGGCCACGTGGTGGGCTACATGGGCGACGGCATCAACGACGCACCGGCGCTGCACGCCGCCGACGTGTCGATCTCCGTGCAGGGAGCCGTCGACGCCGCCAAGGAGGCGGCCGACATCCTGCTCCTCGACAACGACCTGAATGTGCTCCAGGCCGGCGTTCGCGAGGGGCGCCGCACGTTCGCCAACACGCTCAAGTACGTGTTCATGGCGACGAGCGCCAACTTCGGCAACATGGTGTCGATGGCTGCCGCCTCGCTGCTGCTGCCGTTCCTGCCCCTGCTGCCCAAGCAGGTGCTGCTCACCAACCTGCTCACCGATCTTCCGGAACTGAGCATCGCCACCGACCGGGTGGATGCCGACTGGATCGAGCGGCCGCGGCGCTGGAACGTGGCCTTCATCCGCCGGTTCATGGTGGTGTTCGGTCTGGTGAGCTCGCTCTACGACGGGCTCACCTTCGCGGTGCTCGTGCTGGGCCTGCGGGCGGGGCCCGCCGAGTTCCGCACCGGCTGGTTCGTGGAGTCCGTGGTGTCGGCTTCGCTGATCGTGCTGGTGGTGCGCACCCGCCATCCCCTGCTCGGCAGCCGGCCTTCCCGCATCCTGCTTCTCGCCACGGTCCTGGTCGTGGTGGGCACGGTGGCGCTGCCCTTTTCGCCCATCGCCGGCCTGTTCGGATTCGTTCCCCTGCCACCCGGATTTCTGGCGGTTCTGGCGCTGATCGTTCTGGCCTACACGGCCACCGCCGAGCGGGCCAAGCGCTGGTTCTACCAAAGGCGGGGCGCGGATCTCTGACTGCCGCAGCCCATGGCGCCCTCCGCCGGGTTCTGCGCGCGACAACCGACACCAACCCGCGGGATCGCCGAAGCGATGCCGATCACGATCCCAGGGATCCTGAAGAGCCGGCGCAACCCGCTGCTGAACAGGGTGCCCGCAACCATGCCGAAGATGTCGCGCGGGGGCTGGGTGGCGGGCCACGTCTGGAATCTCCGGAGTTCGCTGCCCCCAGCAGACCGCGGCACAACCACCTCCAGAACACAACGGTCTCAGCAGGGGATGATCCTCAGCAGGATCCAGATCGAGCCGCCGCCATCATCGAGCCCTCTGGGGATCATGGTGCAGTGGCTTGTGCAGCACAATCCGTCGGCCAGCACACCGGAAATGAGTCCTCACACTGCTGCTGGTGCTCGGCTCGTCTCCATCACGAGCGGGACACGATTAGCGGGACACGATTAAGGAAACTCTTGGCAACGGGGGTTTCAGCGGCTCTTGAGACCAGACATCGCTGGATTGCTGCTCCAGATCTCCTCAGGAGGATGAGCTGTGTCCGATCAAGCTGATTTAATGTCCTGTTCCTGCTTCTTTACACCTGTGAATAGCCCATTTTGGGCACACCACTCGCCTGATCATGCAGTCGCAAGCAACTGACGCCGCGACAGGAACAGATTCGTCAGCGCTCCTAGCACATTCACTTTGCAGCGGTTCTTGAGCAGGCAACGCGGCCTGGTTTTCTGGAAGCCGAACTGTTGCTTGATTGACCAACCCCATCAGAACAAGGCGCCGGTTCACAACGCAGCAGAAGGCGGAGGCCGTAGAGCTCTGCCTGCTGGAGGGCCTCCCCTGCAATGCCATTCCTGGAGGCGCTTGGCCTCGGTGGCATTCATGCCGCCGTTGAGCTGCCGCCAGCGGTGGTACGTGGGAGCCGACACCTTCAGGGTCCTGCAGACGTCGGCGACGCTCTGGCCCTGGTTGAGGAGCTGCTCAGCGGTGCGCAGCTTGCGGATGATCTGCTCGGGGGTGTGACGCTCGCGTTTCATGGGGCTTCTCCTGGCCAAGTCTGGCCGCTTGGAAAGCTCTTATAAACCCTGGATCCGTTTCTGGGGTCCCCATTAAATATACTCGACGAAATCTTGTCAGGCTTCATCGACAAAGGGTCCAATAAGCGTAGGATTGATTGCAGTAAACAGATATGTCTAGGAGCAAGTTGCTGCCAACTCACGTCAACTTCTCTGCAATATTCACCGCTGCTACTAAGTGACTTGGCTCAACAAAAAAGTCGCCGTGGAGCCCGTTTTCTTGACGTCCACTTGGCTCGGCTCCAAGACAAATATAGGGTAAGCCTCGTAATCCTGCTAGCATGTAATACGGTGATACGAAGCGGTGTGCTGCGGGCAGTATCTCAATAACAGGGGTGCCTGGAAAGCAGAATCCAATATTTGTCAAGCCGGCACCGTGAAGGCCCATCACCATTTCAGCTCGGCGGAAGAGGTGCGCTTGTTGGGCAACAGACATGTCACTAAGGGTTACCACCGTAAACCCCAGTGCCTCAAATACAGTATCTAGATCCTGTTCATTAAGAACGTGACGTCGTGCAGCATCCCGTCGCGAAACATAGATTCGGAGTCCCTTTTCTCTCTCTACATTAACATGGCCAAAGGCGCGAAGCAATGCATCGAAGGCTATCGCTGCTTGTGGAGACAAAGCGCGATGTGTCGGCAGCTGAAGAAAGACATGGTCAACAAATGCGACTTCCTCACAGTGCAGAATGGCGGGCTCAGTGTACACAACATTTGCTGAGTCAAGCAATGCGCGGAGGGTCTCCGTTTGATAGTT
>JALOOQ010000170.1 GCA_025454305.1 Cyanobium sp. Prado107
GGGGTCGAGCTGCTCGGGATCGAGCTGGAGGGGGCGGTGGCGGTCATCGCTGCGGAAGGCTGGGATCAGGCGGCGGCACGGGACGGGGGGCGGGCGGCCCTTTTGAGCCGGCGCTGCTCCTGCAGGAAGTGGATCAGCTCGGCCCGCAGGTGGTAGTAGTCGGGGTGCTCCATCACCGTGAGCCGGTCCCGGGGGCGGGGGATGGGCACCTCCACGATCCGGCCGATGCCGGCCGCCGGACCGTTGCGCAGGCACACCACCCGGTCGGAGAGCAGCAGCGCCTCATCCACGTCATGGGTCACCATCACGGCGGTGAGCTCGGATTCCTGGCAGATCTGCATCAGCTGCTGCTGCAGGTTGCCGCGGGTGAGGGCGTCGAGGGCGCCGAAGGGTTCATCCAGCAGCAGCAGTGTGGGCCGGATCGCCAGGGCCCGGGCGATCGCCACCCGCTGCTTCATGCCGCCGGAGAGTTCCGCCGGAAACTTGCCGGCGGCGGCCGTGAGGTTCACCAGCTGGATGTTGCGCTCCACGATCTCGCGCCGCTCACCTGGCGTGAGCTGGGGATAGACGGTGTCCACGGCCAGGGCGATGTTCTGCCGCACCGTTTTCCAGGGCAGCAGCGAATAGTTCTGGAACACCACCATCCGGTCCGGCCCCGGATCGGTGACCTGGCGGCCATGCATGAGGATGCCCCCCTCCGTGGCCTGGCTGAGGCCGGCCATCAGGTTGAGCAGGGTGCTCTTGCCGCAGCCGGAGTGGCCGATCAGGGTGATGAACTCTCCGGCGCGGACGTCGAGAGTCACCCCCTGCAGGGCCACATAGCGCCCCCCCCCGTCGAGGGGGAAGGTCTGGGTGACGGCGTCAACCGTGAGCAGTCCGGTGGCCATCTCAGTTCTCCCCCCGGCTCACCTTGCGACCCGCCCAGGCGACGAGGCGGTCGAGCAGCAGGCCCACCACGCCCACATAGAGGATCGCCAGGATGATCTGGCTGGAGCTGGAGTCGCCGCCTGCGTTGTAGGCGTCCCAGATGAAGTAGCCGATGCCGCCGTCGGCCTTGAGCATCTCGGCGGCCACGATCGCCAGCCATGCCAGGCCCACGGCGATGCGCAGCCCGGTGAACACATAGGGCACCGTGGCCGGAATCACGATGTTGCGGATGTAGGCCCGCTTGCTCAGGCGCAGCACCCGGGCCACGTTGGTGTAGTCCTGGGGAATCTCCTTGATGCCCACGGCCGTGTTGATGATGATCGGCCAGATGGCGGTGATGAAGATCACGAAGATGGCCGAGGTGTTGGCGTCCTGGAACACCATCAGTGAGATCGGAAACCAGGCCAGCGGTGGCACCGTGCGCAGCACCTGCACCACCGGGTCGAAGCCCTTGCCGATGAAGCGGTTGAGACCGAGCAGGCCGCCGATGGAGATCCCCACCACCGCCGCCAGGCCATACCCGAGGGCCACCCGCTGCAGCGAGATCAGGATCTGCCAGCCCAGGCCCTTGCTGGTGCCGCCGTCATCGAAGAACGGCTGACTGATGTAGGGGTCCCAGGTGTCGACGATCACGTTCACGGGACCTGGCAGGCGGGTCGCCCCGAGCAGGGCCGAGAGCATCTGCCACACCACCAGGAAGGCGCCGATGCAGAGGATGTAGGGCACCACCAGCCGGAGGGCAGGCAGGCGGAGGAGACCGGCTTGCCGCCGGCGCGGGGGACTGAGGGTGGTCATCGAGACTGGATGGAATCAGGACATGCGCGGCTGGGCCTGCGCCTGGGATGGGGGAGCGATCCGCTCCGCCAGAGTCACTTGAGCGTCTTGAAGGTGAGGCCGGCCAGGTAGGCCTTGGGATCCTCCGGGTCGAACACCACACCGTCGAAGAAGGTTTCCTTGCCGCGCGAATCGCCGGCGGGAATGGCCTGCTCCTGGCCGATCTCCTTGGCCGCCTCACGCCACAGGTCGGAGCGGTTCACCTGCTCGATCAGGGCCTTGGTGTCGGTGTCCTGCGGCAGGTAGCCCCAGCGGATGTCTTCGGTGAGGAACCAGAGGTCGTGGCTCTTGTAGGGGAAGGAGGCGTTGCTGGCCCAGAACAGCATCCTGTAGGGGCTGTTCTGTACGACGCGGCCGTCGCCGTAATCGACTTCGCCAGCCAGCCGCGGCCTGATGTCATCCACCGAGGCCTTGATGTAGCGGTCCTTGGCCACGATTTCGCACATCTCATCGAGATTGGCGGGATCGTCACACCAGATCTGGGCCTCCTGCACCGCCTTCAGCATCGCCTTGGTGGCCTTGGGATGCTTGTCGGCCCAGTCGGCCCGCAGCGAGAAGGCCTTCTCGGGATGCTTGTCCCACAGCTCACCCGTCTGGGCGGCCGTGTACCCGAGCTTCTGGTTCACCAGACGCTGGTTCCAGGGCTCACCCACGCAGAAGGTGTCCATGGTTCCCGTCTGCATGTTGGCCACCATCTGGGCCGGGGGTACCACCACCAGATCGGCGTCGGTGGTTGGATTCACGCCGTTGGCCGACAGCCAGTAGCGCATCCACAGGTCGTGGGTGCCGCCGGGGAAGGTCACCGCCGCCTTGAGCAGCTTGCCGCTGGCCTTTTTCCTGTCGGCGATCGCCTTGATCTTCGGGTCCTTGATGGTGACCTTCTCGGCCAGGAATTCGTTGGACAGAGACAGCCCCTGGCCGCTCACGTTGAGCCGGGCCAGGATGTACATCGGCAGCGGCTTCTGGCTCTTGGTGATCGAGCCCGTGGTCAGCAGATAGGGCATCGGCGTGAGGATGTGCGCCCCGTCGATGCCGCCGCGCTCGCTGCCCAGTTCGAGGTTGTCGCGCGTGCCGGCCCAGGAGGTCTGCTTCACCACCTTCACGTCGGGCATGCCGTACTTGGCGAAGAAGCCCTTCTCCTTGGCGATGATCAGCGGCGAGGCGTCGGTGAGGGCGATGAAGCCCAGGGTGGCGCCGGTCACCTCAGGCCCGTCTCCACCGCCGCTCGCCGGCGCCTGGGATGTGGGTTTCTGACCACCGCAGGCGCTCAGCCAGATGGCACCGGCCGCGCCGCCGGCGGCGGTGAGCAGGAATTGACGGCGGGAAAAAGTCGACATTGAACCTCGCAATGGAAGCCGGAGTGAAAACGAACTGCACTCCGGACGGGCTCCACAACGAAGCGCACCGAGCCGGCCTGAATCCTGCGCCGGCGCATCATGCTGACCGGCCCAGATAGATCACCATGGCCACCCGGGGTTGCAGGGTTGCGGTTGTTACCGATCCCCGGTTTGCCGGCCGCGGCGCCGATCCCTGTCAGCGGGCCAGCACCTGGCGCAGCCGCTCACCGCTGCGGGCGGCCAGCAGGGCCCGGGCCTGGTCCAGCGCCGTCTCCAGGCTCTCGAACTGATCGGCCAGCCAGAGACAGGCCCCCAGGTTCCACACCAGGGGCCCGGCCAGGGGGCCCTCACCGATCAGGGCGGCCAGCGCCTGCTGCCGCCACTGCTCCAGGCTCTGCCAGGGGGTCTCGTCGGCGTGCAGGCCGTGGTCGCGGGGATGCAGGAGCAGGCGCTCCGGTTCACCCTGGCGCAGCCGGGCGGTGATCCCCGCGCGGCTGGTGGGCAGGTCGGTGGAGCCCTCCAGGCCCTTCACCGTGAGCACCTCGGTTTCGCCGGCGGCGGCCAGGGCCTCCCAGGCCCGCTTCTCGGTGGGGGGATGGACGAAGCCGCTCACCAGCAGGTGCTCGCCGCGGTGGGGCGTCCAGAGCAGCTCCAGGCTGGCCACCGGTGGCCGTTTGCCGATCTCGTCGCGGGCCGGCACCAGCCGCTCGGCGGCGGGGAAGTGCAGCGGCTGGTGCGTGAGCGCCAGGTGGTGGCTGTCGAGGGTTCGCTGCAGCTCGCTGAGCGGCAGATGGCGCCAGTCGATGCCGATGGCGGCGAACAGCTCGCCCAGGGTGACGCCGTACTTCACCGGCATCGGATCGCCGCCGTGCAGCACCACCGGCATGCCGGTGCTGGCCAGCATCAGCGCCACCAGGGGCAGCAGGGGCGCGGTGCGGCTGCGGCCGTCGTAGGGCACCCCGAAGCAGAGGGCGCGCCGGCCAGGCGTCTCCAGCACCGGGCCGTGCTGTCGGTAGCTGTCGAGCATGCCCGCCAGCTCCACCGGCAGGGGCCGGCGGATCCGGTGGGCGATCAGGAAGGCCCCCATCTGGGCATCGCTGACCCGGCCCTGGAGCATCAGGTCCATGGCGTCCCGGGCTTCGTCGCGGCTGAGGCCGGTGCTGGTGTGCTCACCGCTGCCCACCTTGCCGATCAGTTCCCGGAAGCGGGCCCGCTCGCCGCCAAGGCGGTCCAGCCGCTGCAGACGCCGCGCCTCACCGATCGCGGCGGGGGTGGGATCCGGCGTCAGCGCGGTTCTTGGTAGCGGTTGCAACACGAAATGACAGCTCGGCGGCAGACAATCGTTCCGTCTCCTGCGTGGAGACCCTCGATGACTCGGGTGGTGCTGCTGTTATAGGCGCCAACCCCTGCCACCACTGCTTCCGGCGGCGTAGCCCTCACTGGCGCCAGCTCGGGCCTGCCGCAGAGCCATCCGGGCTCTCGCGGGCATGCCGAGGTTGTCCTGCCCGTTGAGGTTCTGCCGCATGACCGGTTCATCGCTTTCACCCGCTGACGCCTCAGCCGCCAGGCCGCCGGCCGCGAGGCCGAGCTCTGCGGCCTGGAGCTGGCCCCGCGGCTGGAGGAGCTGGGCCGCCAGGGCTGGGAAGCGCTGGATGAGGCCACCCTCACCATCCGCCTCAAGTGGCTGGGCATCTTCTTCCGCCCGGTGACGCCGGGCCGCTTCATGGTGCGCCTGCGCCTGCCCAACGGTGTGATCCGCGCCGAGCACCTGGAGGTGCTGGCCGAGGCGGTGGACCGCTGCGGCGAGCACGGCAGCGCCGACATCACCACCCGCCAGAACATCCAGCTGCGCGGGCTGCTGCTGGAGGACATGGCGCCCCTGATGGCGGCACTTGAGGGGGTGGGGCTCACCAGCCGCCAGTCGGGTCACGACAACCCCCGCAATGTCACCGGCAACCCCCTGGCGGGCATCGACCCCGAGGAGATCGTCGACACCCGGCCGCTGGCCCGCAACCTGCCCCGCAAGTTCAACGTGGCCGTGGGTGGCGCCCCCGACAGCTTCCTGCTGCACAACGACCTCGCCTTCCTGCCGGCCCACCACAACGGTGAGCTCGGCTTCACCGTGATGGTGGGCGGCTTCTTCTCGGCCCAGCGCAACGAGCTGGCCATTCCCCTGGGGCTGTGGCTGCCGGCTGAGCAGCTCCCTGGCTTCACCCTGGCGGTGCTGGGCCACTACGGACGCCACGGCAACCGCCAGCAGCGCAACAGGAGCCGGCTGATGTACCTGGTGGATCAGCTGGGTCTGGAGGGCTACCGCCAGGCGGTGCTCGCCAGCTGGCAGGAGCAGACGGCCGAGCTGGGGCCGGAGCTGGGCGGCGACCCGGCGGCCGCGTTTCCCCACGACGGCAGCCACCTGGTGACCCGCGCCCCCCGCGACGGCCTCGGCGTGCAGCCCCAGAAGCAGGACGGCCTGCACTGGGTAGGGCTGCACGTGCCGATGGGACGTCTCGACGCCGAGGCGATGACAGAGCTGGCGCGCCTGGCCCGCATCTACGGCAGCGGGGAGCTGCGCCTCACCGAGGCCCAGAACGCCCTGATCGTGAACGTGCCCGCCGAGCGGCTGGAG
>JALOOQ010000038.1 GCA_025454305.1 Cyanobium sp. Prado107
ACAACTACATCGACTACGCCATCTCCGCTCTCGTCTGATTCCTTCCTCAGGCTTCAGACCCTTCCTCCAGGCCTCCCATTGGGGAGGCCTTTTTGCTTGGACGGCCTGCTGGTGACTGCCCGGACGGCTCTGGTGCCTGACCACCGGTCCGCAGGCGCTTCCGTAACCTGCACACGACCCACCGGCAGCCATGGCTGGTCCATCCAGCAACAGCAGTCCCCCCAGCCCCGCAGGCGCACAGGCCGGCGCACCGATCAGCGAAGCCGAGGCCATCGAGCGCCTGCGGCAGACCGAGGATCCCTCCCAGCAGTACTACGGGGCCTGGTGGCTGGGACGCATGCGCAGCCGGCATCCCGAAGCCGTGCCGTTGCTGCGGCTCGCCCTACGCCAGCGCCGTCCCCGCGACCTCGGCGCCGGGGTCGAGGAGAATGCCGTGGCGCGCAACGCGGCCAGGGCTTTGGGCAAGCTGGCGCCGCTGGCGCTGGCGGCGGTGAGCGATCTGCTGGAGGTGCTGGAGGACCCGGACGACGGCCTGCGGGAAGCGGCGGCGCGGGCACTGGGGGACCTGCGCGCCCAGGAGGCGGTGGCACCGATCTGCCGGCGGCTGGCCAGCGGGCCGCAGCAGGCCGGCGCCCTTCGTCCCGGCACCCCGCGGCTGATGGAGCCCTGCGAGGCCCTGCTGGAGGCCCTGGGGAGCATCGGCCTGGCCACGGACCCGGTGCTGGCGGTGGTGGAACCCTTCGTGGATCACGAACGGCCGCTGATCCGCAGCGCCGCCGCCCGCGCCCTGCTGCAGCTCAGCGGCGAAGAGCGCTGGGGAGCGGTGCTGGTGGGCCTGCTGGAGCATCCCCAGCTGCAGGTGCGACGCGCCGCCCTGATGGATCTGGGAGCGGCCGGCTGGCGGCCCGCCCTCGAGCCGATCCGCAGAGCCCTGGCCGAGAACAGCCTCAAGCTGATGGCGCTGCGCGGGCTGGTGGAGCGGGGCAGCGGCGAGCCCGGCGAATCGGCCTTGCTCGCTTGCATGGACGAACTGCTGTGACCCCCATGGATGAGTGCACGGCGGCGGGGATCCACCACGGAGATCAGATCGATGCCAGGGGACTGGAGCGTCTGGTGGCGGCCGTGCGCGGGGCCGAGAGCAGCCAGGCACTGTTGGCGGCCACGCGGAACCTGGCCGCCAGCGGCGCCCCCGCAGCCGCTCCGGTGCTGGTCGAGGTGCTCGGCTTCAACAACCCCGGAGCCGCCGTGGCCGCCGTGGACGGGCTGATCCAGCTGCAGGAGGCGGCGGTTGAACCGCTGCTGAGGCTCGATCCAGAGAACTACGGCGCCCGGGCCTGGGCGGTGCGGGCCCTGGCCGGCATCGGCGACATGCGCGGCCTGGAGCTGCTGGTGGATGCCCTCGGCAGTGATGTGGCCGCCAGCGTGCGCCGGGCCGCCGCCAGGGGACTGGGAGGGCTGCGCCTGAAGCATCTGGAACAGCCAGTGCGCCTGGAGATTCAGGAGCGCTGCCTGGAGGCCCTGCTGGGGGCCACCAGCGATGGTGAATGGGTGGTGCGCTATGCCGTGGCTGTGGCGCTGGAATCCCTTGCCACCGACCTCGAGGGCGGCGCTGACCCCCTGCAACGGCTGCTGGAGGGCCTGCGCAGCCTCTGCGCCGATGACGATGGCAACCCCCCGGTGGTGCGGCTGCGGGCCAGCGTGGCTCTTTCAGGCGTGGCTCCTTTCCTGGTCGGGCAGTCATGAGTTCCACCACCCGGGTGCTGTTCGTGTGCCTCGGCAACATCTGCCGCTCTCCTGCTGCCGAAGGTGTGTTCCTCCAGAAATTGACGCTGGCGGGCCTGCAGGAGGGCTATGCGGTGGATTCAGCCGGCACGGGCGGCTGGCATGTGGGCAAACCCGCCGATGCGCGCATGCGCCGCGCGGCTGCCCGCCGCGGCATCGAGCTACGGAGCAGGGCCCGCCAGCTGGAACCCGCCGATCTGGGCCGCTTCGATCACATCCTCACCATGGATGCCGACAACCTGAACACGGTGGAAGCGATGGCCCGCCGCTGGCCACGGGAGCAACCCAGGGCCGTGGTGGCACCTCTGGTGCGCTACTGCCGTCGTCTGAGGGCGAGCGAAGTGCCCGATCCCTACTACGGAGGAGACGACGGTTTCGAACGGGTGCTGGATCTGCTCGACGATGCCTGCGAAGGCCTGCTGATGACGCTGGAGGGGGGCTGAACCGAAGCATTCAGGCTGGGCCGGGATCCGGCCAGGCCTCCTCGGGCACCCGCTGCCGGAACCGGTCCACCAGGGCCTGGATCACCGCCTCGATCGTCATGCCGTCAGTCACCAGCTCCTCGGCGTCGGGGGCCTGCAGGAGAGGCGCCACCTCGCGGGTGGAATCCAGGTGATCCCGCTCGGCGATCTGGGTCTCCAGCTCCGCCAGGGGCGGCACCGGAAAGCCCCGCTGCTCCAGGTCGCTGGCGCGGCGCCGGGCCCGCTCGGCGACCGTGGCGGTGAGGAACACCTTCAGTTCGGCGTCCGGGAACACGGCCGTGCCGATGTCACGCCCCTCCGCCACCAGCCCTCCCCGCCCGCCCATGGCCCGCTGCTGGGCAGTGAGCGCCTCGCGCACGCAGCCATGGACCGCCACCTGGGACACCTGGGCCGTGACCTGGGGACCGCGGATCGCTTCGCTCACCTCATGGCCGTTGATCGTCACACTGGGCTCCCCGCCTGGGCCCACCAGGAGCTGCAGATCCAGACCCTGCAGGCAGCGGCCGACGGCCGCTGCATCAGCCGGATCCACGCCCTGGTGCAGCACCCACCAGGTCACAGCTCGGTACATGGCACCTGTGTCGAGGTAGAGCAGCCCAAGGCGCCTGGCCAGGGCACGGGTCACCGTGCTCTTGCCGGCTCCTGCCGGTCCATCGATGGCAACGATCGGCGAGCGACTCATCAGGAAGGTGTGATCGATCAGGCGACTGGGGCCGCAGCGGATGGCCGCCGCCAGCACGCACAACCCCCTGGGGTGGGACAGCGGGGCCAGGCTATGGGCCGCCACAAGCTGCGCATACTCCACCACGGCTCCGGCCCGCTCCAGCGTCTCCCGGAGACGGGACGCCAGATCGGTCTCCGCAGGGGCCTGCCGGGCGACGGCGTGCAGGCTGGCGGGCAGGACGGCGGCCTGGAGCCGCTCAGCGGGATTCATGTAACGGTTCCGCGAGCTGCAGGCCAGACCATCCGGCTCACGCACGGTGGGACAGCCCTCCACCACCACAGGCAGCCCCAGGTCGGCCAGCACCCGGCGCAGGATCACCAGCTGCTGCCAGTCCTTCTCGCCGAGCAGCAGCCGCTCGGGCCTCACCAGCGCCAGCAGGCGCACCACCACGGTGGCAACCCCTTCGAAATGGCCAGGCCGCCCGGGAGCACAGAGGCTGCGCAGCAGGGGTGCAGGGGGCTGGACCCGGGTGAGGGCGTCCCCACCCCCGGGCTGGATCTCCTCCACCTCCGGAGCGAACAGGGCCTGCGCACCGGCCTCCGCGGCCAGGGCGGCATCGGAGCGGAGGTCGCGGGGGTAGCGCTGGAAATCCTCCTGAGGGCCGAACTGGAGGGGATTCACATAGACGCTCACCAGAACGGCAGGTCTGCCCGCCCCCCGCTCCTGGGCCGCACGCCGGATCAGCGCCAGGTGGCCGGCGTGCAGGGCGCCCATGGTGGGCACGAAATGCACCGCCCCACGCTGCTCCCGGCGCCAGGCCATCAGGTCGCGGCGGGTGCGGAGCAGCTGCATCGCGGGCATGGAGCGTGACAGACAACGGTCAGACATCAAAAAGCCCACCCGCATCATGCGCGGATGGGCAAAGGCAGCTCCAGCGCATCTGCGCGGAGCTGAACCGGAGGTGGACCGTCGCCGATCAGCGGAGCACTTCCAGGCGCACGGGAGCCAGGCCACTGGACACCAGGCCGAGCTCCTGGGCGGCCCCATGGGCCAGGTCGATCACACGTCCGCCGCTGAACGGACCGCGGTCGTTGATGCGCACCACGGTGCTGCGGCCATTGCGGAGGTTGGTCACGCGCACACGGGTGCCGAAGGGCAGGGTGCGGTGGGCGGCCGTGAGGGTGCCGGGCCGGAACACCTCACCGTTGGCGGTGCGGTTGCCGAAGAAGCCGGGGCCGTACCAGCTGGCGGTGCCCTGGCTGACGCCGATCACTACGGGCGCCGAGGCCATGAGGGTGACGGGAGCGGTGGGCGGCGCCTCCATCTGGAATGAGGGAGCGGCTTCGATCTCCCGCAGGGCCACGGGCCGGGGAGAGAGCTGGGACGAGCCGGCGCTGGCAGGGGCGGCGGCGCCCAGAACAGCGGCGGCGCCGGAGATCAGGAGGGCAGTGGCCCTGAGTGAAACGGTGCGTCGCATAACGGACGAAACTCCTCAACGAGACTGAACTTCCCTGCAGAAGGGGTGTCGGGTGCATCGGAAATCACTGAACCGGCTGTCGCGGAATCGGCGTCGGTTCAGACGCCTGGACAGTCCGGAACGTGAATCGGAGTTCCTCTTCATTCGGAGAACGGCTGAAAGTTAGGGGGTAAATCCACTGCAGGTCGACCAGAAACCTGCGACGGGAACTGATCAGAATTCATGATCAGTAGTGCTATCGCTTGTCACTACAGGGTTGTTCCCCACCCAGCAAGTCGCCAGGCAATCAGCGATCTAAATGCGTGGCATAAGCGGGACTCATCGAAGCTTGTGCCGATCACGGCACCGTCCACCCGCCACGGATCGGCCCCGTCGGAGGATCAGCGCAGTGTTCCGTGCCGCCCAGGGGATCAGCCATGGACTACCGCAGTGCCGGCGTGGATGTGATGGCCGGGCGCGCCTTCGTGGAGCGCATCCGCAGCAGCGTCGAATCCACCCGGCGGCCGGAGGTGATCGGCGGGCTTGGGGGCTTCGGGGGCCTCTGCCGCCTGCCGGCCGGCCTGCGCCAGCCGCTGCTGGTGGCGGGCAGCGACGGCGTGGGCACCAAGCTCGAGCTGGCCCAGACCCATGGCCGGCACCACGAGGTTGGCATCGATCTGGTGGCGATGTGCGTGAACGACGTGATCACCAGCGGCGCCGAGCCCCTCTTCTTTCTCGACTACATCGCCACCGGCAAGCTCGGCCCGGACGCCCTGGCGGCGGTGGTGGAAGGCATCGCCGACGGCTGCCGGCAGAGCGGATGCGCGCTTCTGGGGGGAGAAACCGCTGAAATGCCCGGCTTCTACGGAGCCGGTCGCTACGACCTGGCGGGGTTCTGCGTGGCCGTGGTGGAGGCGGATGCGGTGGTGGATGGCCGCCACATCCAGCCCGGGGACCGGATCATCGCCGTGGCCAGCAGCGGCGTGCACAGCAACGGCTTCAGCCTCGTGCGCCGCATCCTCGTGGAGGAGGAGCGCAGGCACGGCAGCCTCGCCGCCGATGCCCCGCTGCCCGGCGATCGGCGCCCGCTCATGGATGCGCTGCTCACGCCCACCCGGCTCTACGCGGGCCTCGTGAAGGCCCTGCGCCACGCGGAGATTCCCGTGGGTGGGATGGCCCACATCACCGGCGGCGGACTGCCGGAGAACCTGCCGCGCTGCCTGCCCCAGGGCGTCCACGCGGCCATCGACCCCGGCAGCTGGGAACGTCCCGCCCTGTTCCGCTGGCTGCAGGAGGCCGGCCAGGTGCCCGAAGCGGACCTCTGGAACACCTTCAACCTCGGCGTGGGCTTCTGCCTGGTGGTGCCCCCCTCCGCCACAGACGCGGCACTGGCGCTCTGCCGCCGGAGCGGCCAGGAGGCCTGGATCCTGGGCGACGTTCGTCAGGGGGAGGCACCCAAGGGAGCAGCCCTGGCGGGCGTGCCGGCCTGAAGGCTCAGGCGCCGGTGCTTAGGGTGCCGCAGAAGTCGCAGCCCCCTGCGACTCCGGGTTTGCCCAGTTCCGGCGAGTCCGGATCCAGTCAAGACGTTGTTGTATCCGCCGAGGAGTACCCGCATGCTCGATACCCGCTCCCAGAGTCCCTTCCTTGCCGGTCAGCGCGTGACCCGCCGCCGCAGTTCGGCCGGTCCGGCGGCGCCGATCCGCCCCCAGCGCCCCCGCGGCGAACTGGACCGGAGCCCACGCCCGACCTATCTCACCCTGCGAGATCACGGCAAGGTGTACCTGGCCGACCTGCCCCGCCTCTCGGACGGTCAGCTGGTGACCCTGGAGCGGGAGGCCCGGGAGATGCTCGACAGCCTCAGCCGCAGGCTGGCGGAGCCGGGGAACGGCAACCAGCCTGGCGGCCTCGATCACGACACCCGCATCCGCGCCGCCACCAAGCGGGACGTCACCGAACGCTTCATCCGGGCCATCGAGGAGGAGCAGCAGTGGCGCCGCAACAACCCGGCTCTGCAGGCAGCGGCGGATGAATCCCTGGCCCGGGCTTTCCTGGAACTGGCCCGGCACCGCCTTCCCGGTGCCACCTTCGACTCCCTCCTCCAGGAAGCACTGTCGATCTGCGGCCGCGACGGGGAGTCCCCCGCCGGCAATGTGCCCGCTGCCGGCGGCGAATCCCCCACCACGGGGGCCAGCCCCGAACCCTCACCGCTGCGGCGACCGCAGGCACTGCCGGTGGTGCTCACGCCATCGCCCACGGCGGCGGCCTCCTGAATCGCCGCAGCGCAGGCCCAGGGCTGGAAGCGGCGACACCCTCCGGTTCAGGCGCTCTGAAAGGGGTTGGCCGGCATGCGCTGGGGCAGCTCCAGGGCCATCGCGTCCAGACCTTGGCGGTCTTGCAGGCTGAGCCGCCACTGCAGCGCCCCGGCCGCCATCTCGGCCTGGGCCTCGCTGCGCAGGCCCACGATCGGCAGAGCGCCGTGGGCGCGGCACCAGTTGAGTGCCACCGCCGACAGCGGGGCCCCGTGAGCCGCAGCGATGGAGCCCATGCGCTCCCGGAGCGAAGCCAGCTGGGGTTCCAGCCGGCGGAACAGCACCGCCCGCGGCCCCCGGGGCATGGGCAGGGAGGCGTCGCCAGAGCGCGCCAGCAGGCCGAGGGCGAGCGGGCTGTAGGCGATCAGCTCCACGCCCAGCTCCCGGCACACGTCTGCCACCCCGCCCGCGGCGATCGGCTCCGGTGAGAGCAGCGACAGCTGCACCTGGAGGCTGGTGAGCCGCACCCCCCGGCGGGCCAGGTGGTTCACCACCTGGCGCAGCCGTCGGGGCCCCATGTTCGACACCCCCAGTTCCGCCACGTCCCCGGCGAGCACCAGATCGGCCAGCCCGTCCAGCAGAGGCCCCTCCTGCCAGGGGGCATAACGGGCCGTGCTCCAGTGCAGCTGCACCCGCCGCAGATGACCGTTCAGCCGGCGTGCGGAGGCCTCGAAGGCGCGCCGAAACCCATGGCGCCCCAACCGCCAGGGAAAGGGTGCCAGTTTGGTGGCCACCTGCAGGCGGCGTCTCTGATCTGGCCCCAGAGCGGAGCAGAAACGGCCCAGCAGCATCTCGCTGCGGCCTGTCCAGCGGCCGGTGCCGTAGGAGTCGGCGGTGTCGAAGAACGTCAGCCCGAGGTCCAGCGCCAGCCGGAAGGTGGCCTCCAGTTCGGCATCCTGGGCAGGGTCGTAGCCCCAGAGAAAGCGGTTGCCCCAGGCCCAGGTGCCCACCCCGATCGCGGGGTATGGAAGCGGAGCGGTGCCCGGGTCGGCCATGGTGAGCTGAACTGCCTGCAGCACCGCCGCCACTATGGGCGACATCCCCGTTCCACCGGCCGCGCCCGCGTGCGCTCCATCCCCCGCTCCCGAGCCGTGTTCCTCCCCCTCCGCGCAGCAGCCCCAGGGCGCCGGCGAACCAGTGCTCTGCCAGCACTGCGGACGCACGGCCAGCAACGGCATCAGCTGCCAGGGGTTCTGCGTGGCCGATTCCGGCTACTGATCCCGGCGGCAGTCGGCGTCCTGGGGCTCGCGGCGATGGCTCCTGGGCTGCTGGACAGCGGCGCTTCCAGGGCGGCGGATTTCGGCCGCTGGCAGACCAGCCCCAGCCGCTGCCAGTGGCAGCGGGGCCCATCCCGGCTGTGGTTCGACTGCCAGGGGCTGCGGCTGGAGCAGAACCTGGAGGGCCAGCTGAGCGTGCGCTTCCTGGCCGATGGGCTGCGGGAGCCGATCGCGCTCGAGCACCTCGTGTTCGCCGGTGCCCTGGAACAGGGGCAGGTGGCGATGCGCTGCGATCGGGAAGGGAGCTGCCAGCCCCTCTGGCCCGCACGCCTCACCGTGGCCACCGTGGCCACCGCCAGCTTCGATCAGCGCGGGCTGGCCCTGGGTGTGCCCCGCACCCGTCTGGCACGGGGCCACTGCCAGCTGGAGCGCGGGCTGGTGCGCTGCCAGGCCTGGGGCCGGGGCGGGGAACATTGGATCGCCGAAGCCAGCCTCCGACCATCCGAGCCGCGCGGCGCTCTGGGACCAGCGTTGATGAGAGCAGCGCTGTTCGCTGAAAAGGCGGCACCCAGATTCGAACTGGGGATAAAGGATTTGCAATCCTCTGCCTTACCACTTGGCCATGCCGCCGGCCGGGGGGTCAAACTCCCGAAGCGGATCGTATCAGCCATGGCATGTCCCCCCCGCTGCTGGTTCTGAGCAACGGTCACGGGGAGGATGTGATCGCCCTGCAGGTGATCAGGGCGCTGCGACGCCGGCGTGCCCATCTGCGGGTGCAGGTGCTGCCCCTGGTGGGCGAGGGCCGTGTCTTCGGCGACGCCGAGCGGGCCGGACTGCTGCAGCTGGTGGGGCCGCGGCAGCCGCTGCCCAGCGGCGGGTTCAGCTCCCAGAGCCTGCAGGGCATGGCTGCCGATCTCGCCGCGGGGCTGGCCCTGCTGAGCTGGCGGCAGTGGTGCTGGGTGCGTCGCTGGGGGGCCAGCCGTGCTCCCGTGCTGGCGGTGGGCGATCTGCTGCCGCTGCTGCTGGCCTGGGGCAGCGGCGCGCCGTTCGCCTTCCTGGGCACCCCCAAGAGCGACTTCACCTGGATGTCGGCACCACCGCCAGGCTGGGGCACGACCCCGCTCGCCGATGGCTACCACCGCTGCAAAGGCAGTGAATGGGATCCGTGGGAATGGGCCCTGATGCGCAGTCGCCGCTGCCGCCTGGTGGCGATGCGCGACAGGCTCACCGCCCGGGGCCTGCGGCGCCGGGGCGTGCTCGCTCTGTCCCCGGGCAATCCCATGCTGGACGGGCTGCGGGCCACCGCCCCGCCCGCGTGCCTGGAGCACCAGCGCTGCCTGCTGCTGCTGCCGGGCAGCCGGCTGCCGGAGGCCCTCGGCAATGCCCACCGGCTGCTGGATGCCCTGCTCCGCTGGCCGGCCCAGCAGCCCACCACCGTGCTGCTGGCCTGCGGCAGCAGGCCGGATCAGGATGACTGGGAGCGGCTGCTGTGCGGGCAGGGCTGGCACGTTGAGCCGCTGAGTGCCGCCGCCGCGGAGTGCGGTGCGGTGGCGGCCTGGCGGCAGGGCCAGGTGACGCTCCTGCTGGGACCGGGACGATTCGAGAGCTGGGCGGCCTGGGCCGAGGTGGGGCTGGCCACCGCCGGCACCGCCACCGAGCAACTGGTGAGCCTCGGCATTCCGGCCCTGTCCCTGCCTGGCCCCGGTCCGCAGTTCAAGGCTGGATTCGCGCGGCGGCAGAGCCGCCTGCTCGGAGGCGCCGTGCTCCCCTGCCGCAACCCGGCCGCACTGGCGGCCCGGCTCACCCGCCTGCTCCACGACCCTGACCTGTGCCGACGACTGGGGGCCATCGGACGGCGCCGCATGGGGCCGGCGGGAGGCAGTGAGCGGCTGGCCCGCCTGCTGGAGGCGCGCCTGCTCGAACCGCAGCCCTGCACTGCCGGCCGGCTGGGATGATGACCTGGTTTACCCAGCGTGGTCCTGGCATGGCCGGCATCTCCGATCGGGCCTACAGCACCACCTGCGGGCGCCTGGCCACCCTGCTGGGGGTGAGCCTGGCCTCGGCCCGCCGCCGGGTGGAAATCCGCGCCGCCCAGGCAGGAATCCGCGACGGAGCCGGCAAGCTGGCCCTGGCGGAAAGCCTGGTCGCCGAGCTGGAGTGCGGCGGGAGCGACCACCAGAGCCTGCTCACCGAGCAGCTCGGGGCGCTGGAGAGCGAAGCGAACTTCATGGTGGAGGACTGAGCCGGCAGTCCCGCAGCGGTTGCCGCCGACGCTCAGCGGTTGCTGCCGGTGGAGTGCTCGAACAGAAGGTGGAAGCGGTTGCGGTCCAGGTCCGCCATCACCGGGATGCAGTCGAAGCAGCGCTGGGCCAGATCCCAGCGTTCCTCGCGCCGCAGCATCGTCTCAAGGCGGTCCCGGGCCGGCAGCAGGAAGCGCACATCACCCGCCGCATAGGCCAGCTGGGCTTCGCTGAGGTCCTCCACCCGGCCCCAGTCGGAACTCTGGGCCTGCTTGTCGAGTTCGATGCCCACCAGTTCCTGCACCACGTCCTTGAGGCCGTGCCGGGGGCTGTAGGTGCGGCCCAGCCGGCTGGCCACCTTCGTGCAGAAGATCGGGTTCACGGTGATGGCGAGGTTCTCGGCCAGGGCAGCCACGTCGAAGCGGGCGAAGTGAAACACCTTCTCGATGGCGGGGTTCTCCATCAGGGCCCTCAACCGGGGGGCCTCCCGCTGGCCGCGGCCCAGGCGGATGCAGCAGACGTTGTCGCTGTCGTCGCAGATCTGCACCAGACAGAGGCGGTCGCGGCCGTGGATGAGGCCCATCGCCTCGGTGTCCACCGCCAGGGCCCGAGCCCCCGCGTAGAGCGCCGCCCACTCCGCATCGAGATCGCCGTCGAAGACGGCGAACCGGGCCGGAGAAGGCAGGTTGCTGCTGGGAGCGGCGGTCATCGGCGGCTGGCGGGGAGGTTCGATCCTCCATGGTGGCAAGCCGGGTCCTGAGCGCAGTGGCGGCGGATCCAGGGGTGGATCCAGCAGAATCGGGCCATGGCCACCACCGGCTCCACGCTGCTGCTCACCCTGCTGCTGGCCGTCGGGCTGGTGTTCTTCCTGCGCGCCGCCAGCAAGGACCGCACCACCACCGTCGAGGTGCGCAGTTCGCGGCCAGCCCTGGAGGTGCTTCCCGCCCTCAGCGCCTGGCTGGAGCAGCGGGGCTGGCAGGCGGAGGCCTCGAACCCGGAGCGACGCAGCCTGCGCTTCCGAGGGTCGGTGCGTTCCAGTCCGTGGCTGGCGGTGCTGCTCTCCCTGCTCGGCAGCCTCGGCGCCGGCAGCCTGGGTCTGGTGCTGCGTCAGCTCCTTCCGGGCCTGGGCTGGTGGCCCCTGCTGCTGGCCCTGCTCGGTCCCCTGGCGGGCTGGCTCTATCGCCGGCGGGCCGCGCGCGAGGAAACCGTGGAACTGCGGCTGATCAGCCACGATCAGGCCACCGGCAGCGCCCTGCGGCTGCGGGCCCACCGCGATGAGCTGATCGCCCTGGAACAGGAACTTGGGCCCAGACTGGGCCTCTACAACGACGCCAACCTGCTGAGCTCACCCCTGTGAGAACACGACGAAGCTGGCCCCTGTTCCTGGCCCTGCTCGCTCTGGTGGCCTCCCTGGTGGTGGGCCTGGGCGTGAGCGCCCAGGCCCCCGGAGTGGCCTGGCTGGATCCGCTCACCGGTCCCCGCAGCCGCCTGAGCGACCGCAAGGACTGGACCGGCAGCCGGCCCCTCCCCGAGACGGTGGAGATCCTGCTGCTGGCCGGCCACGCCGATTCCCAGAACATGGCCGGCGCCGGCACCCCCGGCGAAGCCGTGGCCCTGCGGGGAGCCGCGCCGATGCAGCCCGGCATGCGCGATGAGCTGCACTGGAACCTGCTCACCGCCCGGGCGGTCGAGGCTCTCGGCCGCGAGCGCGGTCTGGCGATCCGCTTCTACGACCCCCCGCTGCGCACCATCCACGACGGCGACGACCCTCGCACCAACTGGAGCGTGGGCAAGGCCCATGCCCGGGGCGGCGGCTATGCCCTGGAGATCCACTACGACGCCTATGGGCCTGATGGGGTGGGCTCGGGCCTGATCCCGCCTCTGCACAATCCCCCCAGCCGCATCGACGAGAGCCTGGCTCAGGCTTTCGGTTCCTATCCCCTGTTGTACCGCGATGGCTTGGGGGCCCCGCGCCGGGGCATCGCCATGCTCGAGATCGGCAAGCTGGAGGGTGGCCTGGAGGCCGCTCTGCGCGACCCCAGGCGCAGCCAGGCCACGATCACCGCCATCGCCACCCGCGTGGTGGACGCCATCGAGACGGGTCTGGGCCGGCTTCCCGGCGGCCTGCCCGCCTGAGGCAATTCAGCCCCCCACCTGTCAGCCCACTGCCTGGTGGGGGGCGCAGCGTTCGCTCAGGGAGGCGTCCTGCAGCCAGTGCTGGGGCCGGGTGAACACGTCGGTGAGCAGGGCCTCCCGGCTGCCGGGCTCAACCTGGTAGCCATACTCCCAGCGCACCAGCGGCGGCAGCGACATCAGGATCGATTCGGTGCGGCCGTTGGTCTGCAGACCGAAGATCGTGCCCCTGTCGAACACCAGGTTGAACTCCACATAGCGGCCTCGGCGGTAGAGCTGGAACTGGCGCTCGCGCTCGCCGTAGGCCGTGTGCTGACGCTTCTCGGCGATCGGCAGGTAGCTGGGCAGAAAGGCGTTGCCGCAGGCGGTGGCCAACTGGAACAGCTGCTCCCAGCTCTGGCCGATCGGGCCGATGCGCTCACTCTCGGCGGCAGCGGGGCCAGCCTGGTCAGGGCCCTTGTAGAGCACGCCGCCGGGGTCCTGGTAGTCGTAGAAGATCCCGCCCACGCCGCGGGTCTCGCCGCGGTGCTTCAGGAAGAAGTACTCGTCGCACCAGGGCTTGAACACCTGGTAATAGGCCGGATTGACGCTGTCGCAGGCCGCCTTGAGGGTGCGGTGAAAGTGCTGGGCATCCTCCAGAAAGGGGTAATAGGGGGTGAGGTCGGCACCGCCGCCGAACCACCACACCGGACCGGCCTCGAAGTAGCGGTAGTTGAGGTGAACGGTGGGGATGTAGGGGTTGCGGGGGTGGAGCACCATCGAGGTGCCGGTGGCGAACCAGGGGTGTCCCTTGGCCTCGGGGCGCTGACTGAGGATCGAGGGTGGCAGCTCGGAGCCCTGCACCTCCGAGAAGTTCACGCCTCCCTGTTCGAACACCCGGCCGGCCTTGATCACCCGGGAGCGGCCGCCACCCCCCTCGGGCCGTTCCCAGCTCTCCTCGAGGAAGCGCCCCTCGCCATCGAGCTGCTCCAGCCCGGAGCAGATGGAGTCCTGCAGACCCATCAGCAATTCACGGGCCCGCTGGCGGGAATTCACGGGAGGAGCCTCGAGGGCCTGGAGCATCACAGCCGCGCCGGATCGGCGTAGGGATCTCCCACACCTTTTCAGGCCGGGCCATCCCTCCACAAGGGGTCGAGAACCTCTGTCACGCCCCTAGGATCGATCTTCGTTTGCAGGCGCGCCTGGATGGTCACCGCAGAGCAGGCCCGTGCCGCCCTCAGCGCCGTCAAGGATGCCGGCAGCGGTCGTGATCTGCTGGAGCTTGGCTGGATCCAGGACCCCAGGGTGCAGGGTGAACGGGTGGTGTTCCGCCTGGCCCTGCCGGGCTTTGCGCAGTCCCAGCGGGACCGCATCGTTGCCGAGAGCCGCTCGGCCCTGCTGGCGCTCGACGGCCTCACCGACGTGCAGATCGAGTTGGCGCAGCCCAGCACGCCCCCTCCGGCCGGGGCCCCGATCGGGGCAGCCGGCCACGGGCCGGGTGGGCACGGTCAGCTCCCCGAACGTCAGCCCATCCCGGGAGTGCTGCGGGTGATCGCCGTGAGCAGCGGCAAGGGGGGTGTGGGCAAGAGCACCGTGGCGGTGAATCTTGCCTGCGCCCTGGCCCGTGACGGGCTCAGGGTGGGGCTTCTGGATGCCGACATCTACGGTCCCAACGCCCCCACCATGCTGGGGGTGGCCGACCGCACCCCTGAGGTGCGCGGCGACGGAGCCGCCCAGGTGCTGGTGCCGATCCAGAGCTGCGGCATCGCCATGGTGTCGATGGGTCTGCTGGTGGCCGAGAACCAGCCCGTGATCTGGAGGGGGCCGATGCTCAACGGGATCATCCGTCAGTTTCTCTACCAGGTGGACTGGGGCGAGCG
>JALOOQ010000171.1 GCA_025454305.1 Cyanobium sp. Prado107
GCTGGTGTTCCAGGCCGAGCACAACATCCTGATGCACCCCTTCCACATGCTGGGTGTGGCCGGTGTGTTCGGCGGCAGCCTGTTCTCGGCCATGCACGGTTCGCTGGTGACCTCTTCGCTGCTGCGGGAGACCACCGAAACCGAGAGCCAGAACTACGGCTACAAGTTCGGCCAGGAGGAGGAGACCTACAACATCGTGGCCGCTCACGGCTACTTCGGTCGCCTGATCTTCCAGTACGCCTCCTTCAACAATAGCCGCAGCCTGCACTTCTTCCTGGCCGCCTGGCCGGTGGTGGGCATCTGGTTCACCAGCCTGGGCATCAGCACCATGGCCTTCAACCTGAACGGCTTCAACTTCAACCAGTCGATCCTGGATGCCCAGGGCAAGGTGGTGCCCACCTGGGCCGACGTGATCAACCGCGCCAACCTGGGCATGGAAGTGATGCACGAGCGCAACGCCCACAACTTCCCGCTCGACCTGGCCGCCAGCGAATCCGTCCCCGTGGCGCTGACCGCTCCGGCGGTTGGCTGAGGCGCAACAGTCCTGCTGAGCCTGGACAGCCAACCTGAGGCCGGACGTTCCGTGATCAGGACGTCGGGCTGAGGTTCAACAGCCCCCTCACCGAGGGGGCTTTCTGCTGCGCTCCTCGACGCGCCCGCTCCGCGGGCTGGCAGCATCGACCTCACACCGGACGCTGCCACCGGCCTTCACCGCAGCGATCACCCGCAGCTGTGCCGCCTGCTTCCTTGCCTGCCGCTTCCGCCGTTCCCACCCCACCGGCCCTCCAGCGCTGGGCCTGGTGGCCCCTGCTGCCTCTCTATCCCTACGGACGCCGGCGCACCCTTGTGCGCGAGCTGATTCCAGGCCAGGTGTGGAGCCTCGAGCAGCTGCAGGGGTTGCTGTACGTGGCCGTGCCGATCCGCATGACCGTGGTGCGTCTGCGCCGAGGCCTGATGCTCTACGCGCCCCTGCCGGTCACCCCCGAGCTGGTGGCGGCCCTGCGGCAGCTGGAGGCAGACCACGGACCGGTGCGCACCATCGTGCTGCCCACCGCCTCGGGCCTCGAGCACAAGCTGCCGGCACCGGCACTGGCCCGTGCCTTCCCCGAGGCGGAACTCTGGGTCACCCCCGGTCAGTGGAGCTTTCCCCTGCGCATGCCCCTCAGCTGGCTCGGGTTTCCCGCGGCCCGCACCCGGGTGCTGTTCGAACAAGGGGTGCCCCACGGCGATGAACTGCTCTGGAGAGCGCTGGGACCCTTCGACCTCGGGATCGGCACCTTCATGGAGGCGGCCTGCCTGCACCGGGCCAGCGGCAGCCTGCTGGTGACCGACGCCCTGGTGGCCATCGACCCGCACCCACCGGAGATCTTCAACGCCGATCCCACCCCCCTGCTCTTCCATGCTCGGGAGAGGGGCGATCAGCCACTGGAGGACACTCCCGAGCTGCGCCAGCGGGGCTGGCGGCGCCTGGTGCTGTTCGCCTCCTACCTGCGACCTGCGCCCCTCACGGTGCTCGACCTGCCGGATGTGCTGCGCAGGGCCTTCGCCCCGGGTCTGCGCAACCCCCGCAGCCATTTCGGCCTCTACCCCTTTCAATGGCACCGCAACTGGGAGGATGCGTTCCTTGCCCTGGTGCCGGAGGGAGCCCCCCGCGTGCAGGTGGCCCCGGTGCTGGAGCGGTTGGTGTTCCCCCGCGCCCGCGACGCCCTGGTGGCCTGGATCCGCTCGCTGACGGAGCTGCCCGAGATCCGCTGGCTGGTGCCTGCCCACTACGCGGCACCGGTGCCCTGCGGCGCTGAGATTCTGAACGAGCTGGCCGACGAGCTGTCCACCCGGAGCTGGGCACCGGACGAAGGCAACTGGTCAACCCTGGCGCGGATCGACGGGGCCCTGGTGAAACTGGGCCTGGTGCCGTCCCAGCCTTCCGCCTAGAGGCGCAGGGGGCCCGGGTCGGCGTCGAGGTCGTCGCCTCCTGCCCCCGCCAGCAGGCTGGCCTCCAGCTCCATGCGCTGCTCCATCTGGCGCAGGAAATAGCCGGTCATCATCGCCGAGGCCAGCAGGCCGGCGAGGTTGTCGCGGCTGGTCTGCACCTTCACCTCGAAGTGCTCGCCGGGGAGCATCCCCAGCAGCCCCTGGACGTTGTGGCGAATGATGTCCTGGATCTCGCTGCTGGCGGAGCGGGCCACCCGCTGCAACACATCCGGTGACTGCTCCTGGAGGTACTGGATCAGGGGATTGCCGCTGATCGCCTCGTTGTCGCTCGTCAGGAACTCCGGGTTGAACATCCTGCGTGTGCGCCACGTCACTCCTTCACCCTAGTCGAGGTTCACGCCGCGTCCTGCGCAGGCCGGATCGGACCGAACCGCGCCAGCGGCCAGTAGCGCCACACGGCCGTGCCGATCAACTGCTGTTCGGGCAGCGGGCCCCAGAGATGGGAGTCGAGGCTGGCGTTGCGGTTGTCGCCCAGCACCAGCAGGTGTCCAGGGGGCACCGTGAGGCCGTCGAGGCGGTAGTCCATCGGCTCGGCGTTCCAGTCGTGCTCCACGACAACGCCGTTTCGCCACAGGCGCCCGTCACGCACCTCGACGCGATCGCCGGGGCGCCCCACCACCCGCTTGATCAGGGCGCTGGACGGGTCGTAGCCGGCCTCCTGCAGCAGCGGCGGCGGATGGAACACCACCACGGTGCCGAGGGGCAGGGGGTGGTGCAGGCGCGTGCGCAGCTTCTCCACCAGCACCCGGTCCTCCAGCTGCAGGCTCGGCAGCATCGAGCCGGAGGGAATCCAGCGCGGTTCGATCAGCGTCCAGCGCAGCAGCAGCGCCAGGGCAACCCAGGCCACCAGCGGCAGCAGCTGCCGGCGGATCAGGGCCCATGGCCCCGTCGCCGCCGCTGCAGATGGGCTGCCGCCGTCGTTGTGGCGGGCGGGGTCCGTCGCCGGAGCGCTCAAGCCGGGCAGGAGGATGCTGCGACCCATCCTGCAGTGCTGCGGCTCCTCCTCCGGTGGCCCCCGTTCCGCCCGCTTCCCCCCCGCCCTCTGGGCCGGACAGCCAGACGCTCGCCGCCGCCAACCTGCGGTCGGCCATGGCGCTGCTGCTGGCCCTGCTGGACGGTGGTCTGGAGCATCTGGTGCTCTGCCCCGGCAGCCGCTCCGCACCGCTGGCCGCCGCCGCCGGCGTGCTGCAGCAGCGCGGCCAGCTGCGGCTGCACACCGCCATCGACGAGCGCTCGGCGGCCTTCTTCGCCCTGGGGCTGGGTCGTGCCAGTGGCCGGCCGGCTGCGGTGGTCACCACCTCCGGCACGGCGGTGGCCAACCTGCTGCCGGCGGCCGTCGAAGCCGACTTCGGCGCCATCCCCCTGCTGCTGCTCACGGCCGACCGTCCTGCCCGGCTGAAGGGATGCGGTGCCAACCAGACGGTGAATCAGGAGCGCTTCCTGCTCGCCAGCGTGCGCTGGCTGGGGGAGGGCCACCCCGCCGGGCTGGCGGCCATGGCGGCCGAGGATCTCAGGACTCTGGCGCAGCGGGCTCTGGCGGTCAGTGCCGGTGGCGGCGCCACGGCCGCGCCCGGCGCGGTGCACCTCAACCTGCCCTTCGAGGAGCCGCTGCATGCCGCCAGTGCCGATCTGGAGGCTCTCGTCGGAGCCGCTGCGCCATCCCCTGCGGTTGCCGCAGCCGACTGTGCCCCGCCGCCCCTGGCGCCGCCGCCACAGGAGCCTGAGCCGGCCGCGTGCCGGGGGCTGGCCGGGCTGAACCCCCGCCGCCCCGGGCTGGTGGTGGCTGGCCCGTGGCGCGGGCACCCCCAGGCCTGGCCCGGGTTTCTGGACGCTCTGCGGTGCTGGCAGCGCCGCACCGGCTGGCCCGTGCTTGCCGATGGTCTCAGCGGCCTGCGCGGCTGCTCCGGGCTGGAGCTGGTGGCCGGCTACGACCTGATTGCCGGAGCCCTGCCATCCGAGCTGCTGAGCGATCAGGTGCTGCGGCTGGGTCCCCTGCCCGCCAGTCGCGGCCTGCAGGGTCTGCTGCAGCGCTGCGGCGGACGCCAGGTGCTGATCAGCGAGAGCGATCCCCGCCCCCTCGATCCGCTCGGGCTGTGCGCCGCGCAGTGGAGCAGCGGCCTGGAGCGCTGGCTGGCGCAGCTGCCGCCCGCTCCCACCCAGGCGATCCCCCCCGCCACGAACCGCCGCCATGCCGCTGCCTGGATGGAGGCCGACGGGCGGGTGCAGGCCTGGCTCGACGCCCAGCTGGACGTCGACGCGAGTGACACCTGGAGCGAGCCGCTGGTGGCCCGGCTGCTGGCCCGGCTGCTGCCGTCCGGACTGCCCCTGGTGATCGCCAACAGCTCGCCGGTGCGCGACTGGGAGAGCTTCACCCCGGCGGACGGGCCCTGGCGTCCGGTGCATGCCTTCCGGGGCGCATCGGGGATCGACGGCACCCTGTCGCTGGCCTGTGGGGTGGCCGAGGTGGCCGGCCAGGCCGTGCTGCTGAGCGGTGATCTCGCCCTGCTGCACGACAGCAACGGCTGGCTGTGGCACCGCCAGCTCCACGGCCGGCTCACGGTGGTGCTGATCGACAACGGCGGAGGAGGCATCTTCGAGCAGCTGCCGATCCGGCCCGAGCGCGCAGAGGTCCTCGACTTCGAGCGCCTGTTCGCCATGCCCCAGCCGGTGGA
>JALOOQ010000172.1 GCA_025454305.1 Cyanobium sp. Prado107
TCGAGGACGTCGAACCATCCCCGGCCCGCCGGCGCGCGCCCTACTGCGATCGTCATGGAGAGAGCGGGATACCGGGCGATGGTAACAACGTTCCCGGGCACTGCGAGGCGCTCTGACACGGGCTGAAATCCCTTGCTGGATCTGGCTTCTGCCGTTGGCCTCCGCCCCTGGTGCCGGCCCTCGCGCCAAGATGACCCGATCTCTTCAGCCCCGCCGGATGCCCCCCACCGACCCGACCGACGTGCTCGAGCAGCCGGTGCTCGGCTCCCGCCGCCCGTCCAACCTGCTGGTGGCGGTGGTGGTGAGCCTGGGCGGCGTCGGCTTCCTGCTCACCAGCCTCTCCAGCTACCTGCACCGCGATCTTCTGCCCGTCGGCCACCCGGCCGAGCTGGTGTGGCTGCCGCAGGGCGCGGTGATGGGCCTCTACGGCACGGCGGCCGTGCTGCTCGCCGCCTATCTGTGGTCGGTGATCGGCATCGATGTGGGCTCCGGCAGCAACCGCTTCGACCGCGGCGCCGGCAAGGCCACCATCACCCGGCGCGGCTTCCGCCGGCGCATCGACGTGGAGATCCCCCTGCGCGAGATCCAGGCGGTGAAGGTGGAGGTGCGTGACGGCCTCAATCCACGCCGCCGCCTGGCGCTGCGGGTGCAGGGTCGGCGCGATCTGCCCCTCACGCGGGTGGGGGAACCCATGCCCCTGGCCGACCTGGAGCTGGCCGGCGCTCAGCTGGCCCGGTTTCTGGGTGTGCCCCTGGAGGGCGTATGAGGCGCTCCGCCTGGTCGTTCGCCATCGTCCTGACCGCGGCACTGGTGCTGGCGGGCTGCAGGGGGGAGGGCCTGCAGAGCAGTGAGAGCGCCTGCGCCGCCGCCCACAGTCCCTGTCTCAGCGGCAAGGCCACCGTGGCCCTCACCACCAGCCGGGGCAACGTGCTGATCGAGCTCGACGGAGATGCCGCGCCGCTCACCGCCGGCAACTTCCTCGATCTGGTGCGCAGGGGTGCCTACAACGGCACCGCCTTCCACCGGGTGGTGCGCCAGCCCACCCCGTTCGTGGTGCAGGGCGGCGATCCGCTCTCCGCCAATCCCGTGGTGCCCACCAACCAGTACGGCAGCGGCAGCTTCATCGACCCGAAGAGCGGCGAAGAGCGGCTGATTCCCCTGGAGGTGAAGCTCGCCGCGGAGAAGTCCCCCCGCTACGGCCAGGAATTGCTCACACCCGGGGTGACGCGACAGCTGGCGCTCGCCCACCAGCGCGGTGCCGTGGCCATGGCCCGCTCCGCTGATCCCAACTCCGCCAGCGCCCAGTTCTATGTGGCGCTGCAGGCGCTGCCCGAGCTGGATGGCCGCTATGCCGTGTTCGGACGCGTGAGCCAGGGGATGGAGGTGGTCGATCGGATCCAGCAGGGAGACCGCATCGTCAAGGCCACCGTGGTGGAGGGGGGCGGCGGGGCGAAGGCGGACTAGGCCGGAACGCGCTTCTCGGAGGCTGTGACCTTGAGCAGCTCGGTGTTCACCCCCGAGGCCCGCTCCAGCGCCACCTTGCCGGTGCGGGCGATCTCGAGGATCCCGTAGGGCTCCAGCAGCTGCTCGAGGGCCACCAGCTTGCCCGGGTCACCCACCACTTCCAGGGTGAGGGCCTCGTCGGCCACATCCACCACCCGGGCGCGGAACACCTGCACCAGCTCAAGGATCTCGCCGCGCTGGCGGGGCGGGGCCGACACCTTGAGCAGCATCAGCTCCCGCTCCACGGCCGGGATGGTGGAGAGGTCGATCACCCCGAGCACGTTGATCAGCTTGTCGAGCTGCTTGGTCATCTGCTGGAGGGTGCGGTCGTCGCCCTCCACCACCATGGTGAGCCGCGACATGCCGTTCCTCTCGGCCGGGCCCACCGCCAGGCTCTCGATGTTGAAACCGCGGCGGGCGAACAGTCCCGAGATCCGGCTCAGGGCTCCGGACTCGTCCTCCACCAGCACCGAGAGGGTGTGCTTCATCGCACCAGGGCAGAGCTGGCAGGCTACCGTCCCGGCCCCTGGGCCCGGTCGGCCCCCGGCAGCCTGCTGAGCCAGGCCAGCAGGGCGCGGTTGAAGTGCTCGGGGCCCTCGTCGTGGGGGCAGTGGCCGCAGTGCTCCAGCACCTCCAGCGGCAGCCCCGGCCGCAGCGAGAGCACCTGCACGGCCATGCGCACCGGCACCAGCCGGTCGCGCTGACCCCAGACCAGCAGCATCGGCCGGCGCAGGCGCTGCAGCAGCGCCGGAGCGGTGGCCCCATGGGGCCGCAGGGCCATGGCGATGCTCATCGCCCGCAGGGCGCGCACCGCTCCGGGCCGCCGCGCCGGTCGGGCGATCAGGCGGTGCAGCTCCTGGTCGCCGATCACCGGCCCGGCGTAGGCCGACTGGATGCCCAGGTCCAGCAGCGGCGAGTGGGCCAGCAGCGGCACCAGCAGCTCCAGCGGCAGCATCCGGCAGAGGGCGATCACCAGCCAGCGCTTCAGCCGCCGCCGCCAGGGGGCACGCCGCAGCGGCCGCCCCTGGGGAGCGGTGAGCAGGGTGGGATCCGGCAGCGGCGCCGCCACCACCGCCCGCACCCAGGCGGGGAAGAACACGGCGCAGCTGAGCGCCACCAGACCGCCGAGGGAATGGCCCACCAGCACCGCCGGCCCGCCCACCACCTCGGCCAGGAACGCCTGCAGCTGGCGGGCCCAGAGGCGGTTGTCGAGGCGCAGGACGGGCTGGCTGGAGGCGCCGAAGCCGATCAGATCGATGCCGTACACCCGCCAGCCGGCGGCTGCCAGGGCCGCCGCGTTGCGGCGCCAGTGGCCGCAGGCCGCCCCGAAGCCGTGCACCAGCAGCAGCGGCGGATGGCCGGGGTCCCCGAGCACGCGCCAGTGGCAGCTCTGGCCGCGCCACAGCCACTGGCTGTGCTCACCCCAGTCAGCACTGCCGGCGCCGGGGTCGCCGGCGTCGGCGGATGGAGCCGCCTTGGCAGGCTGGGGCATGGCTCGCAAGGCGGCTGGTTCCTGGATTCCCGTGCAGGCCCTCACTATTGCGAAGCCGCGGCCCGGTTGCAGCTCGGGGAAGGCTTCTTCCGTCCGGAGTCGCGGCCCAGCCGCGATCTGGGGGTGCTGCTGGCCCGCGAGCTGGCTGCGGCCGGGCCGCTGCGGCTGCTGGACGCCATGGCCGGCTGCGGCATCCGCAGTCTGCGGGTGGGTCTGGAGGCCGGGGCCGCGGCCGTGTGGGCCAACGACGCCGATCCGGATCGTCTGCCGCTGCTGTGCGCCAACCTGGCACCGCTCACCGCCGCCGGATGCGCGCTGCGCACCACCGCCCTCACCGCACAGCAGCTGCTGGCGGGATGCCTGCAGCGGCGCGAGCGCTTCGAGCTGGTGGATCTGGATGCCTTCGGCTGTCCCACCGCCCTGCTGCCCCTGGCCCTGGAGGCCGTGACCCTGGACGGGGTGCTGTATCTGGCCAGCACCGATGGCCGCTCGCCCACCGGCCACGACCGCCCGGCCGCCGTGCGCCGTTTCGGGGCGGCGGCGCGGACCCATCCCGCCTCCTGGGAGCTTGCCCTGCGCCTGCAGCTGGGCAGCGTTGCCCGCTGCGCCTGGGCCATGGGCCGTGGCATCGAGCCGCTGCTGGCCTTCAGCGAGGGCCGCACCTTCCGCACCGCCGTGCGTCTGCGCCGCCGCCCCGCCAGTGGCGAGGAGGGCCAGCTGGGTCTGCTCGCCCTCTGCCACGGCTGCGGTGACCAGCAGGTGCAGCCCCTGCTGAGCCTGCGCCAGTGGCAACCGTGCTGCTGCCCGCAGGGGGCCGCGCCACCGCTGGCGATCAGCGGTCCGCTCTGGATCGGTGCCCTGCAGCACCCACCCACCCTGGAGGCCCTGCTCCGCCAGGCGGAGACGGTGCCGCGGAGCACCGGGGCCGCCGCCTGCCGGCTGCTGGTGGCGCTGTGCGCCGATCCAGGGCTGCCCGCCCGCTGCTGGCCCCTGGCCGAGATCGCCCGTCGCCTGGGGTGCGGTGGCCCTCCGAAGCTCACGGACCTGGTGGAGGCCCTGCGCCGGCTGGGCCACGGTGCCTGGGCCAGCGGCGTGATGGCAGGGCAGCTGCGCAGCGATGCCCCCTGGCCAGTGATCCTGGAACTGGCGGCCCGGCTGGGCGCGGCCGGCGGCGATGCCGGTGGGTCTGCCGGTGGCACCGCTGACTGACGGCGCCGCGGCGCTGCTAAATACATGGGTCTTCCCGCTGCTCCGGCCATGGCCTCCGAAATCTTCGGCATCGCTGCCCTCTTCTGGGTGCTGATTCCCGTGGGTCTGGTGGGCGGCGTGCTGCTGCTGCGCTTCGCCGACGTCGACTGAGGCGGTGTTCGCGGCGCTCTCGGGCCGGCGGGCGCACCCCTAGGCTCAGGCCCGCTTGAGCGTGGTGCATGCAGGTTCTGGTCGTCGGCGGAACGGGCACCCTGGGTCGCCAGATCGCCCGGCAGGCCCTCGATGCCGGCCATCAGGTGCGCTGCATGGTGCGCTCCCCGCGCAGGGCCTCGTTCCTGCAGGAATGGGGCTGCGAGCTCACCCGTGGCGACCTGCTCGATCCCGACAGCCTCGACTACGCCCTCGAGGGCCAGGAGGCGGTGATCGACGCGGCCACGGCCCGTGCCACCGATCC
>JALOOQ010000173.1 GCA_025454305.1 Cyanobium sp. Prado107
TCCTGCTCCAGCAGCGCCAGCTCCAGCTCGAAGCGCAGCACGATGTGCAGGCAGTAGCTCAGCTCGTCGGCCTCCACCCGGATCGGTCCGGGCCGCAGGGGGTTGAGCTGGCGCCAGAACGGCGCAACGCCGCCCCAGGGATCCCGGCCCAGGGCGGCGCTGAAGCGCTGATGCCAGCGTTCGGCGAAGGCACGACCCCTCGCCACCCGGCACTCCCAGAACAGCGACTGGGACTCGTGCACGCCCATGGAGGTGGCCTCTCCCAGGGGCCAGGGGAAGTAGTGGTCGTCCCCCCGGGGCAGGCCCTGTTCGTAGAGGGAATGGCCCCACTCGTGGGCGGTGGCCAGGAAGGCGGAGAAGGGCTGGCCCGGCACCACCCGGGTGGTGATGCGGAAGTCGGCCGGCCCCACCGTGCAGGAGAAGGGATGGGCGGAGCGGGAGCGCTGGCAGCGGCTGGCGTCGTAGCCCCAGCTCTCCAGCAGCTCGGCGCAGAGGCTCTCCTGCAGGCTTTCGGGAAGATCGGTTGCACCGGTGTCGTCGGCATGGGCGACCCGCTCCAGCAGCGGCGGGATGGCCGCCTCGAGCGGGGCGAACAGGGCCTGCAGGCGCGCTTTGCTGACGTCGGGCTCGAAGGGCTGGGCCAGGATCTCCCAGGGGCTGCGGGCCACCGGTTCGGCCGCAGCCAGCTGGGCCGCCTGCCGGCGGCGCAGATCGATCAGCTCCTCGAGTGCGGGGGCGAAGGCTGAAAAGTCATTGTTGCTTCGGGCGTGCTGCCACACCGCGTTGCCGCGCGACTGGGCCATGGCCAGGGCCTGCACCAGGGCCGGATCGAGGCAGCGCTGGCGCTCCAGCTCCAGGCGCAGGAGCTGCAGGTTGCGGCGCAGGGGTGCGGAGGCGTCGGCGGTCAGCTCGGCTTCCGCGGCGGCCACCAGATCGGCGTAGGCCTCACTGCTCTGCCGTTCGTGCAGCTGGCTGGCCAGCAGGGCCAGCTGCTCTCCCCGCCAGGCGGCCCCCTGCGGAGGCATCACGGTGTTCTGGTCGTAATACAGAGCGCTGCTGATCGAGCCCAGCAGACGGGTCTGGTGCAGGTGGCTCTGCAACCGATCGAGGGCCGTTCCCGGCTGGGACATCGTGATGACGGCTGCTGCGGTCCAGCATGGCGAACCAGCATGGTGGGGATGCCGTTGTGCAGGTCAGCAAAAAGCCCCCGGCACTGAGCCGGAGGCCTGAGGCACTCCTGGTGCCCTGAACTGGATGATCAGTGCCTTGAGATCGGGTGATCGCCCAGCTGGGGGAATGCCCAGCTGGCTGACCCGGGTCTGACCTGGGGGAGTGGAGACCCTGGCCTCAGCCCAGGCCGATCTGGCTGAGGATGCCCTGGCCGGTGAGCAGCTCGGTGGCCAGGCCGATCACGAAGCCCATCATGGCCAGGCGGCCGTTCCAGGTTTCTGCGAAGGCCACGAAGCCGAAGCGGGGGGTGGTGTCGGACATGGTGGTGACGTTACGAAACGTGATGCGATCTTAAAGGATTGTGAACTCGGCGGGGGTGCCGCGGCGGTGGCGGCGCCGGCCCAGCGGTTCGATCCACTGCTCGCGCACGGCGTCGTGCCGGGTCCTGGCCGCCGGCAGGCGGCAGCCCAGCTGGATGTCGCCCTGATCGAGCAGCCGGCCGAGGCGCAGGGCGGTGGCCTCTTCCACCCGAGAGAAACGGGCCTGCTGAGCGGTGATCCAGTTGAGTTCGGCGGGGGTGATCACCCCTGTGGAGATCGATTCGAGGAAGAGCTCTCCGACGGTCATGGGCCGTGCCGCGCTGTGGATGTAACGGAACGTTAACAGGGTTGCTCATTCATGCGCTTCGGGCCGCCCGCCGATCCATCCATGGGCGACATCTCCTGCGGGGCAAGGGGTCTGCGTGACCTGTCGCGGTTAATACTTCTTCACAGTAGGGTCGTCGCTGTGCGATTCCGGCGCCATGGTCTTCACCGCCCTCTACCTGATCTGCTTCCCGTTGCTGCTGGTGGGGGCCTTCTCCCTGATGAGCCAGGGGTTCCGGCCCATCACCACCCGCCCCCGCCGCCATCCGGAAGCTCCCGAGCCCGGCGAGGTGGTGATGGTGCTGGATCTCAGCCGGGAACGTCTCGAGCAGCTGTACCAGCAGAGTTCCTGAGTTTCCCCAGGGTCATCCGCGCGGCTTCGCTCGCGTGGCTTCGCTTGCGTTGCTTGGGTTGGCCGGCTCAGCTGGATCCTCAGTCCGACGTGCCCAGAGTGCGCCTGAAGCGGGCCAGGGAGACCCCGAAGAAGCTGCCACCGATCAGCGCCAGCCACAGGAACTGGGGCCAGAGTGTGGCGAATCCGGCGGAGCGGTAGAGAATTCCCTGCCCCAGCATCACGTAGTGGGTGTTGGGTGCCGCCAGCATCAGCACCTGCACCCAGCCCGGCATGCTCTCGCGCGGCGTGATCGAGCCCGAGAGCATCTGCAGCGGCAGCACCACCATCAGCAGCGTCAGCCCGAAGCGGGGCATCGACCGCGTCACGGTGCCGAGGAAGATCCCCATGGAGGTGGTGGCGAACAGATGCAGTGCGGTTCCGGCCAGAAACAGCGGCAGCGAACCGGCGATCGGCACCTGCAGCAGCCCCCGCACCACCAGCAGCAGGGACGCGGTGGCGGCCAGCAGCACCACCAGCCCCGTGGCCCAGACCTTGGCGAGCATGATCTCCAGGGGGGTGACCGGCATCACCAGCAGGTGCTCGAGGGTGCCGCGTTCGCGCTCGCGCAGTAGGGCCGCTCCGCTGAGCAGCAGCGACAGCAGGGTGACCTGGTTGATCACCTGCATGATCGAGCCGAACCACACCCGGCTGAGCTCCGGGTTGAAGCGGGCCCGCACCACGAGGTCCACCGGCGGCGGCCGGGACGGCGGGGCCGCCCCGCGCTCGCTGAGGTGGTCGCTCACCTCCTGCAGCACGATCCGCTGCACGTAGCCGCTGCCGCTGAGGGCCTGCCCCATGCGCGTGGCATCCACCTGCAGCTGCAGCGCCGGCCGGCGGCCGGCCAGCAGATCCCCTTCGAAGTGCGGCGGGATGCTGAGGGCGAAGCTGTCGAGGCCACCGTCGAGCCTGCGATCCATCTCCTCGGGGGACACCAGCCGCGGCGCCTGGAAGTAGGGCGGCAGGAAGGCGTCGCGCAGGCGCTCCGAGAGCTGCGAGCGGTCCTCGTCCACGATCGCGATCGGGGTGTGCAGCAGCGTCTCCGGCGACACCCGCGTGCCGGCGAACACCGACACCGTGAAGGCGAACAGAATCAGTCCCACCAGGAAGCGGTCGCTGGCCAGGCTCCAGAGCTCCTTGACACCCAGGTCGCGGACGTGATCCCAGCGCAGCGGCGGCAACCCCATGGCCTAGCCCTCCTGGGACCGCAGGCACAGCAGGCTCACGGCCAGCAGCACCGGCGCCGCCAGCAGCAGGGGCAGGAACGACCCGGCCAGTCCCGCGAAGCCCAGGCCCTTGAGAAAGGTTCCCTGCACGATCGTGAGGAAATGGGTGGTGGGATAGACACGGCTGATCCAGGCGCTCACCCCAGTGAGTGAACTCACCGGATCGAACACCCCCGAGAAGGAGAGCGCCGGCAGGATGGTGAGCACGGCGGTGCCGAAGATCGCCGAGATCTGGCTGGGCATGAACGCCGACACCAGCAGCCCGAAGCCGGTGGCGGCGCTCACGTAGAGCCCGGCGGCGACGGTGGCGGCCGCCACACTGCCGCGCAGCGGCACCCCCAGCGCGGTGGTTGCCACCAGGGTGAGCAGCAGGAAGTTGAGCAGCCCAAGGGCGATGTAGGGCAGCTGCTTGCCCAGCAGGAACTCCAGCCGCGTCAGCGGTGTGACGTAGAGGTTCACCACCGAGCCCAGCTCCTTCTCGCGCACCACCGAGAGGGCGGTGAGCATGGCCGGGAGCAGCAGCAGCAGCAGCGGCATCATCGTGGGCACCATGGCCGTGAGGCTGCGCAGTTCGGGGTTGTAGCGGAAGCGGACCTCCACCTCCACCGGCCTGTTCACCGGCCCGGGGGCAGGTCCCTCCACCGCACCGTCCACCGCACCGAACACCGCACCGTCGAGGGCAGGGCTGTGCAGCTGGCGCTGCTCCTCCAGCCAGAGGGCGTGCATGCCCTGCAGGTAGGCGCGGGCCGTTTCCGCCCGCTGGGGCATGGCGCCATCGATCCACACCCCGATCTGGGTGGGGCTGTCGCGCTTGATGGCCCGTCCGAAGTCCGGCGGAATCTCCAGGGCCGCGCTCAGGCGTCCTGCGGCGAGGCGCCGATCCAGATCCGCGTGGTCGCGCAGCGGTGCGGCGGCGGAGAAATAGCGCGATCCGGCCACCGTGTCGGCGTAGTCGCGGCTGACGGTGGTGCCGTCGCGGTCGAGGACGGCGAACGGCAGGTTCTCGACATCGAAGCTGATGCCCAGGCCCATCACCACCATCAGCAGGACGCTGCCCGCCAGCGCCAGCAGGGCCCGCAGCGGGTCGCGGCGCAGCTCCAGGGTCTCCCGCGCTGCGGTGGCGGCCAGCCGACGCCCGCTGAAGCCGCCCACGGCAGCGGGCGAGTGCCCGCCGATCGCCTCCTCGGACCTGGCCAGTCCAGCCGGCTCTGGCATG
>JALOOQ010000174.1 GCA_025454305.1 Cyanobium sp. Prado107
CCGAAGCGCCAGCGTGCTGGCCATCGATGAATGCGTGCTCCTGAAGGTCGCTCAGGAGGACATCGCTCCCCTGCTGCAGGGCAACCCGGCACTGATGGATGAGCTGGCTCGCCTGGTGACTGGGCGCCGGCATCAGCTGGAGGATCTCAGCGCCGAGTCGGTGAAGGTGCAGCAGAACCAGCTGCTCAGACGCATGCAGCAGATCTTCAGCACGGTGATCTGGTGAACGCAGTGGGCGTCACTCGCAGTTGGCGATCGACTCCTCGATCCGCTCGGCGACGCCCTCGGGAAGCTGGAGCTTGTCGTCGGTGAACCGGTTCAAGGCCGCCAGCAACTGGCTGCGGCTCAACACCGCCTGGCGCTGAAATTCGCCATCGCTGCTGAACTGGGCCACCTCACAGCCGCAGATGTAGGTGGTGCGGCCACTGGGGTCGCCATCCGTGATCTCCACCGATTTCTTGGGCAGCGGAGCCTTCGGAGCTGAACCACTGCCCGGGTCGGGCGCAGGCTGGCTTTGCCGCTGCTCTTCGAAGCCGCCCGGTTCTCCCACATGAGCCACCCCTTCCAGGGTGATCACGTTGTAGGAATCCAGATCACGCTGCACGATCGTGGTGGTGCCCATCACCCCCAGCACCTTGGTGCCGAGGCAGGTTCTCTGGGGTCCGCTCATCAGCACCGCACCACGATCGAGACGCAGGCACTGACTGCCGACGTTGAGCACACTGGAGCGGCCCATGAAACCCACCGTGCGCCCATCGAACAACAGCTCGACCCGGCTGCGGCCGGTGCGCAGCTGCTGGCCTGAGCGGGCGGTGTCGTTGACCTTGGCGGTGCGTCCGTTGATGAACACTTGCTTGCCGTCGATCAGCCGGACAACCCGGGCGGACTGGATGACCGACGCCTGGGCGGTCGCTGCCGGCGGCAGGGCTGCAGCAACAGCTGCGGCCAGGACAAGAGTGGCTGTGGTGCGACAAGCCAAGGCCAAAGCGCTGGGTTGCTTCAGAAAGAGATGCATGACCATGGAAGGGCAGCCAGCCAGTGACCCGGTTGGCGGATCCTAGGCAGAAGGCGTCACCAGGGCACCGTCATCCTCACGTCCGCTCACACCCTCATCTCGACGACCGCTCACAGCGAACACTTCCTGCGTCCCCTGGCCACGGATCTCGAACGGCCCGAGGGAGTGAATGATCCATTCGGGCCGGGCCTGCCGGGCCACGGCATCGTTCACCACCACCTCGCCGTCAACACTCTTGGCCACAGCTTCGAGCCGGCTGGCCATGTTCACGGTGTCTCCGATGATGGTGTAATCCATCCGGCTGAGGCAGCCGATGTTGCCGCTGATCACCGGACCTGCCGAGAGCACGATCACCTGCTGCCAGGGTGTTCGCCCCGTCTCGATCCAACGCTGGTTGAGCTCAGCCACCTCAGCCTTGATATCCATCACAGCTTCAAGGGCAGCCTGAACTTCATCCGCAAGGCCCCGTGTCAGTGGGACGCCGAACACCGCCAGGATGGCGTCACCCATGTATTTGTCGATGGTGGCCCCGTGCCGCTGGAGGACGGACACGACCACGGCGAAGTACTCATTCAGCTGGGCCACCAACTCGGTGGCCAGTCCCTCCCGGTTCATCCGGGCGGTGGCCTGGGTGAAGCCGCGCACATCGATGAGGAACACCACCACGTCGGACATCCGGCCACCGAGCAGTTGATCAGCCTCCTCGGGCTGGCTCGCGATCTGAGCCGCCACCGCTGGCGAGAGGTAGCGCTCGAGCATGCGGCGCAGGCGCAGCCGGTTCAGCTGCAGCCGCACCGTGGCATCGCCCGCACTCACCAGACCGGTGGCGAGGGTGATCCCCGAGAGGCCCAGCAGCACGATGCCCATGCCTGTGGCACTGAGCAGAATCAGGGCCAGCAGGGCCATGCCGCCGGCTATCAGGGCCAGGGCGCCCAACCTCACCTGGGGCCGCTCCCAGCGCACCGAGAGCAAACCCAGCAGGAGCACGGCGATGCCCAGCAGCGGGGCCCAGAGAGGCGAGGTGTAGGGCACGAACAGGGCCCGACCCTCGAGGCGGTTGGCGATCTCGGCGGCGTGGATCTCCACACCGGGCATCCCCTCGGCCCCGGCGAAAGCCGTGCGGTGGATGTCCTGCAGCACGCTGGCGGTGGGTCCGATCAGCACCACCTGGTTCTTGAGGTCTCCGCGCTCGAGCAGGCCCTGGTAACTGGAGGTCTCCAGCAGATCCCAGACCGGAATGGTGGGGATCGTTCGGGCGGGACCATAGGGGTCGACCAGCGGTCGCCAATCGGCCGACAACCGCGGCGGGGGGACCTCACGCAGATCTCCCTTCTCGATCAGGCGATCCGCGAGGCCCTCGGGCACATCGAAGAGATCGCTCTGCTGCAGCTTTCGGGCGTAGGTGGTGGGCCGCAAGCGGATGTAACCATCTGGATCCTGAAGGGCATTGAGCAGACCAGAAGATTCAGGCCCGGCGGCAGCATCCAGAAGATCCAGCGGAGTGCTCAGGGTGAGCCCTCCGACCTGGCCACGGCTCTCCAGGACCTGTGCGCCCAGCACAACTTTCCCTCGGTAGCGGCCGAGCGCCTGGGCGAAGGCTGCGTCGTCCTCAGGCCCGTGGCTGCTGGGTCCGCTGAACATCAGATCGAAGGCCACCGCCCGCACGCCTGCGGCAAAGAGGCGGTCCAGAAGCCGCTCATAAATGGCCCGGGGCCAGGGCCAGCTCACCAGACGGCGCAGGTCGGGATCCTTGCTGAGATCGGCATTGGCCCCCTGAGTGAGGCTGTAGTCGTCGATGGCGACAATCACCACCCCCCCGGGGGGCCGTCGCGGTCCCCGCAACTCCTGGGTGCGTGTGGCTGCCATCAGTTGCCACTGGTCGTAGGCATTGGAGAACAGGCCAAAACCAAGCGTGCAGGCAGACGCCCAGACCACGAACACCACATGGCGGCGAAGCCAACGGCGAGGGTTCACCTTGATCACGGGGACTGCCTGCGGGGGAGGGGACTGCCGCAGCCAGACAACTGGCCGAGCACTCGATCCCAGCGCCGATCCCGCGCCTGGTCTGTCGCCGCCACTACGTCCATCACCTGTGCCATCGGCGGTTCCTCAGGCGTCCGCGGGAGCGGCATCCAGCAACTCCGTCCGCAACCGCTCCCGCGCCTGCGCCAGCGCTCCATCCAGGGCAGCTCCGTCGCGGCCGCCGGCCTGGGCCAGGTTGGGGCGCCCACCGCCGCCGCCGCCGCAGGCTTTCGCCACGCCGCCGATGAAGCCACCGGCCTTCGGCCCGGCGGCGATCACCGCCTTGCCGAAGGCCGCCACCAGGATCACCTTGGCCAGGTCGGCCGGATCGGGCAGACCGCCCAGCACCACCGCCGCGCCGTCGCCCAGCTGATCCGCCAGGCCCTGGGCCGCGCCCTGCAGACCGGCGCCATCGACGCCGTCGAGGCGGGCCACGAGCAGCTGGAATGGCGCACCATCGGCACCAGCCCCCACCGCCTGCGCCTGGGCCACCAGCGCCGCGGCCTTGGCCGCCGCCAGTTCAGCGCGGGCCGCCGCCAGGGCCTTCTGGGTGGCCTTGAGGTCGTCGGCCAGCTGGCTCACCCGCTCCACGATCTCGCCGGGCTGGGCCTTGAAGCGCTCGGCCAGGGGCTTCACCACCGCCTCGCGTTCCTTGAGGTAGGCCAGCACCGCCGGGCCGGCCACCGCCTCGATGCGGCGGATGCCGGCGGCAACGCCGCTCTCGCTCACGATCTTGAACAGGCCGATCTCGGCGGTGTTGGCCACATGGGTGCCGCCGCAGAGCTCCATCGACACGCCGGGCACATCCACCACCCGCACCACGTCGGCGTACTTCTCACCGAACATCGCCACGGCGCCGGCCGCCTTGGCCTGCTCGATCGCCATCTCCTGCACCACCAGGCCGTGGGCCTCGGAGATCCAGCCGTTGATCAGGGCCTCGATCTGCTCCAGCTCCTCGGGGGTCACGGCGCGGGGGCAGTGGAAGTCGAAGCGCAGCCGGTCGAAATCCACCAGCGAACCGGCCTGGCCGATGCCCGGATCCACCACCTGCTTGAGCGCCGCCTGCAGCAGGTGGGTGGCCGTGTGGTTGGCCTGGGCGCGGCGACGGCAGGCGGCGTCCACCCGGGCGGTGAGCAGATCGCCCACTGTGATCTGACCGCGCTCCACCCGGCCGCTGTGCACGAACACCGAGCGGTTGCGCGACACCCCCTCGATGCTCACGATCACGCCCGCATCGACGCTGGTCTGATCGCCGCCGCCCAGCAGCACGCCGCGGTCGCCCACCTGGCCGCCGCCCTCGCCGTAGAAGGGGGTGGAATCGAGCACCAGCTGCACGCTGTCACCGGCACTGGCCTGGGTGGCCGGCTCGCCGTTCACCACCAGAGCCAGCACACAGCTGGGGTGCTCCAGGGCCTCGTAGCCCTTGAAGGCAGTGGCCTCGGCAGTCGCCGCCACCTGGTCGATCGCCTCCTGCAGGGTGAGGTCGATGCTCACCGCCGCGGCCTTGGCCCGCTGGCGCTGCTCCTCCATCGCCGCCTCGAAGCCGGCGGTGTCCACCGTGAGCCCGTGCTCCTCGGCGATCTCCTC
>JALOOQ010000039.1 GCA_025454305.1 Cyanobium sp. Prado107
CTGCTGGTGATGGGCGGGGTGTTCCTGGCCGAATCCCTCTCGGTGATCATCCAGGTGTGGGTGTTCAAGGCCACCAAGGGGCCCGACGGCCAGGGGCGGCGCGTGTTCCGCATGGCACCGCTGCACCACCACCTCGAGCTGGGCGGTCTGCAGGAAGGTCAGGTGGTGAACCGCTTCTGGGGCGCCAGCCTGCTACTGGTACTGCTGGGGCTGGCGTTGCTGCCCTGAAGGCTCTCGATCCCCTCGCCCCCCTCGCCCCATGGCCCACTTCACCTGGAGGGAAACCGGCCTCACGGCCGACTGCGCCAGCCTGGAGGCGATGGCGGCCCGCTTCGAGGAAGCGGCGGCGCTGATGCGGCGCATGGCCGACGAGGGCTTCCGCCTGGAGCGCCACGGCGATGGGCCGCGCATCACCCATCCCGATCCCGCGGTGTTCGAGTCCTACGGATTCGTGAGCGAGGAGCCGCCCGTGCGTCAACTCACCCTTCTGAGCACCGACCAGGACACCACCGAGAGCGGCGGGATCCCACCGCCGTGACAGCCCTGGCCGACCGCTGTGACTGCCCTGGCCCGGTGACGTCTCAGCGGCTGCGCAGGTAGCCCACCACCCACACCAGCACGAAGACCAGCGACGACAGTCCCAGGTAGACGAGCACGCTGGTCTGCAGGGTGTTGATGTCGAGCCCGAAGGGCAGCGTCTCGGCCGCATCGCCGGCGGTGCTGAGGGCCAGCACCCCGCCGCCCTGCTTCCAGCCCACGCCCGCCAGCATCGAAGTGATCGCGCCTGGATCAAGCACGCCTGGACCGATCACAGCTGGATCCGGGAGCCCTCGCATCTGCGTTGCCGTGCCGACCGGCCTTCTCTAGCAGGGCCGGCGGGGATGCGGGAGGATCGCCGCTGCCGCTCCGCCGCGACCCATGGCCACCGCCTTTCCGCGCACCCTGATGCTGCTCGGCAGCGGCGAACTGGGCAAGGAGGTGGCGATCGCGGCCCAGCGGCTGGGCTGCCGGGTGATCGCCGTGGACCGCTATGCCGGCGCACCGGCGATGCAGGTCGCGGATCTGGCCGAGGTGATCCCCATGACCGACCCGGATGCCCTGCGGGAGGTGGTGCGACGGCACCGCCCCGATCTGGTGATCCCGGAGATCGAGGCCCTGGCGGTGGACGCCCTGGCGGAGCTGGAGGCCGAGGGCATCACCGTGATCCCCACCGCCCGGGCCACGGCGGTGACCATGAACCGCGACCGCATCCGCGATCTGGCCGCCACCGAGCTGGGGCTGCGCACCGCCCGCTTCGGCTACGCCGAAAGCGCCGAGGAGCTGGCCGCCGCCGCCGGGCCCCTGGGCTGGCCGGTGGTGGTGAAACCGGTGATGAGCTCATCGGGCAAAGGCCAGAGCGTCGTGCAGGGACCGGAGGGGATCGCCGCCGCCTGGGACACGGCGATGGAAGGCGCCCGGGGCGCGGGAGCACGGGTGATCGTGGAGGAATTCCTGCGCTTCCAGCTGGAGATCACCCTGCTCACGGTGAAGCAGTGGAACGGGCCCACCCTGTTCTGTCCCCCCATCGGCCACATCCAGGAGCGGGGCGACTACCAGTGCAGCTGGCAGCCGGCGGTCCTGGGTGCCCGCCAGCTGGAGGAGGCCCAGGCAATGGCCCGGGCCGTCACCGACAACCTCGGCGGTGCCGGCATCTTCGGGGTGGAATTCTTCCTGTGCGGGGATGAGGTGGTGTTCTCCGAGCTCTCACCCCGTCCCCACGACACCGGACTGGTGACACTGATGGGCCAGAACCTGAGCGAGTTCGAGCTGCACCTGCGGGCCGTGCTCGGCCTGCCGATCCCTCGCATCGAGAGCCTCGGGCCTGCCGCCAGCCGGGTGATCCTGGCCGGGCGGGCCTCCGAGCGGGTGGCCTTCGAAGGGGTGGCGGCGGCCCTGGCGGAGCCGGACACCCAGGTGCTGCTGTTCGGCAAGCCCGACGCCAGGCCCAACCGGCGCATGGGGGTGGCCCTGGCCCGGGGGGCCAGCGAGGCCGAGGCGCGCCGCAGGGCCGACGCCGCGGCCGGACAGATTCGCGTAGTGGCCGCCTGAGGCCTGGTGCGGCGGGCCTGGGCCTCTTATCGTGCGCCGACCAGGAGTGTCCATGGGCCAGCAGCCGGCGCCGCAACCGTCAACCAGCGTCCCGGAGAAGGGCGTGCGGCGCCGTGCTTCCCGCAGGGGCCGCTTGCTTTCCCTGCTGCCCTTCACCCTCGGACTGGCTGTCGGCTACGGCCTCAACGGACCCCTGCCGGGCCTGCTCAGTGGCGCGGTGGCGGCCCTCAAGGGCAGCTCCCACTATCTCGCCGGCACGATCAAGCCGCTGGCGGGCAAGCCGATCCTGGTGATGGGGATCGACAAGGTGGGGGCCAACACCGATGTGATCTTCACCGTGGAGATCAGGGACGGCGCCACCCGCGTGACCCAGGTGCCGCGCGACACCTACGTCGAATCGGAGCACTACGGCGTGCTCAAGGCCAATGCCCTCTATGCCTTCGGCGGCATGGACGGCGCCCGGCGGGAACTGAGCGGTCTGCTCGAGGAGCCGATCGACCGCTATCTGCTGGTGAACCTGCGGGCGGTGCAGCGGGTCGCCGACGCCCTCGGCGGGGTGGAGGTGGATGTGCCCCGTCGCCTCTACTACGTGGACGACGCCCAGGGCCTCTACATCGACCTCTACCCGGGGCCCCAGGTGCTCAGGGGGGAAGAGCTCGAGGGTTTCCTGCGGTTCCGCCACGACCCCGAAGGCGACATCGGCCGGATGGCCCGCCAGCGGCTGGTGCTGGAGCAGGTGTTCCGCAAGCTCAACCAGCCGGCGATGCTCACGCGCCTGCCCGAACTGCTCAGGATCGCCGGCGAAGACATCCAGACCAACCTCACTCCCCTGGAGTTCGGGCAGCTGCTCACGGCCATGGGCAGCACCCAGCTCACCGCCAGCCAGCTCCCGGGCCGTCTCTACTGGTACAACGACCTGAGTTTCTGGATGCCTGACGCCAACCCCAACTACGGCCGCACGCCCGAGCAGATCGCTGCGGACGAAGCCGGCGAAAGCGGGGACGGTTCCGGATCCGAAGACTGGTCTGCAGACCGCCAGAGTCCGGAACCCTGGGCCGCTGATGGCAGCGGCAGTGGCGGCGGCAACACGGAGAACGGGTCACACTACAGCTTCTGACGCCGCAGGTAGCGGTTTTCAACGGCGCAGGAAGCGGTGGTGGTCCAGGCCGTCCAGCAGGCCCCAGGCCTGGGGGCGGCGCGAGAAGAACACCCGCCGGTGCCCCCTCAATCCGTCCAGAGACGGGTCGTGGTCTCCCGGAACCACCCCCAGGGTGAGGCCGCGCAGCAGATCCCCGTCGCCCTGCTGGCTGGCTTCCACCAGCAGCGAAGCGAGCGGCAGCTGCCAGCGCAGGGCCACGTAGCGCAGGGCTTCGGTCTTGGAGGCCGCCAGGGGAAGCACGTCCAGAAACCAGTGCTGGAACAGGTGGGGACGTGCCATGAGCCCGTGATGGCGCAGGGTCTGGCGCACCAGCGGCAGGATTCCCTGATCGGGTTCGCTGAGCGCGTAGCTCACCTTGAAGGGGCCCTGATCCGCCGGCGGCTGCAGGCGCAGGCGCGGCACGAGCTCCTCCATGGCGGCCTCCACGCCCTGGCGGTCCCACTGCCGACTGATGTGGTGCTGCCAGTGCCGGTCCAGCCAGGCCGCCCGGGCACCGCTGTAATGAATCGCCGTGCCTGCCTCGGTGATCCACACACAGGGATGGGGCAGGTGAAGCTCGCCATAGCGGAGGCGGGCCGCGGCAAACTCCCTCCCTGACACGACGCCGATCCCCAGCGCCGGATCGGCCTTGAGGCGACGGCGCAGCTCGGCCAGGCTGCCCTCGTCCGGCGAGGCGAGGCTGACATCCAGATCGAGCACCAGCAGCCGTTGCGGCACCCGCGGACGTTCGGGCTCGGGGACCTGCTGGGGCACCCCGGCGGAAGGATGCTCCGCCACGGACTCCAGGAACCAGAGAGGCGTTCCCTGCCGGTCAGCCGCCCGGGTGGCCGTCAGGGCCTCGCCCAGGTAGCGGATGGCGTGGGCGTCCCAGCTGAAGTGGCGGCTCACCGCCTCGATGCCGTTGTCGCGCCAGCGGCGCCAGCGCTGCAGCTCGGCAAGGGCATCCTCCACGGCCTTCTGCAGGGCGTCGAGATCGGACACGTCCACCAGCAGGCCGTTCTGGCAGCGGCCCAGGATGTCACGCGGGCCGCCGTCGTCGGTGGCCACCACCGGCAGGCCGCTGGCGGCGGCCTCCAGCAGCGTGAGCCCGAAGGGCTCGGTGAGCGCCGGGTTCACGAACACCCCCCCCAGGCGGGCGGCCCAGCGGTAGATCGCCGGGATCTGGCGGCGCTGATGCTGCTTCGGATAGGCGATGTGCCCATACAGATCAAAGCGGTCCACCAGCTCGAACACCTGCTGGAACACCTCCCGCTGCTGCCGGTCGAGATGCCTGGGGTCGTCACGGCAGCCCAGCACCAGCACCAGGTTGTGGTGGCGGCGCAGGTGCTCGGAGCGGCCGAACACCTCCACCAAGGCGGGGATGTTCTTGCGGTGGTCGGCCCGGCAGATGGCCAGCACCGGCGGTTTGGCCGGATCCCGCAGGAAGGGTTCCATCAGTTCACGCACGTCCCTTTCCTCCTCACCGGCCTGGGGCGGGAAGAACTGACGGCTGTCGACACCGGGGGGGATCACCCGGGCCCGCTCGGGCCGGAAGCGGCCGTAGCGGGCGTACTGCTGCTCGCCTTCCTGGGGCGTGCTGGTCACCACCAGAGCGGCATGGGCCAGCGCCAGTTCCTCGGCGTCGATGCGCTGGGCCATGGCGTACTGGCCGTCGATCTGCACCGCCTCCAGGCCTGCGCTGAGCAGCCGGCGTCGCTTCTCTCGACCGAGGGAGTGGCCGGTGAACACCAGGGGAATCCCCAGCCGGCGCTGCAGCAGAGCACCGACGTACCCCGCGTCCGCGTAGTGGGCATGGATCCAGTCGGGCCGGCGGGCCTGGGCCAGCAGCCGCTCGGCGAGGGCATCGGCCAGCTCATCGAGATGGGGCCAGAGCAGTTCCTTGCGCAGGTAGCGCGGGGGTCCGAAGGGCACCCGGATGATGCTGGCGCCGGGGCCGATCGGCTCCTCCTCCCTGGCGTAGTCGACCGACACGCGCCGGTCACGGATCAGGCGGGTGACGACCTCCACCCGCTCCACCTCCGGCCGGACTGCCAGGGCGCGGGCCAGTTCCAGCACATAGGTGGTCTGACCGCCGGTGTCGGGATCGCGTCCCAGCTCCAGGTCACGGGACCGAAACAGCCCGTGCAGATGGAGATGAAGAACGTACAGACCTGCCAGGGCGGAACTGTCCATGGGTGCTGCCGGAGAAGGGCCGTGGGAGGCGACCCGCAAGGGAGTGGGTCCGCCGGCCGTCCGGGGCGTCCCTCCCTGGGATGTGGATGCAGGTGGAAACGATTTCCTTTTGTTGTAGTCGTTCTCGCGGCATCCGTCCCGCCGGCGGCAGCGGGATCACCGAACCACGGCTTGGCCTGGAATGGTGAGCCTGCCGGCTGTCAAGGGGTTTTCAGGCACCTGGCGCATCGGCCACGGGGTCGTCCCCGTGTTCGCACATGCTCACATCAGCGGCCCAGGCCGGAAGCAGGGCAGCGAGAGGACCGCCCCCTGCTCTCGGCCGGTGCCCGGTAGCCGTGGCTGGCCAGATGGCGGGCACAGCCTTCGAACGACCCGGGCCGATCCGAGAGACCACGAGAGATCAGCACCAGCCGGTCGTTGGCATCGCGCTCAGGGTGGATCTGCACCACCTGCAGGGGAGCGGGGCGGTGGACGTGGACACCAGGATGGCCGCAGCGGGCGGTCTCAGCAGCTGCCGAACAGGGCCACCTCCAGTGCGCGGAAGCAGCGGTAGGCGTCATCGCAGTCCAGCCCGCTGACGGCGATGGCCACCGTCTGGCGCAGGGGGTTGCAGTTCACGCTCAACGACACCGGCAGGTCGCGGTGATCCACGTGATAGGTGGCACTGCGGCCCCCGTCGCCATAGTGGGTTTCCGGATCGCGACTGAAGCCCTGCTCGCGGCTGAGCTCGGTGATGCCATGGAGCGACGCCACCAGGTCAGCCGTGGTGTGGAGGGCGGCGGTGTGCACATAGGGACCTGGCTCCGGGGCGGCGATCGGCTCCAGCACCAGCAGGTCGGCCAGCCGGCGCAGCCTGGAGAGCAGGGGGCTGGGCGCCGGGCCGGTGGGCACGGCCGTCCGGGCCACCGGCGAACCGGCAGAGGGAGCGGGTGGCCGGGGAGCGGACGGGGACCGCAGCGGACGGGCGGGTGAACCGACAGGCATCGGACGATCCGGGGGAGGACGGGGGCAGGAGGGGCGCCTCGGGCGAGATTAAGCGCGGCCACCAGTTCTGGAGTGCTCATGCTGAGCAGCACACCAGGGCTGGGTATGGCGGGACCGGCTCAGGCCGCCAGTGACAGGGGGGGATGCTGCGCCAGCACCTGGGCCAGGTAGCGCCCCGTGTGACTGGTGGGATGCAGGGCGACCTCCTCCGGGGTTCCGCAGACGACGATCTCGCCACCGCGGTCGCCCCCCTCCGGACCCAGATCGATGATCCAGTCGGAGCAGCGGATCACATCGAGGTTGTGCTCGATCACCAGGATCGAGTTGCCCTTGTCCACCAGCCGCTGCATCACATCCATCAGCTTGTGCACGTCGTAGAAGCTGAGGCCGGTGGTGGGTTCGTCGATCAGGTAGAGCGTCTTGCCGGTGGCGCGCCGCGACAGCTCGGTGGCCAGCTTCACCCGTTGGGCCTCGCCGCCGGAGAGGGTGGGCGCCGGCTGGCCCAGCTTCACGTAGCCCAGGCCCACATCCACCAGCGTGCGCAGGCGGTCGGCCGCCTGGGGAATCGCCGAGAACACGTCGGCGGCCTGCTCCACGGTCATCTCCAGCACGTCGGCGATGGTGTGGCCCTTGTATTTCACCTGCAGCGTCTCGCGGTTGTAGCGAGCCCCCTTGCACACGTCGCACTGCACATACACATCGGGCAGGAAGTTCATCTCGATCACATTCACGCCCTGACCGCTGCAGGCCTCGCAGCGACCACCCTTGACGTTGAAGCTGAACTGGCCCACCTGGTAGCCACGGGCCTTGGCCTCCACCGTGGCGGCGAACACCTGGCGGATCGGATCGAAGGCGCCGGTGTAGGTGGCGGGGTTGGAGCGGGGGGTGCGGCCGATCGGGCTCTGGTCGATCACGATCACCTTGTCGATCGCCTGGATGCCGCGCAGCTCACCCAGCCCGGCCGGGAAGGGCACCTTCAGGCCCAGCTGGTGCTCCAGGGCCGGATGCAGGAGTTCGTTCACCAGGGTGCTCTTGCCGCTGCCGCTCACGCCGGTGACGCACACCAGCCGGCCCAGGGGAATCTCCACATCGAAACCGCTGAGATTGTTGCGCCGGCAGTTCACCAGGGTGAGCTTGCGCGACCCGCTGCTGCTGCGTTCGGCCGGGGTGGGACTGGTGCGGCGGCCGCTCAGATAGGCGCCGGTGAGTGACGCCTCGGTGGTGAGCAGGGCGTCGAGACCGCCCTCGGCCACGATGTGGCCGCCGTGCACGCCGGCTCCCGGGCCGATGTCCACGATGTGGTCGGCGGCGCGAATCGTGTCCTCGTCGTGCTCCACCACGATCAGGGTGTTGCCCAGGTCGCGCAGCTTGATCAGGGTGTTGAGCAGGCGGTCGTTGTCGCGCTGGTGCAGGCCGATGCTCGGCTCATCGAGCACGTAGAGCACGCCCGTGAGGCCGGCGCCGATCTGGGTGGCCAGGCGGATGCGCTGGGCCTCGCCGCCACTGAGGGTCATCGCCGGGCGGTCGAGGCTGAGGTAGTCGAGCCCCACATCCAGCAGAAATTTGAGGCGCATGCGGATCTCCCGCAGCACCAGCTCGCCGATCTGGATCTGGCGCGGGCTGAGCAGTGGTTCGGCGCCCTCGCTCTCGCCCACCCCCATCAGCTGCTCGATGCGCCGCAGGCTCTCGCTCACGCTGGTGGCGGTGAGCTCATGGATGCGGAAGGGGCCCACCCGCACCGCCAGGGCCTCGGGCCGCAGCCGCAGGCCCTGGCAGCCGGCGCAGGGCACCAGCTCCAGATACTTCTCCAGCTTCTGACGCACGGCCTCGCCGCTGGCGTCGCGCAGCTGGCGCTCCAGGATCGGCAGGATCCCCTCGAAGGGACGCACGTAGGTCTGCGCCTTGCGGTAGCGGCTGTCGGCCTGGATCTGGATCGGCTCCCGGGACCCGTTGAGCAGCACGTCCTGCTGTTCGGGAGTGAGCTCGTTCCAGGGGGTCTTGATCTCGAAGCCGAAGGCCTCGCCCACCGAATAGAGCAGCGAGAAGTAGTAGGCGTTGTCCTTCTCCGCCCAGGGCGCCACAGCGGCATACACCGGCAGGCTGGAATCGGGGATCACCCGCTCCTCCGTGAACCGGCGCAGGTGGCCGATGCCGTGGCAGTCGGGACAGGCGCCATAGGGGCTGTTGAACGAGAACAGCCGCGGCGAGAGCTCCTCCATCACCGCCCCGTGCACCGGGCAGGCGAAGTTCTCCGAGTGGAGCCGCTCCCGATCGATCCCCTCCGGCAGGTCCTCGCCGGCCTTGGGCACCACCTCCACCAGGGCCAGGCCGTCGCCCCGCTTGAGCGCCGTGCGCAGCGAATCGGTGAGCCGCTCCTGGATGCCCTCGCGCGACACCAACCGGTCCACCACCACCTCGATGTTGTGGCTGTGGTTCTTGTCGAGCTCGATGTTGTCGGCCAGCTCGCGCACCTCGCCGTTGATGCGCACCCGGGCGAAGCCCTCGGCCACCAGGCCCGAGAGCAGCTTCACGTGGGTGCCCTTCTTGCCGCGCACCACCGGAGCGAGCAGCTGGTAGCGGGTGCCCTCCGGCAGCCGGAGGATCTGGTCCACCATCTCGTCGATCGACTGGGGCCGGATCGAGCGGTCGCACTCCGGGCAGTGGGGCTCACCGGCGCGGCCGAACAGAAGACGCAGGTAGTCCTGGATCTCGGTGACGGTGCCGACCGTGGAGCGGGGGTTGTGGCTGGTGGACTTCTGGTCGATCGAGATCGCCGGCGAGAGGCCCTCGATCGCGTCCACATCCGGTTTGTCCACCTGGCCGAGGAACTGGCGCGCGTAGGCCGAGAGGCTCTCCACGTAGCGCCGCTGGCCCTCGGCGAAGATCGTGTCGAAGGCCAGCGAGCTCTTGCCGCTGCCGCTCACGCCGGTGAACACCACCAGGCGGTTGCGGGGGATCGTGAGATCGACGTTCTTGAGGTTGTGCTGGCGGGCGCCCCGCACCCGGATCACCTCCTCCAGCGAACCGCCGTTGAGGGTGCGCAGCGCCGCCTTCTCGAGGGCTGGCTCATGCCCTGGAGACTGGCGACCCCGGCCTGACGCTGTGTTCTTGGCAGGGGGCATGGGGCGGCCTGCGGAACGGGGAATTGTAGAAGCGGCGGTCGGTTGGGGAGAGCGGAACCAGAGCGGGAGCGGCGGCGGCGGCAGGCCTGAGGCACGCCGGCCGGCGTGCTGACGTAGGCATGGTGCTGGCGATCGCTGGACCTGACGATGGCTTCCGGGCTGAAGATCCTCCCGCTCGGCCGCAGCGACATCCCCCTCGTGACGGCCTGGGCGCGGACAGAGGGCTTCGCCCCGGGGGCGGGCGACGTGGCCATCTACCGGCACACCGACCGCCAGGGACTGTGGCTGGGCCGCCTGGGCCAGGAGCCGGTGGGTTGCATCGCCGGCGTCCGTTACAACGCGGCCTACGGCTTCCTGGGCCTGTTCCTGGTGAAGCCTGAACACCGCGGCCGCGGTTATGGCGTGCAGCTCTGGCGGCATGCCCTCGAGCACCTGGCCGACCTGCCCTGCATCGGCCTGGAGGCGGCGCCGGAGCGGGTGGACGACTACGCGGGATGGGGATTCCAGCCGGCCTCCACCACCACCCGCTGGCAACTGATCAGCGACGGCCACGCCGGGGGCGACACCGCACCAGAGCTGCACGGGCCGGCCCAGCTGCTGCAGGGGGCGGCGGTACCGGCGGCGGCGGTGCAGGCCTACGACGCTCAGCGCGAACCCAGCCCCCGGCCCCATTTCCTGGCCGACTGGCTCACCCATCCGGCCGGAACGGTGCTGGCCCTGGTGGACGGGGACGGGCAGTGCCGCGGCTTCGGGCGGATCCGTCCCTGTCTGCTGAAGGGAGGTGAGGGCTGGCGCATCGGCCCGCTGCTGGCGGACAGCCCCACCCTGGCGGGGCAGCTGCTGACGGGGCTGATCCGTCGTCATCCGGGGGTGGTGCTGATCGACACCCCGGAAGCCAATCCCTTTGCCGCATCCCTGCTGGCGGATCTGGGCTTCCGGCCGCTCTCGCGCACGCTGCGCATGTACCGCGGCAGCGCCCCGGCGGTGCCCCTCACCGACGTCTACGGACTGGCCTGCCTGGAGCTGGGCTGAGCCGCAGCGGCGTGAGCAGGAACACTCATTCGCCCGTGCTGGTGGCCTGGGACACGGTTTCGTCGGAAAGACGGCCGCAGGATCGAAAACCCCGGCACCAGTCCGATCCCGTGCCCGAACCCGCCATGACGCGCCGGCAGCACACCACTCCGGGCACCGCCCTGGAGGGCTCCAGCCACCCCGCCTACGGGTACCGCAACGCCAGGGACGTGATGGTGGTGCTGCGCTGCACGGGCCCGGATCAGTTCTTCCTGGAGCGGGTGGTGTTCCCCTTCGAGCTGCTCACCTTCCTGGCCCCGCCCGAGGGGGAGGTGCGGATCCTTGGCGCCACCGGGCATGGCTGGGACCTGCTCGAGGAGGTGTGCCTGGAGGATCTGCGGCTGGAGCCGGCGCCACTGCCGCACCACCCCCTGGAGCAGGTGGGCATGCGCCATCTGCTCAACGATCTGCAGAAGCGCTACGCCAGCGATCCCAGCGACGCCAACCGCGTCCGCCTGGTGCAGCAGGAGCAGCTCCTGCGCCGCTGGCTGCCGGGACAGGTCTGATCAGCGGTCCAGCACAGGCTCATAGCCGCGGGGCAGCAGATTCCAGTCGGCGGCGTAGACGTGCACCCGTCGGGTGGGTCTGCCACCCGTCTCGAAGGGCTGGCCGGCATGGGCCCACGCCAGAACGCTGCCGGCCAGATTGCGGGCCGCGAAGCCCTCGTCGATCAGCCGCCGGGTGTAGAGCCCGCTGCGCAGGCCGATGGTGCAGTAGGGCACGATCAGCTGGCCGCGGTAGTCCTCCCGGTCACGCTCGAACGCCTGGCGGCTGATCGCCCCCGGCAGCATCGACACCGCCTGCTCATGGGCGTCCCGCACATCCACCAGCTGGGCCCGCCGGCCGGTGCCCGCGGAGCTCCCGGCCCTGAGCAGGTCGGCCACGCTGATGTCCGGCACGCCGGGGAACAGGCGCCGGCGGAAGGCCACGTAGCGGCGCTCCACCTCGGCGGCCAGCCGCAGATCGGAGGCCCCGGCCGGCAGCCGGGGACCGCAGCCAACCACCGCCAGCAGCGCCAGGGCGATGGCCAGAGATCGCAGCGGGGATCTCAGCCCCGCCAACGCATCACGCCCGGGCGCCGGGCCAGGCCCTCGAACGGGTTCCGGTCGACGCCCTCGTGAGGCTGGGCCCTGAACATCGGGTTCCAGGGGATCCAGCGTTCCTTCAACGCATTCGCCAGAAAGCTGTTCACCGGCTGCCTCCCGTCGTCGAACTCCACCATCATCACGGAGTGATCCCCGGTGATCAGGAGGCAGGCGATGGTGCCGTCGGAACCGGGGTCCAGCGGCCAGCCGCCACGGCTGGCGGACAGGCATGGCTGGGCGCGGTCATGGGCACCACCGGTTCAGCCCCAGCCGATTCAGCCATGACCCCATTCAGCCATCATCGGGCAGGCCATGAGAACCCAGGCATAGGCTGGTTTCGTGATTTGCGACTGGTCCCCGTCAGCGCCTGCCTGCCGCCATGCCGCCTCCCTGAGGCTGCCTGTGCCTGCGCCCATCCCCTGCCCATGGCCAGCGGGAGCCGATGAGCGTGCAGCCTGAGCCTGAGGTGTCGGCCTCCGAGAGCTGGGACCAGCGCTATCGGGAGGGCGGCGATGGCTGGGAACTGGGCCAGCCCGCCCCGCCCCTGGCGACGTTCCTGCGCCACGATCACCGGGCTCCGGCGCCTGCTGGCCCGGTGCTGGTGCCCGGCTGCGGCCGCGGCCATGAAGCGGCCCTGCTGGCCGAGCTGGGCTTCGCCGTGGTGGGGCTGGATTTCAGCGGCGAGGCGCTGCGCGAGGCCCGCCGCCTGCACGGTCCCGACCGCCCTGGCCTGCGCTGGCTGCAGGCCGACCTGTTCGACCGGACGGCACTGGAGGCCGCCGGGCTGGGACCCGGCAGTCTGGCCGGTGTGCTGGAGCACACCTGCTTCTGCGCCATCGATCCGCAACTGCGCAAGGCCTATGCGGCCACCGTGGCGCAGCTGCTGGAACCCGGGGGCTGGCTGCTGGGCCTGTTCTGGTGCCATAGCCGGCCCGGCGGCCCGCCCTGGGGGAGCGATCCCCAGGAGATCAGCGCGCTGTGGCGGCAGGCCGGCCTGATGGCGGAACTCTGGGAGCCGGCCAGCGGCTCCATCGCCAAGCGCAGCGACGAATGGCTGGGCCTCTGGCGTCAGCCGGCCTGCTGAAGGGCCTCCTGCAGCTCGGGGATGAAGACGGCGTACATGCCGCGCAGATCTCCGGGCCTGAAGTCGAAGGCCCTGTCGTCGGCGTAGCGCTCCTTCACGAAGGCGGGCCGGCTGTCCTTGCTGCCGTGGCAGGCCAGGCAGCTGGGCTGCACGTCGATGCGGCGGTAGTAGTTCACGCCGGCTCCCTGATCGGGCGAAGCCGGCTCCCACAGGCCGGTGATTTCGGGATGGCGGGCGAACAGATCGATCACCCCGGTGTCCTGGGCACCGGCGGGAGCGTGGTCGGGGTTGCGGTATCTGCTGGCCACCTGGCGCACGGTCCAGCCGTTCTCCAGGCCGATGGCCATGGCCCGCTTGCCCACGGGCATGCACACCTCGCGCATGGTGTCCATGGTGGGCTCCTCGCTGCTGCCCTCCAGGCTGGAGGCCAGCGAGATGCGCAGACGGTCGAGCTGCTCCATCTGATCCACCGCCCGGGCCAGCACGGCCGGATCCACCGGGGCTTCACCAGCAGCGGCCTGGACCGCCGCAGGCTGCAGGCCCAGCAGCAGGCCAACGAGCAGGGCGCCCAGCAGCACGCCCGTCAGCCGGCGTGCAGTGCACCGCCAGGCGACGCGGAGGGTGACGACGACATGCCTCATGACTCAGGTGGCAATGGGTTCACGATGGCGAAGGCTGACAAGGGCCCGGCGTTGCACCGGGCCCTTGGTTGAACACAGGTGGTGATCGCCGGGACAGGGTCTGCTCAGCGGCAGCACCGATCAGGAACCCGGCGCGGCTGGGCGGGGGTCAAAGTCCCGCTAACCGATCACCGGAGCACGGAGGACCATGGGCTCGGACGGCACCGCCGCCAGATCGAGGGGGAAGTTGTGCACGTTGCGCTCGTGCATCGCCTCGATGCCCAGACCGGCACGGTTGAGCACATCGGCCCAGGTGTCCACCACGCGGCCCTGGTTGTCGAGGATCGAGTGGTTGAAGTTGAAACCGTTGACGTTGAAGGAGAAGCTCACCACCGCCAGGGCGGCGAACCAGATGCCCACCACCGGCCAGGCGGCCAGGAAGAAGTGAAGGCTGCGGCTGTTGTTGAAGGAGGCGTACTGGAAGATCAGGCGACCGAAGTAGCCGTGGGCGGCCACGATGTTGTAGGTCTCCTCTTCCTGGCCGAACGAACTTGTAGCCGCGGTTCTGGCTCTCGGTTTCGGTGGTCTCCCGCACCAGGGAGCTGGTCACCAGCGAGCCGTGCATGGCGGAGAACAGGGCGCCGCCGAACACCCCGGCCACGCCGAGCATGTGGAACGGGTGCATCAGCACGTTGTGCTCGGCCTGGAGCACGAGCATGAAGTTGAAGGTGCCGGAGATGCCCAGGGGCATGGCATCGGAGAAGCTGCCCTGGCCGATGGCATACACCAGCAGCACGGCGGTGGCGGCAGCCACCGGGGCGCTGTAGGCCACGGCGATCCAGGGACGCATGCCCAGGCGGTAGCTCAGCTCCCACTCCCGGCCCATGTAGGCATAGATGCCGATCAGGAAGTGGAAGACGATCAGCTGGTAGGGGCCGCCGTTGTAGAGCCATTCATCGAGGCTGCTGGCCTCCCAGATGGGATAGAAGTGCAGGCCGATGGCGTTGGAGGTGGGCACCACCGCGGCGGTGATGATGTTGTTGCCGTAGAGCAGGCTGCCGGTCACCGGTTCGCGGATGCCGTCGATGTCGACGGGGGGAGCGGCGATGAAGGCGATCACGAAGCAGATCGCGGCGGTGAGCAGGGTGGGGATCATCAGCACCCCGAACCAGCCGATGTAGAGGCGGTTGTCGGTGCTGGTGATCCAGTCCTTGAAGGACTCCCAGGAGCCAGGGACGTTGAAGCCATGGGGAACGAGAACGGAGAACAACGGAACGGACGAGCAGGAGGAGACCCCAGACCGTGCTCGTTCATAACGATAGCGTTGAATCGCGTTAGGCGCGTACCGCGATGCTCAGGTGTCGGGACAGCGCACCCGGGCCACGCTCCCGTCCACACCCGTGGTCTCCAGCTCAAGGCGCTGACCGGTGCCGTCCAGCCTCAGGCGAAGGGGGTGGAGCCAGGTGCTGCCCTCGCCGGAGAGTTCCGTGATCACCGCGATCTCATCGCTGCCTCGGGCCACCACCGCGAGCACCGGCCCGCTGCTCTCGTAGAAGCTGATCCGGCCGGCCTCGATCCGCAGCCACGACTCGTCGGTCGGCCCCGGCTGGCACTGCCGCAGCTGCGCCATCCAGAGTCCCTGGAACGGGGCGGGGATCCCTGGCAGCCGTTCAGCAGCCGATGCGGCGGGGACAGCGCCGAACACGGCGGCGAGAACGAGCGCGGTACCGCTGTTCAGAACCAGCATCACCGGCGGGCGCGGGGAACCCCATGGTCGCGCCTGTCAAGCGATCTGGCCGAGCGCTCCGTGTCGTTCGGTCCCCGGGGGATCCGCCGTCACCCCGCCGGCAGCACCTGGCGGTAGCCGTTGGCGCTGCACACCCGCAGCGGCGTAGCGAACAGCTCACTGAGTGGGCCGTCGCGCAGCAGCTCCTCCACCGGGCCGTCGCCCACCACCCGGCCCGCCCGCAGCAGCACGGCGCGGCGGATCTCGGGGATGATCGCCTCGATCTGGTGGGTCACCAGCAGCAGGGTGGTGCCGGCGCGGGCCAGCTCCCGCAGCAGACCCAGCAGCTGGTGCCGGGCCTGCAGGTCGAGGCCGTTGGTGGGCTCATCCAGCACCAGCACCTCGGGCTGGTGCACCAGGGCCCGGGCCAGCAGCAGGCGGCGGCGCTGGCCATCGGAGAGCTGACCGAAGGGGCGCCCGGCCAGATCGGCCAGCCCCAGCTGCGCCATCAGGGCCGCCACCCGCGCCTCCATGGCAGCGGTGGGCTGCTGGCTGCGGCCGATGCCCACCGAACCGAAGAACCCCGAGAGCACCACGTCGGCGGCGCACACCAGGGGCCGGTAGCCGGCCTGCAGATCCGGCGACACCAGGCCGATGCGGCCGCGCAGCTCCCAGAGGTTCACCGTGGTGCTGCCGAAGATCCGCAGCCAGGAGCCCGGCTTCACCACCGGGTAGAGCTCGCGGCTGAGCAGCTTCACCAGGGAACTCTTGCCGGAGCCGTTGGGACCGAGGATCACGGTGTGCTCGCCCCGGTGAAGGCGCAGGCAGAGGTCGGTGAACACCGGTCGGGGCCCGAGCCAGGCCTCCACGGCCTGCAGCTCGAGGTAGGGGCTGAGCTCAGGGGCGGCGGGCATGGCGCTCACCGTAGGCAGGGGCGCCGCGGCACTGTTCAGGGTCGCCGGAAGCGGCGCAGCTCCCACGCCGTGAGCCGCTGATCGGTGTCGAAATGCAGGCTCACCTGGTGGAACGTGTCCGGGTCGAGGCGGCAGCCCGCCTGCAGCACGAAGGCGCCGGCCGGCAGCTGTTCGGGCACGGAGCACACCAGGCCATCGACGAAGCCGGCCGTGGGCTCGTGCAGGGCGAAGTCGGCGGCGCGGAAGGCCCCACAGGGCCGGGGCGACGGATCCTCCGCCGGCCAGCGGTGGGGCTCGATGCGCTCCACGCTCCCCGGCCAGCCCTCCTGCTCCGCCAGCAGCCCGCGCCAGTCGCTGGCTGCCGGTCGCGCTGGATCGGCAGGTGTGGAGAGGCCGCAGCGGAAGGCCACCGCCGCCACTGCATCGAGCTGCCAGCGCTGCGCCGCACCGCTGCCGCGCGGGGCGTAGAGCAGCACCAGCATGGAGCGCGAGCGCCGGTGGAACAGGTTCAGCTCATGGCCGAAGCGGGGCTGGGCCGGATCCACCGCCAGGCTCGACTGGCCGCCGGCACCGGCAAACTGCCAGCACAGGCCGCCGCTGTTGTAGGTGGCCCGGGAGAGCGGCAACCGGCGGCGGCCGCCGGGGGCCAGCAGCAGGCCGCTGCCATCCCACAGGCCCGTATCCGGGTCGCTGAAGCTGATGGCGTAGCAGGTGTCCGGGATCGTGCGGCTGGGGCGGGCCAGATCCAGCAGCCCGGCCACACCGTCGTCGTCGCGCGGACGCAGATACCAGTGACTGGTGCCGCACCAGCGCCCCTCGAAGTTGCGGCGGTTGAGCCACCACTGGCGGTCATGGCCGGTCATGGCGGTGATCCATCCGGCACGGCCCGGTTCGAGACTGGCATGATCCCAACTGTGGTGCGGGAGCCATGAGCACGGACCTGTTCCTCGCCCTGGTGATCCCGCTGCTGCTGCTGCTGGTGGCCACCTGGATCATGGAACGCACCCAGGGCCGCTGGCCGGCCTGGCTGGAGCGGCTCAGCCGACATCAGGCCTGGGTGTGGAACGCCGGCATCGGCCTGATCATCCTGCTGTCGCTGCTGCGCTTCCTGCTGGGGCGCTGAGGCGGTTCCAGAACTCAGCTGACGCTGTAGCCCCGGCCCTCCATGCAGGCGATCACGGCACGGTTGAAGGCCTGGCGCCGGTACTGCAGCAGCTGCTGCCGCTCGGCCTCCCGGATCTGCTGTTGCCGGCCCCAGTCCTCGGTTGCCTGCTGCTGGCCGCGGCGCTGATCCACCCGGCGTCCAGCTCCGACGAGGGCGCCACCGGCAGCGCCCGCCAGGGCTCCTCGGCCGGTGTTGCCCATGATCGCGCCTCCGGCCGTGCCCACCACCGCACCGCGGGCGGTGGAGCGGGCCACTCCCGGTGCCTGGGGTTGCGCCCTGGGCTCCGGAGGCATGGCCGCCAGGCTGGCGGGAGCGGGGGCGGTGGGATCGAAGCCGGTCTGGTCGATGGCCCACAGCCGGCACTCCAGACTGTCCTGCCGCTGCTGCTCGGCGCTCTGGCCCCCGGCTGGATAGATGAACAGCTCCTGGGCCGAGGCGCGGAGCAGGAGGCTGGGGACGAGGAAGACACCCCCGCCGAGAACGGTCACCCCGAGAACGGCAGCGGGGCAATTCAAGAGAACGCGCAACGGCAGATGACGGAGCAAGGTCTGAGTACCAGGGAGTGGCGGGGCTGAGCCTGCCAGAGGTGCGGCCGGCAGGGGTGGCGTGATGTGGCGGGGCCGGCAACGGACCCAGGCGATGGCTGCCAGTGGCGGGAGCCGCTAGGGGAACTCCGCTGCAAGCCGGCTCATGCCACCAGCGAAGCGTCGCCCAGGTCCGCCGAGGCGCGCTCCAGGGCCTGCCCGCAGAGCTGCTCGCTCACCTGCCAGAGTCGCTGCCGCTGGGAGGGATCGGCGGCGGCGGGGGCCAGCCGCACCTCGGTGGGCCAGCCGCGCATGCCTCCGAGCTGATCGGGACCGTAGTGACCGCCGGGCTGGGCCGCGGGGGCGGTGGCGGCATAGAGCTGGGGCAGGGCTCCCATGGCGGCGCTCTGGAACAGCGGCGCCATCAGCCGGTAGGCGAGGGGTTCGATCCAGGAGCCGCTGGCGGCCACCGAGGCGGGCTGGAGGTTGGTGCGCGCCACGCCCGGATGGGCCGCCAGCGAACGTACGCCGGCATCCTCGTCATCCAGGCGCCGCTGCAGCTCGGCGGCAAACATCACGTTGGCCAGCTTGCTCTGGCTGTAGGCCTTCCAGCGGTCGTAGCGGCGCTCGCCCTGAAGATCGTCGTAGTCGATGCGCCCGAAGTACTGGGCGCCGGAGGTCACGGTGATCACCCGGGCATCGGGGCGTCCCCGCAGCAGGGGAAGCAGGGCGCGGGTGAGGGCGAAATGGCCGAGGTGGTTGATGCCGAACTGGAGTTCGAATCCATCCCGGGTCCGGGCCCGCGGCAAGCCCATCACTCCGGCGTTGTTGATCAGCAGATCGAGCCTCCCGTAGCGCGTGCCCAGCTCCCGGGCTGCCGCGATCACCGAGCTCAGGTCTGCGAGATCGAGGTCGAGGAGATCGAGGGCACCACCGGCGGCGACGGCGGGGAGCAGGTCCTGACGGGCCCGCTCGGCTCTGGCGCGGGAGCGGCAGCCAAGGATCACCGTGGCGCCCCTGGCCACCAGGGCCCGCGCGGTCTCCAGGCCCAGGCCGCTGCTGGCGCCGGTGATCAGGGCCAGACGGCCGGACTGATCAGGGATGTCGGCTGCGGTCCAGGGCATGGCGGCCGGTGTCGGAATCCAGTGGCATCAAATGTAACGGTGTATGAAGGGGGTCTGGGATTGCGGCGGCACCAGGATCACGGACATGAGCCGCCCCGCCCCGAACTCACCCGCAGGGCGGCTGCGGCGGCTGAGCCGCGATCTGGGCTGGGCGGTGGCGCTGCTGCTCAGCCTGCGGCTCGCCTGGCTGATTCGCAGGCTGCTGGCGCCGCTGGCGCCACGGGTGCTGTTCTGCGGGCGGGCCCGGGGAGCTGACGGACTGAAGCTGGTGGCCCTCACCCTCGACGACGGCCCCAGCGGTGCCGGCAGCCTGGAGCTGCTCGAGCTGCTGGGCGAGCTGGGGGTGCCGGCCACCCTGTTCCTGATCCGGGACCACCTGAACCGGGGCGGCGCGGGTTTCGTGGCCCGGGTGCTCGCCGAGGGCCACCGGCTCGGCAACCACATGGCCGAGGACAGCGTCTCGGCGCGCCTCCCGCCTGAGGCCTTCCTGGATCAGCTGCACCGCACCGCCGCGGCCCTGAGCGCAGCGGCCGCGCCCCGCTCCCTGGCACTGCGCTGGTTCCGGCCCGGGGGCGGCTGGTTCCACTCAGCCATGCTCGAGGCCGTTCGCGCCGAGGGCTACCGGCTGGTGCTGGGTTCGGTATTCCCGTTCGACACCAACCACCCGCCGCGGTGGTTCCTGAGCCGGTTCCTGCTGAGCAACGTGCATCCCGGAGCGATCCTGGTGCTCCACGACCGGCCCGACACGATCGCGGCCACCCTGCACACGCTGCGGGCGGTGGTGCCGGAGCTGCGCCGGCGGGGCTACCGCTTCGTGAGCCTCGACGAGCTGGTCGATCCGGATCAGGTCGGGCCCGCTCAGCGCGGTCAAGATCAGGTCGGACCGGCTCAGACGGTCTGACGCTCCAGCAGGCTGGCCGCGTAGGAGTGCACGGCGGCCGCATCGCCGCCGGCCAGCTCCGCCAGTTCGGCCTGGCGGGCGCGGGTGTCCCGCAGGTGGGACACCCGGGTCTGGGTGACCCCGTCCTCCACCGCCTTGCTCACCTTGAAGTGGTGGTCGGCCGCCGCGGCCACCAGGGGCTGGTGGGTGACGCAGAACACCTGGCGGCGGCGGGCCAGCCGCTGCAGCAGCTCCGCCATGGCGCCGCTCACCCGGCCGCTGACGCCGGCATCGATCTCGTCGAAGAGCAGGGTGACATCGGGATCGGCGGCGGCCAGGCAGGTTTTCAGCGCCAGCAGAAAGCCGCCGGAGTCACAAGGTTCGACCGCCACCGCGAAGCGCACGTGGGCCAGGGCCATGGGCCGCAGCGCCTCCATCAGCTGCTCCTCCAACTCCGCCGCCGCCGCGGTCCTGGCAGCACTGAGGGCGGCCTGGGCCTGATCGCGACGGGCCCGCGCCCGGGACTCCTCCGCGGCCAGCAGCTCCAACCCGGCAGCCGCCCCGCCCGGGGCCAGCTGGTCGCGCAACCGATCGCGCAGGGCGATCAGCTCCGCCAGCTCCAGGCCATGGCGACGCTCAAGGGCGCGCAGATCGGCGATCCGCTGCTGAAGCTGATCGAGGCTGTCGGGATCGCTCTCCAGGCCGCTTCCATAGCGGTCGAGCGCGCGGGCCAGATCCTGCAGCTCGGCCAGCACTCCGCCGAGCCGCTCGCGCAGGGGCTCCAGGGAGCCATCCAGCCCGCCCATCACCTGCAGCTCCTGATCACAGGCCGCCAGGTGGTCGAGCACCGACGGGGCGGCGTCGGCCCCCTCCTGCAGCCGGCCCAGCAGGGTCATCACGCCCTCCTGCAGGCGCACCCCGTGAGAGAGCCGGTCCTGCTCCTGCTGCAGATGCAGCCGCTCCAGCGGGTCCTGAAGAGCGGCCGCCTCCAGATCGGCCAGCAGCTGCTCCCGGCTCTGCCGCTCGCGCTCCAGTTCCTGCCAGCGGGCGCTGGCCTGGTCCAGGGCGTCGCGGGCCCGGACCCAGGCGCGCCAGGCCTCCACCGCCGGCACCAGGCAGCGCTGCACGCTCTCGCCGCCGAAGCGGTCGAGCCAGCGGCGCTGCTCGCCGGGGCGGGCCAGCTGCTGGGTCTGGCCCTGCACGGTGAGATCGAGCAGCAGGGGGCGCAGGTCCTGGATCTGGGCGCGGTTCACGACCACCCCGTTGAGGCGATGGCGGCTGCTGAGGCGGCCATCGCCCAACCGCCACTCGCGACTGAGCAGCAGCTCGTCGTCGCCCTCCAGCTCCTGTTCCGCCAGCCAGGCCTGGAGTGGTGGTGTGAGGGTGAAACCGGCCTCGATGCGAGCCTGGGAGCAGCCCTGGCGCAGCAGGCGCGCGCCGCCGCCGGCCTGGGCGCCACCGAGGAGAACGTCGAGGGCATCGAGCAGGATCGACTTGCCCGCGCCGGTCTCGCCGGTGAGCACCGTGAAGCCCCCCTGAAAGTCGAGCTCGAGCCGCTCGATCAGGGCGATGTTCTCCAGGCGCAGTCCGGTGAGCACGGCCGCTGCGGAATAGAACAGGTGTACGCAGCGACCGTAGCGGCAGTTTCCGTCGTTTAGAAGGGGGATCCATCGGGGGGTCAACGGGCGCCGCCTGCCCGTGCCCACGGCCCCGCCGCCACCCAGGCCCCGATCTCAGCCCCTGCGACCCGCGAACGCCATGGTGAGCAGCCCCCCCGCCTCCATCTCCGCATCCCCTGCCGCCGCTGGCCCAGACGGGCCGCCGGCGGAGGCGGTGGGTGCCGAAGCGGCGGCCACCGAACCCCGTGCCACTGAGGCCACCGCCCTGGAAGCCGCCGCGGCCGCCATGCGGGCGGCGGTGCAGCCGGCAGTGCCCACGGCGGCGGCGCCCGACGCTGGCCAGCTGGCCGACTTCATCGAGGCCTCCGGGCTGCTCCACTACGACCCGGCGGCGATCACCCGCATCTATGCCGGCCACCCGGAACGGCTGCTCCGGCGCCTGTGGCAGACCCTGGTGCCCATCAGCCTCTACCTGCTGGTGGTGGGCTTCGACTGGGTGACGCGGCGGCTGCGCAGCCCCAGGCGGGCCCGCGCCCGCGCCAGGGAGGCCGCCGATCTGGTGGCGTCCCTGGGGCCGGCCTTCATCAAGGCCGGCCAGGCCCTCTCCACCCGGCCGGACATCGTGCCGCCGGTGCTGCTGGAGGAACTGGCCCAGCTGCAGGACCAGCTGCCGGGCTTCGACCCGGCGCTGGCCATGGCCTGCATCGAGGAGGACCTGGGAGCCCCCGTTGGCGAGTTCTTCGCCGAGCTGGAGCGCGAGCCGATCTCGGCCGCGTCCCTGGGCCAGGTGCACCGGGGTGTGCTGCGCAGCGGCGAGCGGGTGGCGGTGAAGGTGCAGCGGCCGGGCCTGCGGGAGCAGATCACCCTCGACCTCTACATCGTGCGCAACCTCGCCGCCTGGCTGAACCGCAACGTGCGGCTCATCCGCAGCGATCTGGTGGCCCTGATCGACGAGCTGGGCACGCGGGTGTTCGAGGAGATGGACTACCTCAACGAGGCCGGCAATGCCGAACGCTTCGCAGAACTGCATGCCCACAATCCCCGCATCGCCGTGCCCCGCATCCACCACGAGGCCACCAGCCGCCGGGTGCTGACGATGGAGTGGATCGACGGCGTCAAGCTGACCAACCTCGACGCGGTGCGGGCCCTGGGCGTCGATCCCGACGACCTGGTGCAGGTGGGTGTGAACTGCAGCCTCGAGCAGTTGCTGGAGCATGGTTTCTTCCATGCCGACCCCCATCCCGGCAACCTGCTGGCCCTCGACGACGGACGGCTGGCCTACCTGGATTTCGGCATGATGAGCGAGGTGAGCCGGGAGGCCCGCACCGGCCTGATCCAGGCGGTGGTGCACCTGGTGAACCGCAACTTCGGCAAGCTCTCCAAGGATTTCGTGAGCCTCGGCTTCCTGGCCGAGGACGTGAATCTCGAGCCGATCGTGCCGGCCTTCGAGAACGTGTTCGGCCAGGCCCTGGAGATGGGCGTCAGCCGCATGGACTTCAAGGCCGTCACCGACGACCTGAGCGGGGTGATGTACCGCTTCCCCTTCCAGGTGCCGCCCTACTACGCCCTGATCATCCGCTCCCTGGTGACCCTGGAGGGGATCGCCCTGAGCGTGGATCCCGACTTCAAGATCCTCGGCGCCGCCTATCCCTACTTCGCCCGCCGGCTGATGGAAGACCCCGATCCCAGCCTGCGCCAGAGCCTGAAGGAGATGCTCTTCGACGGCGAGGTGTTCCGCTGGCAGCGGCTCGACAACCTGATCGCCAGCGCGGCCCAGGGATCACAGCTGGATCTCGACGGCCTGCTCGATCAGGTGCTGGATTTCCTCTTCTCGGCCAACGGAGGCCTGCTGCGCCGCCAGCTGGTGGACGCGGTGATCAGCCGTGTGGACGCCCTGGCGTGGCACACCACCCTGCGGCTCGGCAAGCGCCTGCCGGAACGGCTGCAACCCCCCGGACTGCGCCGCCGGCAGGCCGAGGATGCCGACGAGGTGCTGCTCAGCCTCGAACCGATCCGGCAGCTGGTGGCGATCCTGCGGGCCCTGCCGGGCTTCGAGCCCCGGCTGCTGGTGAAGCGGCTGCCGCGGCTGCTGGGGGAACGGGAGCTGCGACGGATGGGGCTGGAAGTGGCCCGGGGGCTGGCCGAGCGGGGGGTGGTGCGGCTGCTGCGCGATGTGCTCGTCGATCCCTCCCTGCGCCCCAGGCAGGTGGTGGCCAGCGCCTGAATTCTCCCTAGGGTTGCGCCATGACCTCACTCCGCCGTCGCCAGCGTCTGCTGGCCTGTGTTCTCGGGCTGGGCCTCAGCCTTGCCGGGCCGGCTGCCCAGGCCGCCGAGAACCTCGTCTTCGTGAGCGGCGGCTTCCGCCGCTCGATCCCCGTGAGCGACCTGGTGCTGCTCGCGGAGGGCGGCCAGGCACAGGGACTGCTCGCTGACGTGCTCCGCTTCAGCAACCAGAACCCGGAGGAGGTGTCGGCGCTGCTGAACCAGTCGCTCAGTCTGCCGGTGACGCTGGTGAGCCGTCTCCTCAACACCCGCATCGGTGAGGCCCTGCTGGAGCGGATGGCCCAGATCTTCCACCCCCTCAAGGCCCCCGGGGCCGGGGTTCCGGCCCTGCGCTCGGCGATCGTGATGGGCCTGGCGGAAGGCAACGGCGAGCTCTCGGCGATCTCCTTCCTTCAGGCCTATCCCACCCAGGAACTGGAGGTGAACATCCCCAACCTCCTGGCCCTGGTGCAGCGGGCCAGTTCAGTCACAGAGCTGGTGCGCTTCTTCTCCGAATCCCCCCTCGACGGCCTGCGCGGGAACAACGGAGCCGAGAACTAGATTCAAGCCAGTCGTCCACCCCTCCTTGCCCCTGCTCCAATCCCTGCGGCGTCTGGGCTTGGGACCCGGCAGCGCCCAGCCCACCCTGCAGGACTGGCCGGGGCTGATCGAGGCCTACCGGCGCTGGCTGCCGGTGAGCGAGCGCACACCGGTGATCAGCCTGCGGGAGGGGGCCACGCCGCTGATTCCGGCACCGTCCATCGCCGAGCGGGTGGGCAACCAGGTCAGGGTCTTCCTCAAATACGACGGCCTCAACCCCACCGGCTCCTTCAAGGACCGGGGCATGACCATGGCCATCTCCAAGGCCAGGGAGGCCGGTTCGGAGGCCGTGATCTGCGCCAGCACCGGCAACACCTCGGCCGCCGCCGCCGCCTACGCGCGGCGCGGCGGCATGCGTGCCTTCGTGCTCATCCCGGATGGCTACGTGGCCCAGGGCAAGCTGGCCCAGGCGCTTCTCTACGGCGCCGAGGTGATCGCCATCCAGGGCAACTTCGACCGGGCCCTGGCGATCGTGCAGGAGGTGGCGGAGCAGTATCCGGTCACCCTGGTGAACTCGGTGAACCCCTACCGGCTCCAGGGTCAGAAGACCGCGGCGTTCGAGGTGGTGGACGCGCTCGGAGAGGCCCCCGACTGGCTGTGCATCCCCGTGGGCAACGCCGGCAACATCAGTGCCTACTGGATGGGCTTCAACGAGTACCGCGACGCCGGTCACTGCCGCACGGTGCCCCGCATGATGGGCTTCCAGGCCGCCGGCTCGGCACCGCTGGTGCTGGGCCACACGGTGGAGCAGCCCGACACGATCGCCACCGCCATCCGCATCGGCAACCCCGTGAACCGGGACAAGGCCCTGGCCGTCCGCCGCGAGAGCGGCGGCGAGTTCGCGGCCGTGACCGACGCCGAGATCATCGAGGCCTACAAGCTCCTCGGCAGTCAGGAGGGGGTGTTCTGCGAACCCGCCAGCGCCGCCTCCGTGGCCGGTCTGCTCAAGCGCCGGGACGAGGTGCCGGCCGGAGCCACGGTGGTGTGCGTGCTCACCGGCAACGGCCTCAAGGACCCCGCCACCGCCATTGAGCACAACGAAGCCCGCTTCCACACCGGCCTCGAGGCCGATACCGGCAGGGTGGCCGAGGTGATGGGGTTCTGATCCCGCCGGATCGGTTCGAAGCTTCACCGACACGCCCCCCGGCCCGGCGCCAGGGGGCTTTTTGATGGGCAGCCGTGGGGACCCTCCGGCATGGGCCGGTGCACAAAGTGCCTGCGGAGAAGGAGAGGAAAACAGCCGTCGATGCCGGGGAGAGCGGAGAGCCGGCGGCAGCCATGGGAGTCCCGGACTTTTCCCCGGAGGCGGGAAAGAGTGGAAAACGGCCCGTTCTCCTCATTCCCTCAGGTCCATTCCGCAGACCTGGCGCCTGGCGACGGGCCGTCCCCAGCGGGATCCGGCCGGTTTTCCCCGATTCCCACAGTCCCTTCTACGGCGGTTCTAATTTCTTGGTTTTCACTCCCTTTCTGATCCATAGACGAGCGGTGGGACGGGCGGATCACCGGCGTTGCGGATTCCGCCGCCCTGTGGAAGCGTGGTGGCCCAACCCCGCACCGGTGCCCTTCCGGCCTCACCGCTCCCGCCATGAAGCTGGTCTGCTCCCAGTCGGAACTCAGCGCCAGCCTCCAGCTGGTGAGCCGCGCCGTGGCCGCACGCCCCACCCATCCGGTGCTGGCCAACGTGCTGCTCACCGCTGACGCAGGCACCGGTCGTCTCAGCCTCACCGGCTTCGACCTCAGCCTCGGCATCCAGACCAGCCTCCCCGCCGAGGTGGAAGCCAGCGGCGCCATCACCCTGCCGGCCCGTCTCTTCGGTGAGATCGTCTCGCGCCTCTCCGCGGACAGCCCCATCGGTCTGCACTGCCCCGAGGCCGGAGAGCAGGTGGAGCTCACCAGCCTCTCCGGCTCCTACCAGATGCGCGGCATGCCCGCCGAGGATTTTCCGGATCTGCCCCTGGTGCAGACCGGCCAGCCCATCCGTCTGGAGGCCGAGGCCCTGGTGAAGGGACTGCGGGCCACCCTGTTCGCCAGCAGCGGCGACGAGGCCAAGCAGCTGCTCACGGGTGTGCACCTGCGGCTGGAGGGTGAGGCGCTCGAGTGTGCCGCCACCGATGGGCACCGGCTCGCCGTGCTGCGCCTGGTGCAGGGAGGGGAGACGCCCGCCGCGGCCGCCGATGAGGAGCCCTTTGCCGTCACCGTGCCCGCCCGCTCCCTGCGTGAACTGGAGCGCCTGCTCTCCGGCCGCCACTCCAGCGAGCCCCTGAGCCTCTTCTGCGAGCGGGGCCAGGTGGTGTTCCTCTGGGCTGACCAGGTGCTCACCAGCCGCAGTCTGGATGGCACCTACCCCAACTACCGCCAGCTCATCCCCGAGAGCTTCAGCCGCACCATCAGTGTCGATCGGCGCGCCCTGGTGGCCGCGCTGGAGCGGGTGGCGGTGCTGGCCGATCAGCACAACAACGTGGTCAAGCTCAGCACCGAAGCCGGCGGCGGCCAGCTGCAGGTGCAGGCCGATGCCCAGGATGTGGGCCGGGGCTCCGAGGCCGTCGCCGCCGAGATCGAGGGAGAACCGGTCCAGATCGCCTTCAATGTGCGCTACCTGCTCGATGGACTCAAGGCGATGGGTTCGGATCAGGTGCTGCTGCAGTGCAACGCACCCACCACGCCCGCGGTGTTGCGACCGCTGGATGAGTCCGACTTCACCTATCTGGTGATGCCGGTTCAGATCCGCGTCTGAACCCTTGGCACTTCCCGGGCAGCTGCTGCTCAGCGATCTGCTGAAGCGCCGCGTGCGCGATCAGGAGGGCCTGGAGCGGGGCAGCGGTGTGGCGGTGTGGATGCATCCGCCGGTTCACCGCGTGCTCGGCTGGGCCAGCCGCCCCTCGATGTTCGGCAGCCGGCGCCTGGTGTGGCGTCTCAACCAGCTCGCCGGCCTGATGGAGCTGGAGGCTCTGGTGAAGGGACAGCCGGCCGACACCGATCAGGCCACCATCGAGCGCCTGCCCACCCTCATCGATGCCGCCCTCCTGGATCGCGACGGGCAGCCGATCGGCACGGTGGCCGATGCCGCCATCGACCTGCGCAGCGGTGCCATCCGCCACTACCTGGTGAGCCGCAGCGATCCGCGCCTGCCCGGCAGCAGCCGCTGGCGTCTCAGTCCCGATCGGATCGTCGATCAGCAGCCCGGGCTGGTGTCCACGGGACTGACAGGGCTGGACGATCTGCCCCTGGCCCGTGCCAGCGTGCGTCAGGACCTGCTGCGGCGTTCGCGCCGCTGGCGGGAGCAGATGCAGATGGCTGGCGAACAGCTGGAGTCGCGGGTGGAGGGCTGGCTGGAGGACCCCCCCTGGGAAGGGAGCGAGCCGCTGCGGCGCATCTGGACGGCGGACGATGAGCATCTGGATCACGGGGGCCGCGGCGACTTCGAGGCTGGCGACCTCGCGTCCGGTGATGTCGAGGCCGGTGACGTCGTCTCCGATGAGGGCGCGTTGCGGGATCAGGAGTACGAGCCTGCCGGTCCGGAGCCCTGGGATGAGGACGACTGGGACTGGGAGCCGACCCGTCAGGGCAAGGGGCGTGGCGGTCCGGGGCGTGATGACGAGGAGGACCCCTGGGTCTGAAGCCGAACCCCGCCGCGGCCTGCTCGGCCACACTGGACGGATCTGAACAGCCGGCCGTGGTTGCAGCTCCCCACACCGCCACTCCCGACTTCCCGGCCCCCGATTACCCCGTCGCCGAGGCGCTCAAGAAGGAGAACCTCAGCCAGGCCGACTACGAGGAGATCTGCCACCGCCTGGGCCGCGCCCCCAACCGGGCCGAGCTGGGCATGTTCGGGGTGATGTGGTCGGAGCACTGCTGCTACCGCAACTCACGACCGCTGCTGCAGGGCTTCCCCACCAGCGGTCCGCGCATCCTGGTGGGCCCCGGCGAGAATGCCGGCGTGGTCGACCTGGGCGAGGGCCAGCGCCTGGCCTTCAAGATCGAGAGCCACAACCACCCCTCGGCGGTGGAGCCGTTCCAGGGCGCGGCCACCGGTGTGGGCGGCATCCTGCGCGACATCTTCACCATGGGCGCCCGGCCCATCGCCCTGCTCAACGCCCTGCGCTTCGGGCCCCTGGAGGACGAGCGCAACGTGGGCCTGATGGAGGGTGTGGTGGCCGGCATCGCCCACTACGGCAACTGCGTGGGCGTGCCCACCGTGGGCGGTGAGGTGGCGTTCGACCCCAGCTACTCCGGCAACCCGCTGGTCAACGCCATGGCCCTGGGGCTGATGGAGACCGAGGAGATCGTCTGCGCCGGCGCCCGTGGCGTGGGCTATCCGGTGGTCTACGTGGGCAGCACCACCGGCCGCGATGGCATGGGCGGCGCCAGCTTCGCCTCGGCCGAGCTCAGCGAGGCCTCCCTTGACGACCGCCCGGCCGTGCAGGTGGGTGATCCCTTTCTGGAGAAGGGCCTGATCGAGGCCTGCCTGGAGGCCTTCCAGAGCGGTGATGTGGTGGCCGCCCAGGACATGGGCGCCGCCGGTCTCACCTGCAGCTGCTCGGAGATGGCCGCCAAGGGGGGCCTGGGCATCGAGCTCGATCTCGACCGGGTGCCGGCCCGCGAGGCCGGCATGACCGCCTACGAGTTCCTGCTCAGCGAATCCCAGGAGCGGATGCTGTTCGTGGTGAAGCCCGGCCGCGAACAGGACCTGATGGCCCGTTTCACCCGCTGGGGCCTGCAGGCGGCCGTGGTGGGCCGGGTGCTGGAGGAGAACGTGGTGCGCGTGCTGCAGAAGGGCGAGGTGGCCGCCGAGGTGCCCGCCAGCGCCCTGGCCGACGACACGCCGATCAACCACCACGAGCTGATCAGCGAACCGCCGGCCGACATCCAGGCCCACTGGCGCTGGAGCGAGGCCCACGGCTGCGGGCATCACCCCCGCCAGCGGTCCCAGCGCCGGTCAGCTCACCGCCTGGAACCAGGCCCTGCTGGCGCTGCTCGACGACCCCACCATCGCTTCCAAGCGCTGGGTGTACCGCCAGTACGACCACCAGGTGCAGGCCAACACCGTGGTGCCCCCCGGCGGTGCCGATGCGGCCGTGGTGCGGCTGCGGCCCCAGCAGGGCGAGGGCTCTCTGCAGGCCGCCGGCCGCGGTGTGGCCGCGGTGGTGGACTGCCCCAACCGCTGGGTGGCCCTTGATCCCGAGCGCGGCGGCATGGCGGCGGTGGCCGAAGCCGCCCGCAACCTCAGCTGCGTGGGCGCCGAGCCCCTGGCGATCACCGACAACCTCAACTTCCCCTCCCCGGAAACCCCCACCGGCTACTGGCAGCTG
>JALOOQ010000175.1 GCA_025454305.1 Cyanobium sp. Prado107
CCCGCAGTCCTTCGGCCTGTCCCATCGAGTCCACCAGTCCTGGCCGCCGCACCACCGCGACCACCTCCCGCCCCTCGGCCAGCAGCAGCTGCACCAGATCCTTTCCCAGTCCCCGGCCGGCTCCGGTGACCACCACCGCGCCCGGCGGCAGCCTCAGCGATGGCTCGCTCATCGCTGGGTCCCCATCACCTCAGAGCACCCCCGCGCCCAGGGCCACCTCGATGAGCGTGAGCCCCGCCAGACCTGCCAACCCCGCCAGGGCCAGCAGCGTCGGCAGACCGGAAAGCCCCATGCGAACAACCCCCACGCGAAAGACCCATCTCGGGTGTTTCTAAAGGAAATCTAAAGGGGTGTTGGCAGCGAGGACTACCGCCTCCCGCATCGCATGACTTCGTCACACGCCGCTTCGCAGACCGCAACAGGCTGGCTACCGGCTCATCTCCAGCATCCTCTGGATCGGCGCCAGCGCCCTGACGCGCAGCTCCTCGTCCATCTCGATCGCAGGCTCCATCCGTTCAAGGCACTGCCACAGCTTCTCCAGGGTGTTGAGGCGCATGTAGGGGCAGGCGTTGCAGCTGCAGCCGTCGGCGCCCGGCACGTCGAAGAACCGCTTGTGGGGCACCTTCAGGCGCATCTGGTGCAGGATCCCCGGCTCGGTGAGCACGATGAAGCTGTCCGCGTCGCTCTCCTCGGCGCGGTGGAGCAGCTTGCTGGTGGAGCCGATGAAGTCGGCCAGCTCGAGCAGGTGCTGCTGGCATTCGGGGTGGGCCAGCACTTCCGCGTCCGGGTGCTCCAGCTGGAGTTGCAGCAGCGCCTGCTCGCTGAAGGCCACATGCACCTGGCAGCTGCCGGGCCAGAGCGTGAGGGGGCGGCCGCTCTGGGCCTGCACCCAGCGGCCCAGGTTCTCGTCCGGGCCGAACAGGATCGGCCGGTCGTCCGGCAGCTGCCGCACCAGGTCCACGGCATTGCTGCTGGTGCAGATCAGGTCGCTCTGGGCCTTCACCGCCGCCGAGCAGTTGATGTAGCTCACGGTGATGTGCTCTGGGTGCTCGGCCCGGAAGGCCGCGAAGGCGTCCGCCGGGCAGGCGTCGGCCAGGGAGCAGCCGGCCGCCAGATCCGGCAGCAGCACCGTCTTGGAGGGATTGAGGATCTTGGCCGTCTCGGCCATGAAGTGCACGCCGCAGAACACGATCACGTCGGCGTCCGTTGCGGCCGCCTTGCGGGCCAGTTCCAGCGAGTCGCCGATGAAGTCGGCGATGTCCTGGATGGCGTCGTCCTGGTAGTAGTGGGCCAGGATCACGGCGTTGCGCTCGCGCCGCAGCCGCTCGATTCCGGCACGCAGCTCCTGAGGATGGCGTGGGGGATGGCGGTGCGGGCTGGCTCCGTTACCGGCGCCTGTGTTCTGGGTGGCTGCGAAAACCAACCGCGGTCCTCAACGGGGCAGGATGGTCAAGCCTAGGCAGGGGTGCATGACGGTCCAGCGCCTGGCGGTGGTGGGAGATCCGCACGGCGCCTGGGATGAGAGCGATGCCGCCGTGCTCGCTCGTGTCGCACCGGACGCGCTGCTGGTGGTGGGCGATCTCAGCGACGGCCAGCCGCGCATCCCCGCCCTGCTGCGGCGCCTGGAGCTGCCCACCGCCTGCATCCTCGGCAACCACGACGCGGGCCGGGATCCCTCCGGCCGCACCCTGCAGCGTCAGCTCGACGGTCTGGGCGAGCTGCACTGCGGCTGGGGCCTGCGCCAGCTGCACCCCCCCGGGCTGGCGGTGGTGGGTGCCCGCCCCGGCACGGCCGGTGGGGGGTTCCAGCTCTCGCGTGCCGTGAAGGCGGCCTTCGGACCGCTCACCCTCGAGGAGTCAGCCGAACGGATCACGGCGGCGGCGCGCCGCGCCGACCCCGGCCTGCCGCTGGTGCTGCTGGCCCATTGCGGCCCGGCCGGGCTGGGCAGCGAGGCCGCCGATCCCTGCGGCCGCGACTGGAAGAAGCCCGCCTGCGACTGGGGCGATCAGGACCTGGCCCTGGCCATCCGCCGCATCCAGGCGCTGCGTCCGCTGCCGCTGGTGGTGTTCGGCCACATGCACCATCAGCTCAGGCGCGGTCTCGGTCTGCGCCGCAGCCTCTGCGTGGACCGCAGCGGCACTGTGTACCTCAACGCGGCGAGCGTGCCCCGCCATGGCCGTGACCCCGCCGGCCGGGAGCTGCGGCATTTCAGCTGGGTGGAACTGGAGGTGAGCGATCCGCAGCGGGCACGGGTGCTGCGCGCCAGCCACCGCTGGTTCGACCGCCAGGGGCGGCTCCTCTACGAAGAGACCGTGCACCGCGGCGACCGTCCGGCGCCGGCCAGCCTTGTCGCGGTTCAGCCGTGCTGATCGTCGCCTGCATCAGCAGCCATGGTTTCGGCCACGGCTCCCGCACCGCCGCGGTGCTCACGCTGCTGCACCGTCTGCGGCCCCACTGGCGGCTGGTGCTCTCCACCGGCCTGCCGCCCAGCTTCCTGGCCACCGCCTTCGGTCCGGTGCCCTACCAGCACCGCCCCTGCCGCTGGGATGTGGGAGTCGTGCAGGTCGACGCCCTCGGCTGCGACCCCGCCGCCACCCTCGCCGCCCTGGAGACCCTGGAGCGGCAGCTGCCGGCCCAGCTGGAGCGGGAGCTGGCCTGGCTGCGCGCCCAGGGCGGGCCGGTGCTGGTGCTGGGCGATGTGCCCCCGGCGGCGGCGCTCCTGGCCGAGGGGCTCGCGGCGCCGCTGGTGTGGCTGGCCAGCTTCGGCTGGGACGCCATCTACGAGCCCTTCGGCGCTCCCTTCGCCGCCTGGGTGCAGCGCAGCCGCAGCCTCTATGGCCGTGGGCAGCTGCTGCTGCACTGCCCCCTCTCGCTGCCGATGCCCTGGGGTGTGCCGGAACTGCGCATCGGCCTCACCGCTGGCGAGCCGCGCCTCGACGGGGCCGTCCTGGACCGGGAGCTGGGGCTGCACCCCGGACGCGACCGCAACGTGCTGATCAGTTTCGGTGGTCTGGGGCTGGACCTCGATTCGGCGCTGCTGGCCCGCTGGCCCGAGCACCTCTTTCTTGGCCACGATCCCGCCCTGGCTCAGGCCGCCAACGGGCGGCAGCTGCCGGCGGCTGTGCGGCCCCTGGAGCTGATGGGCCACTGCGGCCGGCTGATCACCAAGCCCGGCTACAGCAGCTTCTGCGAGGCCATGCGCTACGGGGTGGGGATCCATCTGGTGCATCGTGCCGGCTTTGCCGAGGCGCCGGTGCTGGAGCGCGACCTGCAGCGGCACGGCCGGCACCGCCTGCTCAGCCAGGAGCAGATGCGCTGCGGCGACTGGGAACTGGACCGGCCACTGCTGGAGCCCCAGGGGGGCCCGCTGCCCGCGGACGGGGCGCGCCAGGCGGCCGAGGCGATCGCGGCCCTGGGGTCGGATCTGGAGTGATCAGCAGATTCGATCATTTCAACGCCCGTGATCGGCGTTTCTGTTGTTCTGCTCGCCAACTTTCTTGTGCTGGCGGTGATTTCAACTGTTCGGCGTGATTGTTGATACGGGTAGACACTTGTGTGATTGGCACATATTCAATCTCGGTTGCGGCATCCTTTAGGCAAATTGCTGCGCAACCTTTTTGTTGTCAGGTTTGGTTCACTTCGCCAAAGCAACAGCAATCCTCGGCCTGCTCGGCGCCACCCCGGTGTCCGTGCTGGCCCTGGCGCCCGCCGCCTCGGCCACCCAGGTGGCCGCTCCCGGCTACGCGATGCCCAGCTCCCAGCATGTGGACGACCCATCCGGCGCCTCCGTCGCCCTGTCGGTGCCGCTGCCCCCGCCCGCTCCCCGCATCTTCGCGATCACGCCGGAGCGCCGGGCCCTGCTCAACACCATCCGCTTCGCCGAGGGCACCTGGGCCAACGGCCACGACCGCGGTTACTGGATCATGTTCGGCGGTGGTCTGATGCCGTCGCTCGACCGCCATCCCGATCGCGTGGTGCGCAGCGCCCGCTACGCCAGCGCGGCGGCCGGTGCCTACCAGTTCATGCCGCCCACCTGGGCGATGGTCACCCGCTCCCTCGGCTTCCGCACCCACGGCCCTGACGCCTTCGGTCCCCAGGTGCAGGACCAGGCGGCCATCTATCTGGTGCAGCGCCGCGGCGCCCTGGCCCTGGCCGACCGTGGCGAGTTCACCCCGGAACTGGCCCACCGCCTGGCGCCGGAGTGGGCATCGTTCCCCACCCTGGCCGGTCGCAGCTTCTACGGCCAGCCCGTGAAGCGCTACGAGGAGCTGCGCCGCTTCTATGAGGCCAACCTGTATCAGCTGAGGGCCCAGGTTCGCGCCCGCCAGGAGGCCGCCCTGCTGGCCGCCGCCGCCAGGGCCGAGACCGCCAGAGCGGAACAGGAGCCGGCCTGTCTTCCTGCCGATTCGCTGCGCTGCAGGCTCGAGGCTCTCGAAGGGGTCGGCTCCCGCTCCCGCCCCGGCCAGCTGGGCAGCAGCTGAGCGGGGCTCAGGGGCTCAGGCTTCGTCTCCGCTGATCCTGCTCCGGCCCACGGTGTTCTGGGCGATCAGGTAGGCGGCGGCGATGGCCCCGGCGAATCCCAGGGCGTTGC